>CAITSH010000273.1 GCA_903895005.1 uncultured Pseudomonadota bacterium
CATTCCGGAGATAAAAATGAAATCCCCGGCACGTACGCCCAGCGCGGTCGGACTGCCGAATTTTGGCGGGTAGGCAACGCCTTCGGGCACCAATTCGATCACGCCCTTGCGCCCGCCGCAGCCCCCCTTGCCGGCCATTTCGTTTTCCATCACTGCCCTCCACTCATTCGGGTTTGATTCCTGCAGCCTTGATCACCTGCCCCCATTTTTCGTACTCGTCGGCCATAAGCTTGTTCATTTGCGCCGGCGTGGTCGGTTTGACCTGGTAACCGAGGCTGCCCAGCCGTTCGCGCACATCCGGAAGATTCATGATGGTCCGCAACTCCTCCGAAAGCTTGGTGACAATCGGCGCAGGCGTTCTGGCCGGCGCCATCAGGCCAAACCAGACGTGCGCGGTGTACCCGGGCAGCGTCTCGTTGATTGCCGGGACGTCACGCAACTGCGGCACGCGTTCCTGATCCGCCACGGCCAGCACGCGCATCTTGCCGCCGGCTACGAGCGGCATTGCCGAACTGAGCGCGCTGAACGCCACCTGCAGGTTGCCCGACACCAGGTCCGCCGTCATCGGCGCCGCACCCTTGTACGGCACGTGAACCATGGTCGCGCCAATGCGGGTCAGGAACAGTTCGAAATTCAGGTGATGCGCCGTGCCCGCCCCGGGTGTGCCGTAAGCGAGCTTGCCCGGGTTGGCCTTTGCATAGGTGATCAAATCGGAGAGTGAGGTGACAGGAAGGTTGTTGGCCGACACCAGCATCATCGGCATGAACACGCCCACGCCTATGGGTGCAAAGTCCTTGATCGGATCAAAGGGCAAGGCCTTGGACAGCCAGGGAACAATGGCAAGACTGTCCTGCGCGAGCAGCAGCGTATACCCGTCGGGGCTCGCCTTGGCCACTGCATCCGCACCGATGTTTCCGCCGGCGCCGGGCCGGTTCTCAACCAAGACCGATTGGCCCAGACGCTCCTGCAGTTTTTGCGCGACGATCCTGCCAAAGGTATCCGTGCCCCCGCCCGGGCTGAACGGGACAATGATGCGAATGGGTTTGTCCGGGTAAGTCTGCGCAATCGCCGGCAAAGCGGCCCATGCACATGCAGCAAAGGCCAGCAACGCCCGTTTCAAAACAGATGTCATCTGGAAAAGTCCTTTATAAAGATTGACGGGGGCGAACAGCCCGGCCAAGGGCTTGAGTGTAACGGCTCTGAATTGGATGGGTTGCCATGCGACAAGCGGTCGAGTCGCAATAGCCTGCTCTCCCGTCCGGGGACCGAAGTACCCCGTCAACGGAGAGAGAGTACGACGGCGGCTTGCGTCGCGTAACGCCTATTGCACCTTCCTGAAGCGCTGGGCCCGCTTGCCTGTATCCACCTCGGACGTGTACACGCTGCCCTTTGTGTCGATGGCAATATTGTGAACCCAGTGAAAGTCACCGGCATTGCGGCCGTTACGGCCGAAGGAACCGATTTTCTCGCCGGTCTCGCGCACCATGATGTGCACTTCGTTGTTACTGCCATCGGCGACCAGCAGGTATTTTTGCGCCGCATCCTCGGTCGGGATCAGGTCCCAGGCCGAGCCCGAGCCCAGGGTCTTGGGTTCGAGGGTGAACTGGCGCACGAACTGCCCGTTTTTGCGGAACACCTGGATGCGGTTGTTGGCACGGTCGCACACGTACAACAAACCGTCGCGCGTCTGGCGCACACAATGCACCGGGTTGGCGAACTGGGGCGACTCGGTGTTGTAAAAGGGCAGCTTGGCATCGTCGGGCTTGTTGCCATAGGCGCCCCAGTGCCGCTTATACGCGCCGCTGTCGGCGTCAAACACGATGACGCGCTTGTTGAGGTACCCGTCGGCGACGAACAACTCATTGGCCGCGACATCCAGCTCCATGTGGGCCGGGCGGCCCAACTGGTCGGTGGCATTGCTGCCCTTGCTCGCGCCGGCGCGACCGATCTGCAGCAGGAACTTGCCCTCAGCGGTGAACTTGAGGAGTTGATGATCGGTGTTGTCATTGCCGCCGATCCAGACATTGCCCTTGGGGTCGACATAAATGCCGTGCTCATTTTTGGGCCACTCGTAGCCGGCGCCGGGGCCACCCCAGGCACGCAACATATTGCCTGCGGCATCGAATTCAAGCACTGCGGGCGCCGGTATGCAGCACTTGGAACGCGGCGGATTCAGAGTGGCGCCGCGCTCATCCTCGGTGGCGGTGCGCGGACGGTGAATCACCCAGATGTGGTCGCGGCTGTCGGTGGCGATGCCGGCAACCTGTCCGAGGATCCAGTTGTTTGGCAAGGCCTTGGGCCAGTAGGGATCGACGGCGTACCGCGGTCCGCCCGAACCGGCGGCGGCGCCTTCAACGCGCTGGGCTTGTTGCGCACAACCGGCGGCGATGGCAAGTGCAAACGCAAAAGACACGAGCGACAACACCCGCCCGCTGAAAAAATTTTGGCTTGGTTTCATGATTCCTCCTTGATAAAGTCTTCTCGGCGCGCCCGCTCTGCCCGGCCGGGTATCGCCCTGCTTGGCAGCTTACCCGAGCCGCCCCGGTGCTGCATGCCTGCGCGCCTCGCCAAGCTGGACGATAATTGCAAGCATGGACTCCGTATCGAGCAAGTCACCACCGCTGTATGCGCAACCGGCCGTACACGCCCTCAATCACCTGCTGCAAGGCGAGGGCTGGGCGCGCGACCGGCTCAAGCCCTTTGCCGGCAAGGTCGTGTTGTTTCGCGCCCCACCCCTGCCCGAGATGCGTCTGAAGGTGGCTTCAGACGGGCTTGTCGCGCCGGCCGGTACCGATGACCCAACCGAACTCACGCTGACCATCAAGCCGGGCGCGCTGCCGCATTTGTTGAGCGGCAGCAATGCGCTGCTGCAGCACGTCGATGTCAGCGGCAACGCCGACCTGGCGAGCACGGTGCAGTTCCTGTTCCGCAATCTCAAGTGGGATGTCGAGGACGACCTGTCACGGGTATTCGGCAACATCGCCGCACATCGCATCGCCAACGCCGGCCGCGACTTCCTCGCCTGGCAAAAGGACGCGCTGCTGCGCACCGGCGAGAACCTTGCCGAATACTGGACCGAGGAACAACCGCTGGTTGCACGCGCCGAGGAAGTGGAAGAATTTTCCCGCGCCGTGGACACGCTTCGCGATGATGTCGCGCGCCTCGAGGCACGGCTTGCGAGGTTAAAGCCCTAGCGCCGGACCGCTTGGGCGCGGCGTCAATCGCCCGCAAACCCGCGCCAGTAGGGGCTTTCCAGCCAATGCCTCACGGCGGCAACGAACAATCAAGCGGGCTAAACGTGCCTGCTGAAATCGAAGCCGGTACGCTTTTGCGCCGCGTCGATGAGGCGGCTAGCAGCCGCATTGGCGCCATCGAAGGCGCGCATTTCGTCCACATCCACCATATGCCCATCGCGCACGCGCACTCTGCCATTCACGATGGTCAGCGCAGCGTACGGATCGCTGCCGGCCATCAGCAGGCCTGCCAGCGGGTCGAGAACGGCACCGGCGAGGGACAGGCGCTTCAAGGGAAACGCCGCAACATCCGCGGCCTTGCCCGGAGTGAGCTGCCCGATGTCGTCGCGGCCCAGTGCGCGCGCGCCACCGCGTGTCGCCATCCACAACACATCGGCAGGCGTCAGCCATTGTTCGGCGGGCTCACCGTCTTCGTACCCCCCTACCCGGTGCAACATCATCGCCAGGCGCATTTCATTGAGCATATTGCTGGTGTCGCTGCTCGCCGGGCCGTCGACGCCGATCCCGACGTTGATACCGTGGGCGCGCCAATGTCCCAGGCGCGCGGCCTTTTTCCCGAGGCGGATGATGCAATGCGGGCAGTGCGCGATGCTGGCGCCCGCATCGGCGATCGCCGTCATCTCCTCGCCATTGAGCAGGGTGGAATGCGCAAACCACGTGCGCTCCCACAGCCAGCCCGAGTCGCGCAAAAATTCAATCGGCTTGCCGCCGCGCGAACGCATGATCTCGTGCTCATCCGGGCGCGGATCAAAATGCACATGCAGGCCGCAGGCATTGGCGCGCGCCAAGTCCGCAAAGCGGCGCATGAACTGCGGCCGCAGGTAGGTCACGCTGGTCGGGCCGATCGCCACCTGCAGCATGGAACCGTTTGAGGTGTCGTGGTAGCGCGCGATGGTTTTCTCAAGCGCCGGGAACAGCGTTTCCTCGCGATCGAGAATGCGATCGAGCTGCGCGCCCATCAGCGGGCGAAGTCGCGTCTCCAAGTCGGCCTCGACCGTGGGCATGCCACCGCGCGTGAGCGTAAAGCGCATGCCCGCCTCGCGCACGCCGCGAATCTCCTCGGCGGCCATCTCCCCGTCGCGTTCGGGCATCAGGTAGGCAAAGTCGGCGTTGGTGGTGCAACCCGAAGTGAGCAGTTCGCAGCTGTTGGCAAGGGCCGCCCAGTAGTAGGCGTCGGCGTCGATCTCCGCCCAGACCGGATAGAGCGCGTAAAGCCAGTCGAGTATCGAGGCGCGATTGGCCAGCGGAATGGCGCGGGTGAGGGTCTGGAACAGGTGGTGATGGATGTTCACAAGGCCCGGCGTCACCAGGCAACCGGCCATGGAAATTTCTTCGTCCACCTCCATGGCCGGCGCGGGTTCTGGTCCGACCGCGGCGATACGCCCGTCCTCGATCAGTACATAGCCATCGCGAATGACCGTACGCGCGTCATCGCAGGTGTGAATGGCATCAGCGTGGCGCAGCAGCAGGCGTGTCATTGATTTGGGTGACGGATGACGAAGGGTAACAATTGGGTGGGGTCAGCGCTCGGCCAGCGTCGCCAGCGTTTCAGCCAGCACCCGCGCGCCATCATAAAGGTCGCCGGGCGCCGCGGACTCGGCCTCGTTGTGGCTAATGCCCCCCTTGCAAGGCACGAAAATCATCGCCGCCGGGCAAATGCCGTGCAGGTAGCGGGAATCATGACCCGCCGCCGAGGGCAGGTCCATGCTGCGCAGGCCCAGACGGGTTGCGGCATCACGCACTTCGGCCTGCATCGCGGCCGGAAATTCCAGCGGCCAGGCGGTGACCAGTTCATCAACCTTGACCTCGCACGGCCCGGCGTTCCTGTCACAGACCGCCGCAACGCAGTCACCCAGTTCGCGCAAACGCGATCCGACCGGGTGGCGTAAATCAATCGAGAACTGCACATGGCCCGCAACGACCGAAGGCGCGTTGGGCTTGACCTCCAGGCGGCCGACTGTGAATTTAACGATGTCATCATCGTCGTGCATTGCCGCAGAAAGCGCCTGGATCATGGCCGTGGCCGCCAGCAGCGCATCCTTGCGCTCGCGCAACGCGGCGGTTCCTGCGTGCGCGTCTTCGCCCGTTACCACGACACGGAAGGTGCGCTTGCCCTGTATTCCGGTGACCACGCCGACGCTGAAACCCAGTTTTTCCAGTACCGGGCCCTGTTCGATGTGCGCCTCTACGTAAGCTGCGACGGGCCTCCCCAGCGCACGCATCGGTACCCCGGGAAACGCGCGCGCCATGTCTGCAAGACCTTGCTTGACCGTCACGCCGTCGGCGTCGCGCACCGGCAGCACCTCATCAAGCGCCATATCCCCGGCGAATACAGCCGAGCCCATCATGCCCGGCGCAAAACGCGAACCCTCTTCATTCATCCAGGCCACGACCTCGATCGCACGCCGCGGCTGCATGCCGCTCTCTCGAATGGCCTGAACCGCCTCAAGCGCGGCGAGCACGCCATAGACGCCGTCAAACTTGCCACCAGTGGGCTGGCTGTCGATGTGCGACCCGGAGAGCACCGGCGCTGCAGACGGGTCACGGCCCTCGAGGCGTAAAAAGAAATTGCCGGCCGCATCAGTAAAGGCAGTTAGGCCCAGCGCGCCAGCCCATGCGAGCAACTCGCGCCTTGCGGCGATTTCCGCCGATGAAAGCGCCTGGCGATTAACGCCGTCGGCCGGTGTGGCACCGTGCCGCGCCAGGAGCATGTGCCGTTCCCAGAGCCGGTCGCGGACCACATGGTCTGCGACGGATTTGCTCACGAGGTTTTCATGATCTGTTGCGGCATC
>CAITSH010000274.1 GCA_903895005.1 uncultured Pseudomonadota bacterium
ATGTGGATTTTGTTGCGATGCCCAAAGATGTACTGAGCCATTTTGGGGTTCCAGAATCGGGTTTGGTGGCCAAAGTGCACCCCCGCTTCAAGCATTTCACGCATTGTTGTTGACACTGAGATACTCCTTCTTAGGGTTAGTGTTTTCCGTCTCGTCCCAGAACCTTTCTGAACCCGTAACTCGGTCAAAAAAGCACCCTAAGGGGGAGACGGAGAAGAATCGCCAAGGACCAAAAGACACATTCCTTGACCAAATACATATCAAGCCCGCTATTTTACCCTTAAAACAAGCGCTTTCGCAACAAAGCCTTATGCAAATTAGACGCCGTGCCTGACGGCAGTCGCTAGACTCTGGGACTTGCGCGCCAAATTGCACTCCCTCGCAGCATCCCGTATCCTTCGCGCTCTTTAACCGATGCTAACTTAATGTCGACCTCTCCCAAAACAGCTGAAGAAATAGACAAAATGCGGATCGCTGGGCGTCTCGCATCGGAAGTCCTTGATTTTATTTCCTTATACGTCAAGCCCGGCGTTACAACGGGGGAGCTGGACCGGCTGTGCCACAACTACATGGTCGACATTCAGCACACCATCCCTGCACCGTTAAATTACGCCCCGTCCGGCTACAAGCCTTACCCGAAGTCGATATGCGCATCCGTGAACCATCAGGTGTGCCATGGGGTGCCGGGTGACAAAATTCTTAAGCACGGCGATGTTGTCAATCTTGACATTACGGTTATAAAAGACGGTTTTCATGGAGATACGAGCCGCATGTTCTATGTGGGCGAGCCCAGTATCCAGGCAAAGCGCCTGTGTGAAGTTACGTACGAATGCATGTGGCGAGGCATACGACAGGTGCGACCGGGCGCGCAACTCGGGGACATCGGCGCGGCAATACAGCAGCACGCTGAGAATTCGGGATTCAGCGTTGTCCGTGAATTTTGCGGGCATGGGATCGGCCGCAAATTCCATGAAGATCCCCAGGTTCTTCATTACGGGCGCCCCGGAACGGGCATGACAATCCGGAGCGGCATGACTTTCACGATCGAGCCAATGATAAACGCCGGCAAGCCAGCCATCCGGGAACTCGCGGATGGCTGGACTATCGTGACAAAAGACCATAGCCTTTCCGCCCAGTGGGAGCACACGGTTCTCGTTACAGATTCGGGATTCGAGGTCCTCACGGTATCGAAAGGTGCCCCCGCCGAGCCAACAGCCTGAGACGACGCGGGTGGCCGACACAGCAAGGGCACCATCGACCGAGGTTTCAAACCTGTTTGGTCGCGCCACCGCCGCCCTGCGAATCCAGCTGCAATCGGATCGCACACTCCTCCGGCAGCGCTTTATCGCCAAGCCGGACACGGCACTGTTACTCCGCAAGTCCCGTCGGCTCGTTGACCGCGCTTTGCAAGACGTGTGGCGACGGCACCACATGTCAAAATCGCTCGCTCTCGCGGCGGTCGGGGGCTACGGTCGCGGTGAACTGTTCCCCCACTCGGACGTCGATATCCTTCTTCTTCTTCCAGACCAACCTGACGAAGCTTTAAAGGCTCAGCTTGAGTCCCTCATCGGTAACTTATGGGATATCGGGATAGAAGCAGCGCATAGCGTTAGAACGATTGACGAATGCGTCGCGGAGTCTCTCAAAGACGTGACCGTCCAGACCAGCATGCTTGAGTCCCGCCTTGTGATGGGCAGCAGAAAATTATTCAATGCGTTTCATTCCGCTACCCGCGCGTCGTTTGATGCCGTGGCATTTTTCAAAGCCAAGCGCCTTGAGCAAGATCAGCGTCATGCCAAGTTTCAGGACACCCCGTTCAGCCTGGAACCGAACTTCAAGGAGGCACCTGGAGGTCTGCGTGACCTGCAGATCATCCTTTGGATTGCGCGAGCCGGTGGCTTTGGTCATAGCTGGAAGGATCTGGCCACGCGCGGTTTGATCACGCACGCCGAATCGCGACAATTGAAGCGCCATCAATCCTTGCTTGAGGAGATACGCGCGCGACTTCATTTCATCGCCGGCCGGCGGGAAGACCGCCTGCTGTTCGATTACCAGGACGCGCTCGCGCGGCAATTTGGATACGCCCCCACAACGGCGAAGCGCGCTAGCGAGCAATTCATGCAGCGCTATTACCGTACGGCTAAGGCGATTACGCAGTTGAACACAATCCTCCTGCAAAATCTCGGCGCTGCGCTGTCCCCTAAATCGGAGAGTGCGCCTATCCAGATAAACGAGAGTTTCCAGTCAACGAATGAATTGCTGGATGCTTATGATCCTTTGCTATTCGAACGTGACCCCGGTGCAATTCTGGAAAGTTTTTTGCTGATGCAA
>CAITSH010000275.1 GCA_903895005.1 uncultured Pseudomonadota bacterium
CCAGGGCTATTTTGTGCCGCCGAATTACGACTCGATGGTGGGCAAGGTGATAGCCTACGGCGATACCCGCGACCAGGCGATACGCCGCATGCGCATCGCGCTGTCTGAGATGGCCGTGGAGGGCATCCAGACCAATCTGCCTTTGCACCGGGATTTGCTCGTGGATGCGCGCTTCATCAAGGGTGGTACGAGCATTCACTATCTGGAGCAAAAGCTCGCGCAACAGAATAAACGCCCCGAAAAGAAATAGTACGTCCTTGCAAGCCCAGTTTATAAAGGTGCATGCGCTGATGCGCTTGATTACCGCCAATCCGCGGACACACGTTTACACCCCCGGTGACCCTACATGCCTTGGCTGTCCGTAATTCTGGAAACGGACGCGGCGCACGCAGAGCCGCTGTCCGACGCGCTATTGGAGGCCGGTGCGCTTTCCGTCAGCGCGGAAGATGCCGATGCGGGGACGGCCGCAGAGCGGCCTCACTTTGGCGAACCGGGCTCTGACGAGCGGGCCGGGTGGAATCGTTCACTGCTGTGCATGCTTTGCCGACCGGAAGAGGACGTTGCCGCTCTCGTTGCGACGGCAGTCGCTGCAGCGGGGCTCGGGCAAATTCCGTCCTATCGCACCGAGATCGTCGCCGATGAAGACTGGGTGCGCCGAACGCAATCGCAATTTCAACCGGTCCAGGTATCACAACGGCTCTGGGTCGTGCCCTCATGGCACCAGCCCCCTGACCCGGGGGCCATCAACATCCATATCGATCCGGGCCTCGCTTTCGGTACCGGTACGCACCCGACAACGAAGCTTTGCCTGCAATGGCTGGAGGCAAACCTCCTGAGTGGTGAGCGGGTGCTCGACTACGGCTGCGGATCGGGCATTCTTGCGATCGCGGCCGTCAAGCTGGGTGCCGGTCCGACAACGGGCATCGATATCGACCCGGAGGCCGTCGCCACGGCAAAATATAACAGCGAGAACAATAACGTCGTCGCAACGTTCCACTCTGCGGATGCGACACCGGACACCGAGGCTGATGTACTCGTCGCCAACATTCTTGCCAATCCACTGGTACTGCTCGCACCCGCACTCACCGGGCACACGCGTCGAGGCGGGCGCATCGTGTTATCGGGCATCCTTGCGACGCAAGCCGACGAAGTCATCGCAGCTTACCGACCCGAATTCGAGCTCGTTGCGTTCGCGTTTGACGAAGGCTGGGTCTGCCTGACAGGCACGAGGCGCACATGATCACGCAATGCTCGGCCTGCCAGACCGCGTTTCGCGTTACCGAAACCCAGCTGGCCGCACGCGGCGGTCAGGTAAGATGCGGCGCCTGCGCGAACGTGTTTGACGCAATGGCACACCTGCTGGAGATGATGCCGCCACAGGAACCGAAACCCGCCTTCGAGACACCCGCACGGGATGTGCACCGGCTCAATGCATGGCCTGAGCCGGAAGGCGCGACGACACCCGCGGACACACCCCCGGCAAGCGTGGATACCGTTCAACCTGTACCCATCGCCGTCCCGGCGCATATTCCGGACGCAACGCCACTCCGGGCGACTCTGACCAGCGCGACTCCGACCGAATTTTCGTTTGGCCCCACGGCGAAGAAGCCGATGCACCAAATGGCATGGACCGCTACGGTTGCCCTGCTCGCATTGCTGCTGGCGGCCCAAGGCCTGTTCTATTTCCGCAGTGACATCGCTTTGCTCGCACCCGAAACCAAACCATTACTAAAGGATGCCTGTACGTTGCTTGGCTGCACAATCCCGCTGCCCCAGCGCTCCGATCTAATGACCATCGAGGCATCGGACCTGCAGGCGGACGGCGTTAATCCGAATGTGGTGATTCTTACCGCGAACCTGCGCAATCGTGCGGCCTTCGCGCAGGCCCATCCAGCTCTTGAGCTGACACTCACCGACACACAGGACTTGCCCTTGGCGCGCCGTGTGCTTTTGGCCGCGGATTACCTTGATTCCCCGCCGAACAATGAAAGCGGGTTTGCCGCGGGCGCGGAACGGGCCATCCGCGTCACCTTGCAGTTGGCCGACATCAAGGCCACGGGCTACAGGCTTTATCTTTTCTACCCGTAGGCCGAAAACAGATCACCGGTATTTTTTGGGACGCCGACGGCGCCCGATCACACAGCAAAAAGGAGTTCACATGCGCACGCTCATTTGCGGTTCGATGGCTTTTGACAACATCATGGTGTTTCAGGGGCATTTCAAAGATCAAATCATGCCCGACCAGATTCACATCCTGAATGTGTCGTTTCTGGTGCCGCAAATGCGGCGCGAGTTTGGCGGGTGCGCCGGCAATATCGCTTACAACCTGAAATTGCTGGGCGGCGATCCGCTGATCATGGCAACGGTCGGCAGTGATGCAGGACCCTATCTCACGCGACTGGATAAACTCGAACTCGCGCGCACCCATGTCCGACAGCATGCCAACGCGCTCACAGCGCAAGCCTTCATCACCACGGATCTGGACGACAACCAGATCACCGCGTTTCACCCCGGCGCCATGAATTTCTCCCACATGGATCACGTCAGTGGTTGGATGGACGTGGACCTTGCGATCGTCGCCCCCGACGGCAGGGAGGGCATGCTGCTGCACGCCCGCGAGCTTGCGGCGCAGGAAATCCCCTTCATATTCGATCCGGGTCAGGGCCTGCCGATGTTCTCCGGTGAGGAGTTGCTGAATTTCGTGAAACTTGCCACCTATGTCGCGGTCAATGACTACGAGGGGAAAATGCTCGAGGAGCGCACCGGCACCACGCTGGAAAAAATCGCCGCGGGGGTTGAAGCGCTGATCGTCACGCGCGGCGCCGAGGGCTCGTCTATTTTTACCGGGGGTCAACGCATCGATATACCTTGCGTTAAAGCGGAAGAGATCCTCGATCCGACCGGCTGCGGCGATGCCTACCGTGCCGGGCTGTTGTACGGGATTACCTCGGGGTTTGACTGGCGCAAGACGGGACAGATCGCTTCGCTGATGGGCTCACTCAAGATTGCTTCGCGCGGCGGGCAGAACCACACTCCGACCCGCGAGCAGATTAACGCCGGCTATAAGCAGGCATTTGGCGACCCGCTATGGGCCTAACACCAGAACGCAGGAGTCAAACATGAAACCAGGAATCAATCAGGCCGCACTCATCACACTGGTCGCGGTGGCATCACTCGCCGGCTGCGCTACCGAAAGCAGTTCGGGCAGCGTCTACTCAGCCTCACAGGCACGACGTGAAGCCACTGTGCGCATGGGTGTGGTGGAGAGCGTGCGCCAAGTCACTATCGAAGGCAGCCGCGGCCCCGTGGGCGCAATCGCCGGTGGTGCCGTGGGCGGCGTGGCTGGATCAAATATCGGCGGCGGCAAAGGATCGACCATCGGATCGATACTGGGCGCCGTGGCTGGCGGCGTGGCAGGACAAGCGCTGGAGCAAAAGGTTACGCAAAAGTCTGCGCTTGAAATCACCGTGCGCCTCGAGTCAGGGGAATTGCGTGCAATCACCCAGGACGCGGATGAAAGTTTCAAACCGGGCGAACGCGTCCGGCTGCTCACCTCCGGCGGCGTCACCCGCGTTTCCCACTAAGCGATTTACACGAAACACAATGGCCGTAAAGCCGCGCCAGGCGCGGATTTACAGCCATTACAACGATTTTTCCAAGGCGCCGGTACGGCGGATCCGCCCCGCGTGGGTTGCAGCCCGTTAGAATTATCCCGCCATGAACCGCCCCACGCCGTTTGCCAAACGCCTGTCGCGCCTGATCCTGCTCGCTTTGCACCTGTTACGCGCGCTGGGTATCGCCGCGTTCCTGTACCAGGGAAAGTCTCCGGCGCAACAGGCAAAAATCCGCCAGCGCTGGTCACGCGAACTACTCTTGCTTCTGCATATTAAGTTGATACCGGTTGATACGCCTGAGACCGTGCCAGAACGCTGTCTTCTTGTCAGCAACCACGTCTCCTGGCTTGATATCTTCGTCATCAATGCAGTGCTGCCCGCCACCTTTGTTTCGAAAGCCGACGTTGCGAAATGGCCATTGGTGGGATGGATGTGCACCCGTGCCGGAACGCTGTACATCGAGCGCGGCAGCAAGAGCGGCGCGCGACGCGCCAACCAGGGCATTGCCGGCGCACTCGCCTCGGGCGCGGTCGTCGCAATCTGTCCAGAGGGAACCACAACCTACGGCGATGACCTGCTCCCGTTTCACGCCGCGCTGTTCCAACCCGCAGTGGAAGCAAACGCTGCGGTATTGCCAGTGGCACTGCGCTATCACGACATAAAAAACAATTTATGCCGTAGCGCCGCCTACGTTGGCGAAGATTCGCTGCTCGATTCAATCTGGGCAATCGTTTCCACCCGCCACATGCGGGCCACCGTGACATTTATGCCCTTGATCGGCCCCACAGGTGGATCTCGGCGCGAGCTCGCGCGTGCGGCAGAAGCCGCTATTGGTTCGGAAATGGGCGTCCGGGTGCGAGCGCAGGCTGCTGAAAAACACGTCGATCCTCAAGGCACACCGCAGTAAGGCTGCCGCCCCAGGCACAGCCGGTGTCGAGTGCGACAAGGTCGTGACGTACCACGAGACCCAGTGCGGACCAGTGACCGCAGACCATGATGTGATCGGCACTGGCACGTTCGGGCGCATCAAACCACGGGAAGTAGCCTTCGGGCCCGCTGCCAATGCCGCCCTTGCTTGTAAATTCCATTTTTCCGTGCACAGTGCAAAACCGCATGCGTGTCATCGCATTCACAATCACCCGCAAGCGATCCGCGCCGGTCAGCGAGTCGGCCCACTCCTGCGGCTTGCTGCCGTACAGGTGTTGTAAAAACGGGCCGTAGCGGTCTCCGCGCAATGCGGATTCGATTTCTGCGGCGCGGAGTTTGGCGGTCGCGACATCCCATTGAGGCAGCAAACCGGCATGTACCATGACATGCCCATCAGCGATATGCAGCAAAGGCCGTTCGCGCAACCAACCAAGCAGATCGTCGCGGTCCGGCGCGGCAAGCAATGCGCCCAGCGTGTCGTCCGGCCGCTGGCGTGCGTATCCCTCGGAAACCGCAAGCAGATGCAGGTCGTGGTTGCCCAGCACAGCGACACAATTGTCGCCAAGAGAAGATAACAATCGGAGGACCTCAAGCGAACCGGGTCCCCGATTAACCAGATCACCGACAAGCCACAGGGTGTCGGACGCCGGATCAAAGCGCATCGCGTCCATGAGGCGCAGTAACTCCTCGTGACACCCCTGCACATCCCCGATCGCGTAGGTGGCCATCAGTGCCAGAAGCTCATGCGAGGGCCGCCTGTCGGTCGGCACGGCGATATTGAATCGCCTCGGCGATATGCGAAACGTCCGGGCTCGCAGCGTCTGCGAGGTCGGCAATAGTGCGGGCAAGCTTGAGTACGCGATGGTAGGCGCGGGCCGACAAGGAAAGCCGCACTATGGCCTGCCGCAACAACGCCTCTGCTCCGCTTTCCGGACGACACGCCTGCTCAATCTCGCGCGGGCCGAGTTCAGCGTTGCATTTTCCCTGCCGCGCCATTTGGCGTTCGCGGGCACGAACAACACGGGCGCGAACCGTGTCCGAGGACTCGCCCGTGTGTTGGGACAGCAATTCGTCCTGCGGCACCGCCGGCACCTCCATCTGGATGTCGATGCGGTCAAGCAGGGGGCCAGAAATTTTGTCACGATACCGTGCGATTTTGTCCGGGGTACATCGGCACCGTCCGTTGAAGTGACCAAGATACCCGCACGGGCAGGGATTCATCGCCGCCACCAACTGAAACCGCGCCGGGAATTCAGCCTGCCTTGCCGCGCGCGAGATCGCAACGCGACCCGATTCAAGCGGTTCGCGCATCGCCTCAAGCACGCGCCGGTCAAATTCGGGCAACTCGTCCAGAAACAAAACACCATGATGCGCGAGGGAAATTTCCCCCGGCCGTGGATCACTGCCGCCACCGACCAGGGCCACGCTGGAAGCAGAGTGATGGGGTGCCCGAAATGGCCTTCGCCGCCAGCTCTCCAGGCGGAAGCCGCCGCTGCCGAGCGATTGCAACGCAGCCGATTCCAGCGCCTCCGCGTCCGACAAAGCGGGCAGGAGCCCGGGAAAACGGGCGGCGAGCATGGACTTGCCCGTTCCCGGTGGACCGCTCATGAGAAGACTGTGTCCGCCGGCGGCGGCAACTTCAAGCGCACGCTTGGCCTGGGCCTGCCCTTTGACGTCGGCGAGATCGGGGTAGCGCGGGTTCACGTCTGCAACCCGCGCATTCACGCAAAAACGCGTCAGCCGCGCGCTACCGGTCAGGTGCGCCACCACTTCAAGCAAACTTGCAGCCGGATAAATGGCCGCGTCACCGACGAGCGAAGCCTCTTCGGCGTTTGCAACGGGGAGAATAAAGGCGCGGCCACTTTTTGCCGCGCGCCAGGTCATAGCGAGCGCACCACGGATCGGACGCAAATCACCGGACAACGATAACTCGCCGGCAAATTCGTATTTCTCAAGCGCGTCCGCCGGAACTTGTTTTGTCGCGGCAAGAATGCCAAGCGCAATCGCGAGGTCGAAGCGGCCGCTCTCCTTGGGTAATTCAGCTGGCGCGAGATTGACCGTAATCCGGCGCGCGGGGAAATCAAACCGACACGTCGCGAGTGCCGCGCGCACCCGCTCGCGCGCCTCGCGAACTTCCGCCTCGGGCAGTCCGACGATGGTAAACGCGGGCAACCCGTTCGCAAGGTGCACTTCAACCGTAACAGACGGCGCCTCCAAACCCGAAAGCGCGCGGCTGTACAGAACGGCGAGCGACATTCAGCAACCCAAGCGAATGGTTTTGCGCCGAGAGCAAGCCCGCCGGCGGTTGATCATGGACGGCTGGCGGCTTCGATTTCCGCGACCCTTTTCTCCAAGGCGTCGAGTTTCTCGCGTGTCCGCAACAACACCTTGGCCTGCACATCAAACTCCTCGCGCGTGACCAGATTGAGCCGCGAGAACGCACCCGCGAGCATGGTATGGAGATTTTTTTCCAGATCGCGCGCGGGGCTGCTGGCGAGAATTTCGCTCATGCGTGCATTTATACTTTCGATGAATTGCGATTTAAGCATGATGGGGTCACCGGTTGAGGCGGGGGAATTGGCTCGCTCGAGAGTGTAGCGCCTTGAACCACTAACGTTCCTGCAAGACATTCGGGTGACAGCACCGCGTCGGTGCGCTGGCCGGGCACGATGCATTGCCATAGTGCGCGAATGAAAAAACTTTGATGCTTTACTCGACGCAACCATATGATTTATATGATTATACGAGCTGGCACGCCACCTGCTATTAGGGTTCTGCTATTTCATTTATTTTCCAAAAGGAAGGGTGCCCCCCATGAAAAAATTAGTCCTCGTATCCGCTGTTGCAGCGGCGTTTGCTGCTCCGACTGCGGTTCTGGCACAAGCGGCTCCGGCCGCAGCTCCCGCATCACCGCACACGTTCACGGCCAACGTTGGCCTGGTTTCCGACTATCTGTTCCGCGGCATCAGCCAGACCCGCGGTGGCCCTGCCTTGCAAGGCGGCGCTGACTACTCCCATTCCAGCGGACTTTACGCTGGCGTCTGGGGATCGAATATCAAATGGGTGAGCGATGCCCAGAACGTCAGCGTGCCAGTCGAGGTCGATGTCTACGGCGGCTATAAAAATGCCTTTGGCGGCGGCGACTGGAACTATGACGTCGGCTATATCGCCTACATCTATGGTGGCAGCAAGGATGTGCCGGCGAGCCCCTCAGCCAAAGCCGACACCCAAGAGGTTTACGGCGCACTGGGCTGGAAATGGCTGACCGCGAAATACTCGTACTCAACGTCGCGCAACTTTATCGCCTGGTATGGTGGCCCCGCAGGTGCGAACAGCGGCACCGCTGCAAACCCCACTCGCACAGACACCCGTGGTAGTGGATACCTGGAACTCAACGCCGCCTACGACCTGGGGAACGGCTGGGGTATCACCGGTCACATTGGAACCCAAAAAGTTGCCAACTATCAGGCGGTGGGTCAGACCGACGCGTCTTACAGCGATTACAAGGTTGGCGTAACCAAGGATCTTGGTTTTGGCGTTCTTGGCTTGGCGTACTCCACAACGTCCGTTAAAGGAACTTGTAACGGGACGGCCGGCGGAAGCAGCGCTTACTGCTGGGGCGTGTATAACAGCGGCACAAACACGACTGGCGGCTTCCGAGACATGGCAAAGGGTCAGGCCGTCCTGTCCTTTAATAAAACGTTCTAATCGCCACAAAGGAAAGAAGTCGGGCACCCGGCTTCTTTCTTCCAACTTCGAAAACCCAGGGAGCATCACATGAAATTAGTGACCGCCATCATCAAGCCGTTCAAGCTTGACGAGGTACGGGAGGCCCTTTCCGCCATTGGCGTACAAGGCATTACCGTGACCGAAGTCAAGGGCTTTGGCCGCCAAAAGGGGCATACCGAGCTGTATCGCGGTGCCGAGTACGTCGTCGATTTTCTCCCCAAGGTGAAAATCGAAGCCGCCATCACGACTGAAATGCTGGACCAAGTAATCGAGGCGATCGAAAAGTCCGCCAATACCGGAAAAATCGGTGACGGCAAGATTTTTGTCTTCGAACTGGAACAGGTAGTGCGCATCCGTACCGGCGAAACCGGCGCGGAAGCGATCTAAGGGGACTCACAATGAAAAAGCTAATTGCTCTGTTCGCTATGGTTGGCGCCATCGGTTTTGGCGGCAACGCAGTTGCCGAGGATAAGCCCGCAGCTCCGGCAGCCACACCGGCCGCCACTGCACCGGCGGCACCCGCGGCAGTTGCACCTGCTGCCGCGCCTGCCGCCGCCGCGCCTGCCGCTGCAGCAGCCGCGCCCGCTGCCCCGGCCCCCGTGCCGAACAAGGGTGACGTGGCCTGGATGCTCGTCTGTACCGCCTTGGTGTTGCTGATGAGCGTGCCGGCACTCGCCTTGTTCTACGGCGGTATGGTCCGCTCCAAAAACATCCTGTCAGTCCTGATGCAGGTGTTTGTGGTGTTTTCGCTAATCACCGTACTGTGGTGCGTATATGGCTACAGCCTGGCGTTCACGGAAGGCAATGCCTACTTCGGCGGCTTTGACCGGCTGTTCCTGAAGGGCACCTTCGATGCCGCCAAGGGCGAATTCGCCATGGCAGCAACGTTCAGCAAGGGCGTTGTTATTCCCGAGCTGGTGTTCGTTGCGTTCCAAGCCACCTTCGCCGCCATCACTGTGTGCCTGATCCTGGGCGCCTTCGCCGAACGCGTTAAGTTCTCCGCCGTGCTGATTTTCGCAGTGCTGTGGTTTACGTTCGCATACGCGCCGATCGCCCACATGGTCTGGTTCTGGATGGGCCCTGACGCCTACACCGATCCGAAGCTGGTTGATGAGCTCAATGCCAAGGCCGGTATGCTCTGGCAGTGGGGTGCACTCGATTTCGCCGGTGGTACCGTGGTGCACATCAACGCCGGTGTTGCCGGTCTGGTGGGCTCCTACATGATCGGCAAGCGCATCGGCTTCGGCAAAGAGGCTTTGTCGCCGCACAACGTGCCAATGACAATGATCGGTGCCTCACTGCTGTGGTTCGGCTGGTTCGGCTTCAACGCCGGCTCGGCGCTCGAAGCCAACAGCTCCGCAGCCCTTGCCTTCATCAACACCTTCCTCGCTACCGCATGCGCCGTGCTTTCCTGGATCTTCTTTGAGTGGATCTTCAAGGGCAAGCCCTCCATGCTCGGTGCAGCGTCTGGTGCGGTTGCAGGCCTGGTCGCCATCACGCCGGCAGCCGGCAACGTCGGAATCCCCGGTGCATTCGTCATCGGTGCGCTCGCCGGTGTGGTTTGCCTGTGGGGTGTAAACGGTCTGAAGAAGCTGCTCGGGGCGGATGACTCCCTCGACGTATTCGGTGTGCATGCCCTGGGCGGTATCCTTGGTGCGCTGCTCACCGGTATCTTCAATTCGCCCGACCTGGGCGGCCCCGGCATCGTCACGGACTGGGTCACGGGCAAAACCGGGTTCGCTGGCTATGGCGACCAGCTGATGATTCAGGCCAAGGCAGTCGGCCTCACCGTCATCTGGACCGCGGTGGTTGCATTCATCTCGTTCAAGATCGCCGACATCCTCGTCGGGCTGCGTGTTTCCGAAGAGGATGAGCGCGAAGGTCTGGACGTAACCTCGCACGGCGAGTCCGCGTACCGCAACTAATTCAGAGGGGCTTCGGTCCCTTCCACTGAAGCAGGGGTGACGTCCGTAAGGACCAGCCTTTCAAGGGGTGCCAGACCGGCACCCCTTTTTTATTTCCGACTCTAACAACGACCCCGATTCGCGCGTTGTTACCCGACCGCCGACTTAGTGATGACCCGACAACGACCCGACCGATGCGATTTATAATACGGGCGTACTGTGCAGGGGAATGCTTCTAGACATTCCACATCTAAACCACGCATCCAAAGGAAAATTCATGGGACTTGCCATTCCCGCCTGGGAAACCCCGTCATTGCCGATCATCGGCTCCAGCGATCGCTTTCCGGTCCGCCGCATATTTTGCGTCGGCCGCAATTATGTTGAACACCAGAAGGAAATGGGTGGCGACGGAAAAGAACCGCCATTTTTTTTCATCAAGTCGTCGCACTCCCTGGTTCCGGTCAACACCGGCGATAGCGCAAAAATCCACTATCCGCCCAAAACCACCAATTACCATTGGGAAACAGAAATGGTGGCCGTCCTCTCGCAAGGCGGCACGCGAATTTCCGCGGCCGACGCAAACAAGCATATCTGGGGATATGCCGTGGGCTTTGACATGACGCGTCGTGACCTTCAGCAGGTGGGCAAGGACCACGGGCGGCCATGGGATTTTGGCAAGGATTTCGACGAAGCCGCCCCGATCGGTCCGGTGACGCCGGCGAGCAAGATCGGTCACCCGAGTACCGGCCTGCTATGGCTCAAGGTCAACGACGCAGAACGCCAACGCAGTGACATCAACATGATGATCTGGAATATCCCAGACACCATCGCGTTCCTTTCGCAGTATTACTATCTTGAGCCCGGCGATATCATCATGACCGGCACCCCGGCGGGCGTAGGCGCAGCCAAGCCCGGCGACAAGCTTGTTGCCGGCATCGACGGCTTAGGTGAGCTTAAAGTTGAGATCATTGCAGCGCGCTAAAACAATTCGACAATAAAAAAGGGGGCTCAGGCCCCCTTTTTTATTGTGATGTCAGCGCGTTTGACGAAAATCACGCATCAAACCCGGTGCGTCATGCGCTTTGACGGCAATGCGTCTCACGCGTAAATGCCAACAACAGCAGGCCACAAACCAGCCACACCAGCATGAGCGAAAAGCCCGCTCGATACGCGACGAAATCATAAATTCTCACACCACCCGTCGCCTGCCCGCTCCACATCCTGTCCAGCACCCAACCGACCGCCGGTTGCAAGACCATGCCGCCCATCATATTACCCATGTTGGCGATTCCGCTCGTTGTCCCGGACAGGCGGATTGGCGTCGATTCCTTGCAAAATGCAAAGGTCAGGATGACGCCGCCCGAAACCATGCCAATGAGAAAAAACAATATGTAAAGCAGACCCAGGGGCAGTCCGGGCACCAGCCAGACCAGGCTCCAACCGGCAAAACTGATCGCAAGCCCGACAGCGTAAACAGGCTTTCTGCGCCCGATACGGTCGGACAAGGCGCCACAGACCGGCCCGCCCAGACCCCACGCCAGCAGCAATCCCGAGGTCATCAAAGCCGCATGCGCAGTGCTGACACCATAATGGGTAACCAAAAACGGAACGCCCCACAACCCGCCAAACACGAGGATTGGCGCGGAAAACCCTCCCGCAATGAAGAACATCAACCAGACATTTCGATACCCCAGAACCTCGCGCAACCCGCCCATCAGCGATGTACCCACGGGGTGGGCCGCGCCCGCCGGCGCGTGGCTACGAAACCCCTTGTCCGCGGGGTCGTCACGCACCAAACTCCATACCAATACGCACAACAGCGCCGAAGCGGCCGCCCCGCCGAGCATTACGGAGCGCCAACCCACGCTGTCTGCGGCAATACGCAAAGGCGCTCCAGCCCCAACCGCTCCGAGCATGCCTGTGAACAAGGCCAAGCCTGAGATCATCGCAAAACGCGCGGGCGCAAACCAATGCGCGGCCAGCTTGAGCATCGATACGAACGCCACACCCACCGAAGCGCCGATCAGAAGCCGGCCAAACCCGGCTCCGGCGTAGCTGCTGGATACGGCAAACACAGCCGTCCCCAGCGCGGCAACGCCCGCGCCCAGCGTCAGGACCCTGCGCGGTCCCCATCGATCAACCAACAGGCCCGTAGGGATTTGCATTCCTACATAGCTATAGAAATAAAACGCCGACAGGTTGCCAAGCGCCGCTGCGCCAATTGAAAATTCAGCCATGAGTTCACGCGTGATGACCGCGGGGGTAACGCGCTGAAAAAAGCCGATGAAGTAAAGCGCGGCACCCAGTCCCCATACAAGAAAGGCCGGCAGCAAGGGCGGAAAAGAACGGGCGGTACGGGTCATCTTCAGGCGCAATTAGACAAGGCAAGCGGTACGCAGGATACCGCAGGGCGCACAAGGCCGCGCCGAAATGGCGGCTTTAGACCTGCTCCCAGGGAAGCCGCTCGAAACGCCATCCGGATGTCGAATTGCGCTGGTGCTGCTCGTTGAG
Source organism: uncultured Pseudomonadota bacterium (assembly GCA_903895005.1). Next base: position 12,686 of record CAITSH010000275.1, read on the forward strand.
CTCGCCCTCGAATCCGTGCAATACATTATAGATATCGGTGAAGCCTACCTGCTCGAGTGCGATGCCCGCATCGATGGAGCGATTGCCGCTGCGGCAAATAATCACCACCGGGCGGTCGACGCTCGCGGCCTTTTTTACCTGCGAAACAAAGTGCGGATTAATTTCCCAATCCGGTCCATCGTTCCACGGAATTATCATCGCGCCGACGGGATGGCCGACAAAAAGGAACTCCATTTCGCTGCGGCAATCAACGAACAACGCATCTGGATTCACCTGCAAGAACGCATGGGCCTGACGCGGCTCGAGATGCTTCATGAGGAGATGACAAGAATTGACGGGCTCGTAGTATAGCCCTGCATAAGCAAAAGCTGAAATTACAGGGAAGATTCATTGACAAACAGAGACTTACAGAATATATTCCATCCTGTTAGCGCCGATTTGAGTTCAGCTTGCGGGCGCCACCGGGTGTTGGTCACTGCGTATTGCAGGCCTCAGCCGGCGACAAACAAATACCGCTAAAGAGAGTGAAAACCCGTTTAGCGCCAAAGCTGAGCGGGTTTTTTCTTTTGGACACTGCGGCAATTCATCTGATGACCACTGATCGCACACCGGAGCTTCGCGCCATTCTTGAGCGCCGTATCCTGGTCATGGACGGCGCAATGGGCACCATGATCCAGCAACACAAGCTGGACGAAGCAGCTTACCGCGGTACACGCTTCGCGGACTTTACCCACGATCTCAAGGGCAACAACGAACTCCTGACGTTGACACGGCCCGATCTCATCGCCGAAATCCACGAGCAGTACCTGGGCGCCGGTGCCGACATCATCGAGACGAACACCTTCGGTGCCACCAGCATCGCGCAGGCTGACTACCACCTCGAAGGACTTGCTGCGGAAATGAACCTGGCGGCAGCCAGGATCGCCAAAGCGGCCTGCGAAAAATTCTCCACGCCGGACCGCCCGCGTTTTGCGGCCGGTGCATTCGGCCCGACGCCAAAAACGGCGTCGATATCACCGGATGTCAACGATCCGGCCGCGCGCAACGTCACCTTCGACCAGCTTGTTGACGCATATCTGGAGCAGGCGCACGCACTGGCGGAGGGTGGCGTCGATCTCTTTTTGCTCGAAACGATTTTCGACACCCTGAACGCCAAAGCGGCCCTGTTTGCGATAGACGCATTTTTTGAACAATCAGGCCGGCGTCTGCCGTTGATGATTTCAGGCACGGTGACCGATGCATCAGGGCGTATTTTGTCCGGCCAGACCGTAGAAGCGTTCTGGAATTCGGTGCGTCATGCGCGCCCACTGACGGTCGGGCTCAATTGCGCGCTGGGTGCGGCACTCATGCGTCCGCATATCGAAGAGTTGTCGATGCTATGCGACACCTTTATCTGCGTATATCCAAACGCGGGGCTGCCCAATCCTATGAGCGATACCGGATTTGACGAAACCCCGGACATCACCTCTTCGTTGCTGCGCGAATTCGCCGAGTCCGGACTCGTCAATATCGCGGGCGGATGCTGTGGCACCACCCCGGAACACATCCAGGCGATTGCCGAGGCGGTGTCGTCCCTGCCGGCACGCAAACCCGCCGGAACGCAACCGATGCTTCGGTTATCGGGCATGGAAGCCTTCAACGTCGGTGATGATTCTCTTTTTGTCAACGTCGGGGAACGGACCAACGTCACCGGATCGAAGGCCTTCGCCCGGCTGATCCTGGCCGAGCAATACGATGAGGCGCTCGCCGTTGCACGACAGCAAGTCGAGAACGGTGCCCAGGTCATCGACGTCAACATGGATGAGGCAATGCTCGACTCCAAGGCGGCGATGGTGCGCTTTCTCAATCTCATTGCGTCGGAACCGGACATCGCGCGCGTTCCGATCATGATCGACTCGTCCAAATGGGAGGTCATCGAAGCCGGCCTCAAATGCGTGCAGGGCAAAGCCATCGTCAACTCGATCAGCATGAAAGAGGGCGAGAACGAATTCCTCCGACAGGCGAAGCTTTGCCGGCGCTATGGCGCCGCCGTGATTGTCATGGCCTTCGACGAACAAGGCCAGGCCGACACCTACGCGCGAAAGATCGAGATTTGCGAACGCGCCTACAAACTGCTCATTGGCTCCGCGGGCTTTTCGCCAGAAGACATTATTTTCGATCCGAACATATTCGCCATCGCAACCGGCATAGACGAACACAGTAACTACGGCGTGGATTTCATCGAGGCGACGCGCTGGATCCGTACCAACCTGCCGCACGCAAAAGTATCAGGCGGCGTATCAAACGTCAGTTTTTCCTTTCGCGGTAACGACCCGGCGCGCGAAGCCATTCACACCGTGTTCCTGTTCCACGCCATCAAGGCCGGCATGACCATGGGGATCGTCAACGCCGGAATGGTTGGCGTGTACGATGACTTGGCTCCCGAGCTGCGCGAACGGGTCGAAGACGTGGTGCTGAACCGCCGCATCGACGCCACCGAGCGCATGATCGAGTTTGCTGGAACGCTCAAAGCCGGTGGCGAAAAAGTGGCTCAAACCCTCGAGTGGCGCGGCACCGCGGAAAGCCCGACCTCCGTCGAGCGGCGCTTGTCGCACGCGCTCGTGCACGGAATAACACACTGGATCGTCGAGGACACCGAGGAAGCGCGGGCGAAGCTTGAACGCGAGGGCGGACGACCGATACAGGTGATCGAAGGCCCGTTGATGGACGGCATGAATGTCGTCGGCGACCTGTTCGGCGCGGGGAAAATGTTCCTGCCACAAGTGGTGAAATCGGCGCGCGTGATGAAGCAGGCGGTTGCCCACCTTATTCCGTTTATTGAGGCGGAAAAAGCCCGTCTGGGTGATTCGAAGCCAAAAGGAAAAATTGTCATTGCCACGGTGAAGGGCGACGTACACGACATCGGAAAAAACATCGTGGCAGTCGTGCTCCAGTGCAACAACTACGAAGTGGTGAACCTGGGCGTGATGGTTCCAGCGACGAAAATCCTGGAAGTCGCGCGCGCCGAAGGCGCCGATATCATCGGGCTTTCCGGGCTTATCACTCCGTCCCTCGAGGAGATGGGCCACGTCGCGCATGAAATGCAACGTACCGGGTTCTCCGTACCGCTCTTGATCGGCGGCGCAACGACTTCACGTGTTCACACCGCCGTGAAAATCGCCCCCCATTACGATGGGGTTACCGTTTACGTGCCGGATGCCTCGCGTTGCGTCAGCGTCTGTTCAAGCCTTCTTTCGCCCGAACTGCGCGACGATTACATCGCCGGCATTCGGGCCGACTATGAGAAGGTCCGGACACAGCACGCTGCAAAAAAGGGGCAGGCGCTCGCCTCGCTCACGAACGCACGCTCCAATGCGTTCAAGCCCGACTGGTCTTCCTATGTACCGCCCACGCCGAACCGGCCAGGCGTCACGCAGTTCATCGATGAGGACCTTGCGGAGATCGCGCGCTACATCGATTGGGCCCCTTTCTTCCAGACTTGGGATCTCGCGGGCAGCTACCCGGCTATTCTTGATGACGCGATCGTCGGCGAATCTGCACGCGGCGTATTCAAGGATGCACAGGAGATGCTCGAACACATCATTTCGGGAAAATGGCTCCGTGCTAACGGGGTGATTGGTTTGTTTCCGGCCGCGCGCATTGGCGATGACATTGAGCTCTATTGCGATGATTCCCGCACACAACGCCTCGCCACCATCCACAACCTGCGGCAGCAGGCTGAGAAAGCGGCCGACCGCGCCAATTACTGCCTTTCGGATTTTGTTGCCCCCTTGGAATCGGGACTGGCTGATTACATCGGAGCGTTTGCAGTCACTGCCGGCCTGGGGATCGAAGCAAGGGTAAAGGCCTACGAAGACGCCAACGATGATTACAACGCAATCATGCTCAAAGCCCTGGCCGATCGCATGGCCGAGGCGTTCGCCGAACTGCTTCACATGCGCGTACGCAAGACACTCTGGGGCTACGCGCCCGATGAAGCGCTGTCCACGCGTGCCATGATCGCCGAAGAATATCGCGGCATCCGTCCTGCCCCCGGCTATCCCGCCTGTCCTGAGCACACCGAAAAGGGAACACTATTCGGGCTGCTTGACGCACCGGCCCTTGGTCTCACACTAACCGAAAGTTACGCCATGTGGCCGGCCGCGGCAGTCAGCGGCTTTTATTTTTCACACCCGCAGTCGCAGTACTTCGCAATCGGAAAAATCGCCCGCGACCAGGTGGAAGATTACGCGCGCCGAAAAGGCATGACCCTCGCCGAGGCTGAGCGCTGGCTGGCACCCAACCTCGGTTACGAACCACAGCGGCACAAAACGGAAGCCGTTGCATGATGGCTGGAGAGCCGCGCCAGGCGCGGCTCTCCAGCCATTCACCCGAAATATCCCGGGCGCTGCGGAAGAATTTCTAGGATAATCGTTGCGCTTTTCCAGTTACCACCCAAAGGAGTTTCAAAAATGAACATCGTTCGGCAGAACCCACACAAAATCCTGTCTGACGCCGTCGAGTACGGCAACCTGGTGTTTCTCGCAGGCCAGGTCGCTACCGACCTCACGCAAGACGTGAACGGGCAGACCCGCCAGGTCCTGCAAGCCATCGATGCGGTCCTGGCCAAAGCCGGGACGGACAAATCGAAGATCCTGTCGGCGAACATCTGGCTCACGGATATCCGCAACCGCGACGGTATGAACGTAGAGTGGCTCGCCTGGGTCGACCCGAATAATCTGCCGGCACGGGCCACCGTGGAAGCCAAACTGGCTGATCCCAAAATGCTGGTCGAGATCGCCGTGATCGCCGCCAAGTAGACCGGGCCTTACCCCTTGTCGATCTCACCGTCCGATTCCGCGCAATTTGGCGGCGACGACGAGCCGGCGGTGGTCAAACGCCTTATCGCCTCGCTGCCACAACAGGGCCGTCTGATCTGGATCGGCCTGCGCGAGGCGCGCCGCATCCCCCCCGTCTACGTGACCGCCGCCGAAGCGCGCGTCGGCCAAGGACTCACCGGTGATCACGGACGGAGCGGCAAACGGGCGGTCACCCTGATTCAGGCCGAACATCTTGTCGCAATTGCTTCAATACTCGGTCGCGAGCGTGTTGAGCCGGCATTGCTACGGCGCAATCTGGTCGTTTCCGGCATCAATCTACTGGCCCTTCGTGACCGGCGGTTTCAAATCGGTGACGTGTTGCTCGAGGGCACGGGACATTGCCATCCGTGCTCGCGTATGGAGGAATCGCTCGGGCCGGGAGGGTTTAACGCAATGCGCGGTCATGGTGGCATCACTGCAACCGTGATTGCCGGGGGAATCTTGCGCGAAGGCAGCTGCGTCGCGCTGGCACTCTGATGTCGGTAATTCGTATTTCAACAGGAGTACGGCTTTCGATCATCGTATTCACAACCGTATTGCTTTGCGCTTGCTACAACGAACTCGATTGGCGGGAGTTCAGCTCCGCAACTGGTCGTTACCGCGTCACCCTGCCGTCCAAATCACATGAAGAAACACGCACACTGACTGGCACAACCGGCGCCGTGACAATGACCATGAATACGGCCAAGGCCGCCGATTGGGTATTTGCCGTTGCGTATGCCGATTATCCAGGTAGCGCCGACCTTCGCTCAAACGTCACAGAACAACGGGACGCGCTGCTACGCAATACATCGGGTCGCATCGTGCGGCAATCCATTTCGACCGACGGTGTACTTACGCTGGTCGCCGAGGGCCGTAAAGGTGAGACGATCATCGAACTGCACGCGCGCTTCATCATTGATGGCAAGCGCCTGTATCAGATAGCGGCCGTCGGCAGCAAGGGGGCGGTGCCGGAAACCGAACTCGACACCTTTCTAGATTCGTTCAAACTCCAGCACTGAGCCGCAGCCGGAAGAGTAGACTGAACAACGGTGCATGTGCACGCCATTCGGGCGCTTAGTCAACGTCACCGCGCTCCTGAGGGCAGGAGCATCTCCCGGGAGCAACAAAATGGCCAAAGGTCAGCTACGCAGCAATCGCGAACAAAAAAAGCCCAAGCAACCGAAGAAGGCCGCCGCGACGGCTGCATCCGCCAAATCCGGCATGTCCAAGTTGATGGCACCCCCGCCGGGCAAAAAATAGCCGCAGCAGGCCGTGTCCCGCGTTTGGTTCCGCGGACGATAAGTTGACCACAGCGCCAGCCTGAAATCACCCGCTGGTGTGGGCTCCCCGCTTTTGCGGTTTGAGTTTGCTGAAAATCAATGGGGCCTACCGTTCCGCACAATTAGTCCGGCCGCGCCTCGTGCCACCACCAGTAGGAAAACCACAGCACCCCGATGCTGAAACCGAACGGGCCGCCAAGCAGCGCGTCCCCCGGCAAACAGCCGTTACCAGGCACGAAGTAACACCATGCGCCGCTGAGCAGACTCGTCACCGTCCCGACGAGCACCCCAAACACAAAACCGCCGGACACCAGTTCGGATAACACCGCCCGCCCGGGCCGCAACAACAACAAACCAGACACGAGAGCGCAGAGAAGTGCTGTCGCAGTGGCGATTCTGAATACTTCCATGATTGTTTCGATAAGAACTCCAGTGCGGTAAGCGCACGCATCCTGAGTGACCGGTCTTGGCCACACGAGACAATGATACCCCCGCCAGGCCGTTCCTCGACACGCGACGATCTCGGCAGGCGGATGCCTGCGCTATTTACAACTTACGCGTCGGCTCATCAACCCAAAACCTCGGGGCAGGTGCCCTGCCATCGATGTCCAACGCCGCAAGGTCAAACCGTCCAGACTGCCATCGCATTACCCGCGCCGCTGGAAACAAGCGCTCCAAGTGCCGGCTTGTTTTTACCGCAGATATGGAACGGGCGTCTGCATCATCAACCAGCGCAATAACCTGAGCGGCACCAAGTTGCTCCGTGCGCCCGTCAGTTTCATTCAGGGATGCCGCCGTTGCGGTTCGTGCGGAAATGACGTGGATGGTCGCGCGCAAGCGCAGAACCGGAGCAAGCCATCGATCGGTCAGCATACGCAGAACCTCCCCGGTGCGCGCCTGAGAGGGGGTTTGTATTAACAAACGATCGGGTTCCGCTTCGCGCAACAAGCGCGTAATTCCGACGCGCAGGGGAAGCTGCGCCGTACAACAAATACATCCTTGCATCACTTCGCTCACGTAAATACCATCGCGATCTTCCGGCAGGGCGGGTACCCCGTCATCATTGACCAAGACCGCCCAGCGAGCGCCGCGCGGCCGAGCGCGCAGCAATTCGCCCACCAGCCGTGATTTAGCTGCCGCGTCCTGCCCGGTGATGAGATTTACCGGGATACCGGCAAGCACCCGGTCTTTCCCATGCAAATTGCTCCAAGGGGAGCCTTTCGGAAGTGGCGCACCCTGACCACCGCTATCGACGCCAGAATCCGGGCGTGAACACGACGATCAGCGTAAACAACTCCAATCGGCCCAGAAGCATTGCCGCCGTGCATACCCAGGTCTGGAAATCGGTGAGAACAGCGTAGGTTGTGGCGGGACCAACCAAGTTCAAGCCGGGCCCGGTGTTGTTGATACAGGCAATCACAGCCGTAAACGCGGTGATGATGTCCAGCTTGGTGGCAGTTAGCAGCATGGTCATGGCAATCACGCTTGCCCCGTACACCAGCATGAACGCAAGTACGGCGAAGATAATCTTGTTTTCGACCGTCTCCCCGGCAAGCTTGACCGGCACATACGCACGCGGATGGATGATGCGCGTCATCTCGCGCACTGCCTGGCGGGCCATGAGTTCGGCGCGAATCATTTTTATGCCCCCGCCGGTAGAGCCAGAACAACTGACAAAACAACATAGAAACAACATCCATACCGGAGCGAATATCGGCCACAAGTTGTAATCGGTATTGGCAAAGCCGGTGGTTGTTGCAATCGACACCAGGTTGAAGCTGGCAAATCGCAACGCTGTCCAGAAATTCGCGTAGACGCCTTCCCCCCATAAGTAGAGTGCGATGCCGACGCAGCTGGCTAGCACCACCAGCAGGAAAAGCCCTGCTTCCGGATCGCGAGCGTAGGGAGCGGTGCTGCGACGACGAAGAGCAATGAAGTGGGTGGCAAAGTTAATGCCGGCAACCAGCATGAAGAATATCGTCACCGACTCGATGGCCGGGGAGTTCCAATAGCCGTAACTATCGTCATGCGACGAAAATCCACCCAGCCCCATCGTCGAAAAGGTGTGCATCATGGCGTCAAGCCAGGTCATGCCGGCGACGCGCAGGCTAAGAAAGCAAGCAATGGTGATCAGCAGATACACCATCCAGAGTCCCTTTGCGGTTTCGGTGATACGCGGCGTTAGCTTTGAATCCTTCATCGGACCGGGCGTCTCAGCCTTGTAGATCTGGCTCCCGCCGACCCCCAGCAACGGCAGGATCGCCACGGCCAGGACGATGATGCCCATCCCCCCGATCCAGACAAGAAAAGTCCGCCAGATGTTTATCGTTTGAGGAAGCTGGTCAAGCCCGCTCAGAACGGTGGCGCCCGTGGTCGTCAAACCGGAAACTGTCTCGAAGTAGGCGTCCGTAAACGTCAGGTCATTCAAATAGAGCATCAAGGGTAGGGTGGCAAACGCCGGCAACACCGTCCAAACCAGCGCAACCAGCAAAAAGCCATCCCGCGTCTGCAACTCACGCCGCCGACCTTTTGTAAGAACCCGCAGTGCAGCACCGGCCGCGGCGGTGATAAGCATGCTTTGTCCGAAAACAAGGCGGGTCCCATCATCCAGAAACACAGCAAATGCGAGGGGAAACGCCATGCAAAGGGCGAACAGCATGACTACAACGCTGAGCACATTTAAGACTGCGGACAGACGGACCAAGTTAGACCCCTGCGCAGATCAAAGAAACCCGGCACTGACCTGGAACAGCTTTTCGACCTTGGGAACCATTTTTTTCTCGGTCACAAATACGATCGCATGGTCGCCGGCCTGTACCACCGTATCGTGATGCGCCATAATCACCTCTTCCCCGCGCACCAGGGCTGCGATGGTTGAACCCTTGGGTAACTCAATAGCTTCGATTGTGCGCCCGACCATTCGACAAGATCCTGCATCGCCATGCACGACCGCTTCGATTGCCTCAGCAGCGCCCCGACGCAAACTGTGAACCTGGGCCACATCACCGCGCCGGACATGGGCAAGCAATGATCCGATTGTTGCCAAGGCCGGAGAAATAGCTATGTCGATGCGCCCGTCCTGCAACAAATCGACATAGACGCGCCGGTTGATAAGGGCGACGACCCGTCTCGCCCCCATTCGCTTGGCGAGAAGCGCGGCCATTATGTTATTTTCATCGTCGTTGGTGACGGCGACAAAAAGGTCCATTTCATCAACGTTCTCGGATTCAAGCAGCGTTTCGTCGGTAACGTCCCCATTGAGTACCAGCGCACTGTCGAGCACGCTGGAAAGCGTTTCGCAGCGGCCTTTATTACGCTCGATCACCTTCACGAGGTAATCCTTGTCTAGCGCACACGCGAGACGCTCGCCGATGTTGCCGCCCCCGGCGATCATGACGCGCTTGACCGGCCGGTCCATGCGCCTTAATTCCTGCATCACCTTGCGGATATCCTTCGTCGCCGCGAGACAAAAAACTTCGTCGCCAGCCTGTACGACGGTATCTCCGCCGGGAACAATCGGGCTGTCACCACGAAATATGGCAGCAATTCGCGCGTCAACATTCGGGATATGCTTGCGAATATCCTTGAGCTCGTGACCGACCAGCGGTCCGCCCTTGAAGGCGCGCACAGCAATAAGACTAACGCGCCCCCCGGCAAACTCCAATACTTGTAGTGCCTCGGGAAATTCGACCAGCTTCACAATGTAGTTGGTCAGGATTTGTTCCGGGCAGATAGCGTGATCAACGGCGAAACACTCCGGAGAAAATACTGCGGCGTTACTCAGGTAGGCGGTTGAGCGGATCCGCGCTATGCGGGTCGGCAGGTTGAACATCTGCGCCGCAAGCTTGCAGGCGACAAGATTCACCTCGTCACTCTGGGTCACCGCAATCAGAAGATCCGCATCATCGGCACCGGCCTCTTGCAACGTACTCGGATGCGCTGCGCTGCCGACGAGCGTCCTGAGGTCAAGCCGATCCTGCAACGCACGCAACCGTGGGCCGTCGGTATCAACAACCGTGATGTCGTTGGCTTCGGAAACAAGACTTTCGGCGACCGTACTGCCGACCTGTCCGGCGCCAAGAATGATGATTTTCAAGAGTTAGGTTCGTTATTGTTGGTCTTAAACGACGACGTATTGTATGCCTTTTGCTGCCACGCAACACCGCACGGAAAATCCGACTGCGCGCCAGGAGGCACAGCCTATTCCTTGTCTTCCTTGCGTGTGGCCGCGATCCCGAGTGATTTGAGTTTTCGGTACAGGTGCGTCCTTTCAAGTCCGCTTTTTTCGGCAACACGACTTATCGAACCCTGTTCGCAATCGAGATGGTGTTCAAAATAGGCCCGCTCGAAGGCTTCTCGTGCTTCGCGCAGAGGCAGATCAAGCAAAAGGGTCGCCGAATCGGGCTTGTCCCCCACCAGCCGGGCCAGGGCCTGCTCAACCTCTTCAGTTGCAATCTCTTCGCCCAAAGCGGTTACGGCAACACTTTTGACCGTTTGCTGCAACTCGGCGAGGTTGCGCGGCCACGAAAAATTACGCAACGCATTGAGTGCCGCGGTCGAAAACCGGCGCGGCGGGCAAAATCGCGTCTCAACCAGCTGGGCAAGAACGACCGCCGCGATTTCAGGAATATCTTCCGCGTGCTGCCGCAGTGGCGGCAGTTGGAAATTGAGCTCCCCCAGACGGGCGAGGAGACTCGCGTCGAATCCCCGGTCGTTGATCAATGCGACAGGGTCGCTTGCGGTGAACGACACCAAGCGCACATTGTGGCGGTCGGATCGTGAAGCCAGAAGCGCCAGATGTTTTTGCTGATTGCGACTCAGCTGTGCCAACTCCTCCAAAAAAAGGATTCCTCCGCCTGCCTCCTGCAGCAAATCATGTGCCGGATCGTCGAGCCGGGCCGTGGCGGCTACAAATGGTGCATTGCCCGCCTGCAGCGCCCGTGCGTAAAGTTCCGGCATAGCCCCGTCCTCCCCGCGCAGCAAAAGGGGGGCGCCAATGCCGGCAAGCTGTGAGAGTCGGCGTCTTAAATCGTTGATTAACACCGATCGCCCGAGGTTCGCGAGTGCCAGTCCCGGCGCCGCCGCGCTCTCTTGCAGGCGCAAGGCTCGCTTTACCGTCGCAAGCAGTTTTTGCAGTGCGATCGGCTTTTCGAGAAAATCGAGCGCACCGATGCGCGTCGCTTCAACCGCTGTGTCTATGGTTGCATGACCGGACATCATCACAACCGGCATGGTCAGCTGTCCATTAGCCGCCCACTCCTTCAACAGGGAAATTCCGTCCGTATCCGGCATCCAGATATCCAGTAAAACCAAGTCCGGCCTGGCCCGAGTCCGTTCGCTGCGGGCCGCGGTGGCGTTTTCCGCTAGGCGCACGCTATGCCCTTCGTCAGAGAGAATCTCCGAGAGAAGTTCGCGTATACCCATTTCGTCATCGACTACCAGAATCTGTGCCATGAATTTGCGTCAGGTTGGTATTGCCAAAATCATGCCGCCTCTGCGGGCGGCAACGCGATGCGGATCTGCGCACCCAGTATCCTCGTTCCATCAAGTCGGTTTTCAAGGTTTATGGTGCCCTGGTGCTCGTCCACGATTTTTTTAACGATTGCCAGCCCTAGTCCAGTACCCTTTGGCTTGGTCGTGACGTACGGCTCAAAAGCGCGCTGAATTATGTTTTCAGGAAAACCACTGCCGTTATCAACAATCAACAATTGCACCTTGGTTCCTACAAGTTCGGTTCGTACTTCAATACGAGCACTGCTGGTGCCTACCAGCGCATCCTGGGCGTTTTGCAACAGGTTATGTATCACCTGCCGCAATTGGTTGGGGTCTCCTGCCACGTCGGGTAGATCCACTCCAAGCCGTGCATCAATCTCCGGACCCGAGTGACCGTAAAGACCGAGAACTTCGCCCACAAGGTTGTTCAGGTCCAGAGGACCGAGCGTTGGCACGGGCATCCTCGCATAGTCGCGAAAATCATCGACCATGTTTTTCATCGAGGTAACCTGATTGACGATGGTTTCAGTCGCGCGATCGAGCATCGCGGCATCATCAGCCGACAGCTTGCCCTCCAGTTTCATCTGCACGCGCTCCGCGGACAACTGGATCGGTGTAAGCGGATTCTTGATCTCATGCGCAAGCCGGCGTGCAACCTCTCCCCACGCCGATGCTCGCTGCGCTTGCACGAGCTGCGTTATATCGTCAAACACGACGATATATCCTCCACCCGAGGAAGGCAGCTGAGACCCGCGCAGTAGCAGCACCTGCCCGCGTCCGGGCAGTTCCACCTGTCGTTGCCAGCTGCTTTCACCGTGGTCCCGAAAGTCGTTACCGATATTCTCAGCAAGTTCGGCATGCAGGGTCCAATCGGCAAGACGACGGCCTGTCAGGGCCTCAAGGTCCTGGCCGAGAATTTCGCCCGCGCTGCGATTGGCTGTGGCGAGGGCAAATTTCGCGTCAAACACCAGCACGCCTGCTGATAGGTTGGCAAGAATGTTTTCGAGATAGGTCTTGGTCGTCTCCAATTCGGTCCGGCTGGTCTCGGTGACATTACGCGCATCCTCGAGTTGGCGTGTCATACTGTTGAATGAGTTGGTCAGAATCCCAAGTTCATCACGACTTTGCACCTGGACGCGACGGCTGAAGTCTCCACGTGCGACCGCCTGGGTTCCTTGCGCCAATTCGGCCAACGGACCGGACAAACGACGTGACAATACGAAAGCCAAGGCGATAGCGGAAAACAGGGCGAGTAGCAGCGTCAGGGTCAGCGTCAGGAGATAAATCTCTCGCAACCCGTCACGCGACAAAGAAAGCTCCTTGTAAGCCCGATACACGCTTTGCACACTTTCTGCGTTCGCAGCGAGAGCTGCGGGTACGGGCTGGGAGAGCTGAAGAAAGCGCACCTCATCACTCAAACTTGCCGGAATTATGGGTACGATCACTCGCAATGAAAGCGCGCGGTCGGCGCCCTCCACCGCCATGAAGGTTCGTGACTGTCGGGCCTGCCGTAACTGAGCCTGGCTTGGAAGGTCAGGTAAAAGTTTGCCGAGGTCCCGACTGGACGTTGCGATCACCTTGTTTCCTGCGCTCACAATGAGCGCGTCCGCGACACCGGATTGCTCGCGCATCCGGTTCAGGAGGAATGATTGCTGGGTTGGCGGTTGCTCTGAAAGCTCAATCGCCATGTTCTTCGCCTTGGACTGCAGATCCGCAAGCAGGTTGTCGAGCGCGGCACGCCCCAGGTTAATCCCCCCCTCAAGGGCGTTCTCAACGCGCACGTCAAACCACGATTCGATGCTTTTTGCCAAAAATTGAAGTGAAACGGTATAAACAAGCGCGCCCGGAACCAGTGCAACCAGAGCAAACATCACCACCAGACGAAAGGTGAGCAGGGATCCAAATACCTTTGCGCGGCGCGCCCTCCAAAGCACCGCCAACTGGTATCCGACCAAACCCAAAAGGCCGAGCACGAGAACGGCGTTGAGTGTGAGCAGCAGCGGATAATGTTGCGCAAAAAGAGGGGTATTAGCGCTCGCCGCCGCCAACAAAAACAACAGAACGGCGCCAATCCCCGCACTGGCAAGAAGCAGGTAGGTCACTTCGCGCCGCCCTCTTGCCCGGTGGGCCTGCCAACCGCATCCTGAACTGGCGCCGACAGCGTGAACGACCAGCGCTTCCAATCCGACGAGAGATTCCAGTCCCTGCTTGTAAGCGCGTCAACCTGAAATGGTTTTGGAAGCTGACTCAAGTCCAGCCGCATGCGCAGGGCGCCCGAATAGGTCTCCCCGGTTTTGAAGTTTGATACGGGGGGAATGAGCCAGCTCCGTACGCGGGCCAAAGTCCTGAGCGCTTCGTCGAGGCTGGTGAAGTTCTGGTGCAAAGCCCCGCTCGACAAACGATATTGCCGCGTCAGCGGCTGATACGTCAGTCGTAGGCGCAATTGTTGGGCGATAACTTTTTCATCCAACCAATACCAGCGTGAGCGCGTCGCTTCAAACTCGACCAAAAAATACAAGGACAGCCCGTTGTTAATGGCCTCTTCCTGGCGCGAGCGAAGCTCGACGCTGAAATCAGCGTTAACTACATAACCTTCATCACCAACATCGATGCTGGCGCGGCGAAGCTCAATACCTTCAGCGGTCGCGACCGCGGCATATGCGAAAAATGTCAGCAGCAAGAGCGCGCGCTTGATCATCAATCCACTTTTCGTAACAGCGCGTAATAAAAGCCGTCGTGCCAGGCGTTTGGCAATAACCGCCCGTCGGCAGGCACCTCCTGATGTTTGGCAAACAGCTCTTGTTTTGCATCCGGATGCTTTCCAAAGAAGACCTCTATCTGCTTTTCGTTTTCCTCCGGAAACACGGAACAGGTGACGTAAAGCAGTTTGCCCCCCGGCGAGAGCAGGGGCCACATCACGTCGAGCATGCGCGCCTGCGTTGCGGCAAACCCTTTTAAGTCCTTTGGCCGGCGCAGCCATTTAATATCAGGATGCCGGCGAACCACCCCTGAAGCGGAGCATGGCGCATCGAGCAGGATGCGATCAAAGGGCAGACCATCCCACCACATCTGCGGAATAAGACAGTCTGCGGTCTGGATATTGGCACGCAACCCCAAACGGGTGAGATTCTCGCTGATTCGAATAGCGCGCACCGCGTCGTTTTCCACAGCCACCAGTTCACAGTCGACATGTTCGAGTATATGACCCGTCTTTCCACCGGGCGCCGCACAGGCATCCAGAACCCGCATCCCGGGGCTTACATCCAGCAATGTCGCGGCGAATTGCGCGCCGGCGTCTTGCACAGACGCCTCGCCCAAGGCAAACCCGGGGATCTGCGACACCGCGACGGGTTTGTCTAATATCACCGCCGATGCGGATACCGCCTTCCCACCAATCCCGGCCGCATCCAAGCGCAACAGAAAGTCGTCGCACGATGTTCTGCGCAGATTGACGCGCAAAGTCATGGGCGGATGATGGTTGGATTGCCGCATCACCTCCTGCCATCGGTCGGGATAGGCTTTCCGAAGTTTGTCCACCCACCACTGGGGGTGTCTCCAGCGTACCGCCTCGTTTTCTTGTGCGTTCCGTTCCAATACATCGCTATTGCGCAAAAAATTCCGCAGCACGGCATTGGTCAATCCCGCGGCAGCATCCATGCGACCCAGCCGGGCTGCAGCAACAGCCTGATCGACAGTCGTGTGGGCGTATTCAGGCGCAGAGCGAAGCTCATTCAACGCAACCAAAAGCAAAGCCCGCAATTCAGGATTGGCCAAGGGCTTATGCAACAATAAACCCAAGAGTGCATCGTTGATACCGTGTTCGCGCAATGTCCGGTATGAAAGGTCGCGTGTCGCAGCCCGCAGTCCCTCCCCATGCGAAGGACGACCTGATATTCGGGTAAGGGCGTTCCCAAGGCTTTCGCCTGCAACTACGGCAGCAACCACACCGGCTGACAGCCCGATGGACTGGGCTAAGGAATGGGTGTAGGTGGGCGTGGCTGACATGGCGCGTCCATTCTATCTGCTTGGCTGTGTTCGTTGAGCGGCTTGCCGCTCACATGAACGAGGGCGAAGAAAGCGCCAAAATAGCGGTTGTTCTCGGGGTCCGACACGCTCTCAGGAGGCCTCTGTATCGGAAATCTGCATTTCACAGCGGTCGCCGACTCGCACGGGCACACCCAGATTAAATTCGACAGCCGGAAGTCTTCTCCCCCCCGCCCGTTGAAGTTCAATCAACCGCAACGCGCCGTCACCGCAAGCAACACGGACATCGCCAGGCTCAAATCTGACAACTTCTCCCGGCCGTCCAACGCCATCGCATGCGGCGGCACGCCATATCTTGAAATCCACGCCGTTCAGGGTCGTCGCGGCACCGGGAAAGGGATTAAACGCGCGCACTTTGCGGGAAAGAGTGCATGACGTTTCACTCCAATCGATACGCGCCTCGCGTTTTTCAATTTTGGCAGCATAGGTGACGCCGTCTGCCGGTTGATCCGCAGGCCGAAGGTCGTCAAGCATTCGAAGCGTCTCAACGATAAGTTGTGCGCCTAACGTCGTTAGCGTTTCCAGCAGAGACCCCGCCGTATCTTCAGCGAGGATAGGAACACTTTGACGCCTGAGTACGGGTCCGGTATCCAAACCGGCGTTCATTTGCATGATGCACACCCCGGTTTCTTCATCCCCAGCAAGAATGGCGCGCTGGACCGGGGCGGCTCCTCGCCAGCGCGGCAACAACGAGGCATGGATATTCAGCGCGCCCTGCGGTGCAATATCGAGCACCAATTGGGGCAGGATCAGGCCGTAGGCCGCCACAATAATGACCTCAGGGGCTGCTGCTGCAATTCGTGCGCAGACCTCCGGATCCTTCAGGGTATATGGCTGGAAAACGTTAATACCTTGACTTAAAGCAAGCGCCTTTACCGCGCTTGGCTTCTCTTTCAACCCCCTACCGCTGGGTCGATCAGGCTGAGTGAGCACTAACGTTACATTATGTCCGGCAGTCAGGATCGCTTCGAGCGAAGAGGCCGCGAACTGCGGCGTGCCGGCAAAAACCAGTTTCATGGAGGCGCGCCGAACCGGATCACGCAACGGATTTACGCAATTGTTGTTTTTCCAGTTTGGCGCGAATGCGCGATTGCTTCAGGCGGGACAAGTATTCGACAAACACTTTGCCTTTCAAATGATCCATCTCATGTTGAACACATACCGCAAGAAAGCCACTCGCCTCAAAAGAAATTCGTTTGCCATTTCGATCTAAAGCGCGAACTGTGATCATCTCCGCGCGTTCAACGACATCGAAAACACCTGGGACCGAAAGACACCCCTCTTCATAGCTCTGCGATCCGGAACACGCTGCGATCTCCGGGTTGATTAGAACAAGCAATTCGTCGCGCGATTCGGAAATATCGATGACGATAACTTGCTTATGAACATTAACCTGGGTCGCCGCAAGCCCCACCCCAGGCGCGTCATACATGGTTTGCGCCATATCATCGACCAAACGACGTATGGACTCATCCACCTGGCCTACCGGCTTGGCAACCGTACTCAGGCGGGGATCGGGAAAGCGCAAAATTTCTAGCAGCATAAAAACTTGCTAATTGAATACATTAGATGATAAATTTAACTTAGACTGTAAGATCTTGCCAGTCATCCTTCGGGCTCGTTGCAACCTCGCCGTCCGTCTTTGTTTGTCCGATGTGCGCGAATTCAAGCGGATTGAGCCCCGCGGATGCGAAAATGGGGGCCGAGATTCCTATGCACATGCCAATTATGCCGCGTTCGACCATAGCCGCGCTCTTATTCGCGCTGAGCCTGCCCACCTTAGCCCAACCTACCGCATCGACGGTTCAGGTAAAAGAGGCCGCTCCCGAGCGGTATATCGTTGAAAAAGGCGACACGCTCTGGGGTATTGCCGGGAAATTTCTCAAAGAACCATGGCGTTGGTCGGAAATCTGGAAATTAAACCAAGACGAAATCAAAAATCCAAACCTTATTTATCCGGGTAACGTCATCGTCCTGGATCGGTCAGGAGGGGAAGCTCGTCTCCGATTATTGGCAGACACCGTAAAGCTATCGCCGCGAATCCGAAGCGAAGCCACCAGCGCAGCAATACCGTCCATCCCCTCGGCGATCATCGAGCCTTTTCTGGCCCAGCCGCTTGTCATCGAACAAGATGGGCTGGAGCGCGCACCACGGGTTGTCGCAACAGAAGAGGGTCGCGTCAATATCGGTGCGGGCAATCTGGCTTACGTCAGTGGTTTCGGGGATAGCAAAGCCACCGCATGGCAATTCTATCGCCCAGGCAAGGCTCTGGTTGACCCTGAAACCAAAAAGACACTCGGATTCGAGGCTATTTTCCTCGGTACCGGCACCGTGGAAAAGGCCGGCGATCCAACATCAATCCGAATAACCTCGGCACGTCAGGAAATCAGTCGCGGCGACAGGTTGGTCGCGATCGGTGCGCCACAAGCAAACAATTACCTTCCACATGCCCCCAAAAATGAACTTAGCGGGCGCATCCTGGCCATCTACGGCGGCCTGCGCGAAGCAGGACGAAATTCCATCGTAACGATAAACCGCGGGGCCCGCGACGGCATCGAAAACGGGCATGTACTAGCCCTGTACCGGCTCGGGAACACCGTCACCGACACCGCCAACGTTAGGGGCGATCGTGTATCCACAAGCGTCAAGCTTCCTGATGAACGATATGGACTTGTTTTCGTATTCCGTACATTCGACCAGGTTTCATATGCATTGGTAATGGAAAGCTCGCGATCCGTTACTACCAACGACGTGGTGCAAAAGCCCTGACACCACGATCATGATGCCCGAATCAGGATTGGCCGCATGGATCCGGCTCAGTCTGGTTGACGGGCTCGGGCCGGCAACTTTCCGCAAACTGCTGTCTGCATTTGGATTGCCCGAGAAAATCCTAGCCTCAAGGCAGGCCGAGCTCTGTCGCGTCGTTCCCGCTGCTTTGGCGCTAAAGATTCTCGCCGAACCCAGCGAATCTCTAATTACGGCGACACTCGAATGGTCGGCGCAACAAAACAATACCATTGTGACCCTCGCAGACGTTGCGTATCCGCAATTGCTGCTGGAAATCTCGGATCCTCCCCCGCTACTGTATTTACGCGGACGAATCGATCTTCTCCAATCCCGCGGCTTGGCGATCGTTGGCAGCCGCAATGCGACGCCGCAGGGATTGGCCAACGCCGAAAGCTTCGCGCGCGCATTTAGCGATGCGGGTCTAGCGATCATCAGCGGCCTGGCGCTAGGCGTCGATGCCGCCGCACACCGGGGTGGCTTGTCGGGAAAGGGCTCGACGATAGCTGTGCTCGGAACGGGTGCAGACGCGCTTTATCCGATTTCAAACCGCGCACTAGGCGAGGCAATTGCCGAAAATGGCCTTCTTGTTTCCGAGTTTCCGATCGGAACGCCGCCAGTTGCGGCGAACTTTCCACGGAGAAACCGCCTCATTTCCGGACTTTCACGCGGTTGTCTCGTGGTCGAGGCGGCCGTTTCAAGTGGTTCACTCATAACGGCGCGCCAAGCGGCTGAACAAGGTAGAGAGGTGTTTGCCATCCCGGGCTCCATTCATTCGCCACTGGCGCGTGGATGTCATCTTTTGATAAAACAAGGCGCGAAACTGGTCGAAAGCGCGGCCGATGTCCTGGAGGAGTTAGGCTCTGAAGTTCCACCGAAGGAAAAATTAGACCCCAAAGAATCGGGGGTAACTGACAGCCTGCTACTACATATGGGGTACGATGCATGCAGCATCGATACTCTGGTTTCCCGCTCGCGCTTGACGGCGGACGCGGTATCGGCGATGCTTCTGAAACTGGAACTCGAAGGAAAAATAGCCAGCCTCCCTGGAGGCCGTTATCAACGACTATCCTGAGACCTGAGGTCCAACGCCTAATATGTACGACGTCCTCGTTTACCTTTTCGAAAACTACTATCAAGCCGACCTTACGCCGGATCAAAGCTCTCTTCAGAGAAAACTAGCCGCGGCGGGTTTCGAAAACGAAGATGTGCATGACGCCTTGGACTGGCTAAAAAGCCTGACAGACGTTCCGCTGGTGGCGCTCCCCGAAGCCATCGACCTTTCGGATGCGTTTCGCGGGTACGCACCCAAAGAGTTCGGTAAGCTCTCCGCTGAAAGCCGGGGCTTCATCGCATTTCTTGAAAGCGCAGGGGTACTCACCCCAATACTTCGCGAGATCATCATCGAGCGAGCCATGGCCGTAGCTGACGACTCAGTCGGACTCGATAAGCTTCGCGTAATCGTCCTGATGGTCCTGTGGACGCAGCATGGCAACGTTGACACCCTTATACTCGACGAACTTTTACCAGACGGCTCACAACGCCAGGTGCACTGACCCCGCAAGGCGTCTGCAAGTCAAAATACCTTCCCCGCAAGCATTTTGCTTGCAATTCCGTTGAAAGCGCTCTTATCATTCTGCGCTCTTAACACGCTGCCACGATCAAGGTAAGCGTATCTTTCCCGCATGACAACCACAGCCCAAACGCATGTCTATGCACACCGTCCATGAGTAAAAAACTCATCATTGCCGAAAAACCCTCGGTTGCCGGCGACATTTCGAAGGCGCTGGGCGGGTTCACCCGCCATGGCGACTATTACGAGAGCGACGACTACGTTCTGTCCTCAGCGGTGGGGCACTTGCTTGAGCTTGTTGCACCGGAAACGCACGAGGTAAAACGCGGTAAGTGGTCGTTTGCAAATCTTCCGGTCATCCCGCCACATTTTGACCTCAGACCCATTGAGCGTTCTGAAGACCGCCTCAAGGTCTTGGTGAAACTGCTCAAACGAAAGGACGTGACCGGCATCATCAATGCATGCGACGCGGGACGGGAAGGCGAACTTATTTTTCGCTACATCATCCAGCATGCCGCCATAAAAAAGCCGATTGAACGCCTTTGGTTGCAATCAATGACACAGGCATCAATCTGCGATGGTTTTGACGCGCTGCGTAAAGACAAGGACATGATGCCCCTGGCTGATGCCGCGGTCTGCAGGTCCGAATCTGATTGGCTGATTGGGATCAACGGCACGCGAGCGATGACAGCCTTCAATTCTAAAGAGGGGGGGTTCTACAAAACAACCGTCGGGCGCGTCCAGACGCCTACCCTGGCGGTTTTGGTCGAGCGCGAGCAGCGGATACGTAGTTTTGTTCCGCGAGACTACTGGGAGGTTCACGGAACCTTCGTTGGCAAAGGCGGCGAATACAAAGGCCGTTGGTTTGATGAATCCTTTGACCGCGACACAAAAGCAGACAACGCAGAATTACGGGCTGAACGCATTTGGGAGGCGAAGAAAGCTGAAGACCTCAGAGCGAAGTGCGAAGGCGAGCCCGGTGTTGTTGAAGAGGACAGCAAACCTACCACCCAGGCTGCGCCGGCACTTTTTGACCTTACCAGCCTGCAACGCGAAGCCAACGGGCGATTCGGCTTTTCCGCGAAAACAACACTCTCGATCGCCCAGGCTTTGTACGAAAAGCATAAAGTTCTCACCTACCCGCGTACCGACTCCAAGGCGCTTCCGGAAGATTACATTCCAACGGTCATGGGAACACTAAAAATGCTCTCCAGCGGCACCTATGCGCCATTCGCAAAGGAAATCATAAAGAGTAAGTGGGTAAAGCCCAACAAGCGCATCTTCAACAACGCCAAGATATCGGATCACCACGCAATCATTCCCACGCTGCAGGCACCAAAATCGTTGTCGGAGATCTAAGCAAAGCTTTACGACCTTGTGGTTAAGCGGTTCCTTGCTGTGTTTTTTCCATCTGCTGAGTTCCTGGTTACCACGCGGGTCACGCGGGTCAAAGGAGAACCATTTCGCAGCGAAGGTCGCGTGATGGTCGCCGCCGGTTGGTTGGCGATTTACGGCAAGGAAGCTGAAACCGGAGAGGCCCCGTCCCTAGCCGCAGTGCCAGATGGAAAAGTTGCTACTGAGGCTATTGAGGTTGTGGCAACGCAGACAAAACCTCCAGCGCGTTTCAGCGAGGCGACATTGCTCTCCGCCATGGAGGGGGCGGGGAAACTAGTTGAAGACGAGGAGTTGCGAGAAGCCATGAGCGAAAAAGGCCTTGGTACACCCGCAACGCGAGCCTCTATTATAGAAGGACTGATTTACGAAGATTATGTGCACCGCAACGGGCGAGAACTGGTGCCGTCGCCAAAAGCTTTCTCGCTTCTGTTCGCGCTAGGTCACCTTGGGGTGACTGAACTCGCTTCACCAGAACTGACTGGCGACTGGGAATTCAAGCTTCGTCAAATAGAGCAGGGCAAACTCGATCGCGCCGAGTTCATGGACCACATCGTCGAAACGGCGAGAGACATGGTTGAACGGATCAAGGGTGGGAACATTCCCGAAGACGCGTTTCTTACTCTTCAGACACCCTGCCCGAAGTGTAGTGGCAAGGTTGTCGAAAATTATCGCAAATTTCAATGCCAGAAATGTGACTTCACCATCTGGAAGGTCATGTCGAGTCGCGAGTTTGCACCGGAGGAAATCGAAACACTAATCACGTCAAAAGCCGTGGGCCCGTTGCAAGGTTTTCGCAGTCGGCTAGGCCGTCCGTTTGCGGCAGCGATGAAGCTGTCTGCGGAATTCAAAGCGGAATTCGACTTCGGGTCGGACGGATCAGACGGCAGCGAGGCGATTGATTTTTCGGGAATGGATTCGTTGGGTGCTTGCCCGAAGTGCAATAACCGCGTTTTTGAGCTTCCGATGGCCTATACATGCGAGAAGAGCGTGGGCCCGGAAAAAAGCTGCGACTTCCGTTCGGGGAAAATTATTCTGCAACAAACGGTCAGCGCTGAGCAGATGAAGAAACTGCTTACAACGGGCACAACAGATTTACTAACCGATTTTATTTCCAATAAAAATCGCAGAAAATTTTCAGCATTTCTGGTGCGCGACCCGAGTGGAAAGGTCGTTTTCAAGTTTCAGGAAAAGAAGCCAAAAGCGGAGAGCACACCAAAAACGGTTATTGCAGAAGCGGCATCACCGCCAGCCAAAAAAGCCGCCTCAAAGAAGAAACCCGCTCGCGCTCCGGCGAAGCGGAAAGCCGCTTAGCTCCAGCGTCGCGTTTTTCGTAGAAGATCTCCCGAACGCGCACGGTGTCGATGTAGTTTCGGACACCGTGGGTACCCGAGGAAACAGATCTGGTTGTTCCTTTGGAACCTATACGTCCAGTCGGGCGACCAACGCATTTTGCTCGATGAATGCGCGACGCGGTTCTACCTCGTCCCCCATCAGCTTAGTAAATATTTCGTCGGCTGCGATTCCATCGTCAATTTGCACTTTCATTAATCGACGAACCGTGGGATCCATTGTTGTTTCCCAAAGTTGGCTCGGATTCATTTCTCCAAGACCCTTGTAGCGCTGTATGGTCGCGCTTCGTTCCACATCTGCGAGTAACCAACGCATTGCGTGCTGAAACTCAGGAACGGACTGCTGCTTTTCACCCCGACGAACAACGGCACCATCGCCAACCAACCCTTCGAGCATTTTTGCGGTGCCCTCAATCTGTTTGTAATCTCCCGAGACCAGGAAATCCTCATCAATCGCGGAGCTCCGAAGATTGCCGTGATGATTTCGCTCCAAGATGATCCGCTGACGTTCATGCTTTTCGTCGAAATGCGCACGAACCTCTATGTCGGCGCCATTGAGCGCCTGTTTGATTCGCGTGGCCGATTCTTCTGCGCTAGACCGGTTTGTTAAATCTACCCGCACACCACGCATCAGCACATGTAATACATCCGCGTCAATCATTCTTGCCAGCCGGTTGACCACGGCTTCCGCGAGAAGATAAGAGCGGGCTAATAACTCTAGTGCTTCGCCCTCTATTGGTTTTGCGTTGGTTCGTGGCACAAGAGAAGCGCCCACCAGAGCTTGTCGCAACATGAACTGGTCGCGCTCATGATCGTCTTTAAGATATCGCTCTTCTTTGCCAAGCTTTACTTTATAGAGCGGGGGTTGCGCAATGTAGATATGCCCCTTTTCCACCAAATCCGGCATTTGTCGATAGAAAAAGGTTAGCAGCAGGGTTCGAATATGGGCTCCGTCGACGTCTGCGTCGGTCATAATAATAATTCGGTGGTAGCGCAACTTTCCAAGGTTGTAATCATCTTTAATTCCGGTGCCAAGCGCAGTAATGAGCGTTGCTATTTCAGCAAATGCGATGAGCTTATCAAAGCGCGCTTTCTCGACGTTCAGGATTTTTCCCTTTAGCGGAAGAATCGCCTGAAATTTTCTGTCTCTACCCTGTTTGGCGGAACCACCAGCAGAATCGCCCTCGACAAGGTATAGCTCGCACAGGGTTGGATCTTTTTCTTGACAGTCGGCAAGTTTTCCCGGAAGGCCCATTCCGTCAAGTACACCTTTTCTTCGGGTCATTTCGCGCGCTTTTCTTGCGGCTTCTCTGGCTCGTGCAGCATCAACAATTTTGCTGCAAATTATTTTTGCATCGTTCGGCCGTTCGAGGAGGAACTCTGCAAGTTTTTGGGACACTACCTCTTGTACAACAGGCTGGACCTCTGAGGACACCAATTTGTCCTTCGTCTGGGAAGAAAACTTCGGCTCTGGCACTTTTACCGATAGCACGCAGGATAGTCCTTCGCGCATGTCGTCTCCCGAGGTTTCTACCTTTGCCTTCTTTGCGACTTCGCTGCTGTCAATGTAGTTATTGAGGGTACGGGTCATGGCCATGCGCAAGCCCGTGAGATGAGAGCCACCATCCCTCTGTGGAATATTATTGGTGAAACATAACACCTGCTCTTGGTAGGAGTCGTTCCACTGCATGGATACTTCAACCGTAATACCGTCTTTTTGGCCAACCGCATGGAACGCCGTGTTGTGCAATACCGATTTCGCGCGGTTGATATATTCAACAAAACCGCGGACGCCGCCAGAATGCTCGAAACTCTCCTCTTTTCCGCTCCTCTGATCAACAAGCAGAATTTTTACGCCATTGTTCAAAAAAGACAGTTCGCGCAAACGCTTCGCAAGAATGTCGTAATGAAACTCCACCACACCAAATGTCTCAGCGCTTGCAAAAAAATGAACTTCTGTTCCTTTACGTTCAGTTTTCCCAATAATTTTTAGCGGTTCTACGGCGACGCCGCGACGAAACTCCATGAAGTTAGTCTGACCATCCCGCTTGATTATCAACCTCAGCCAATCGGATAGCGCATTGACCACAGAGACACCTACACCATGCAGGCCTCCGGAAATTTTATAAGAGTTATCGTCAAACTTTCCGCCAGCATGCAGTTCCGTCATTACAATTTCAGCGGCGGAGCGCTTGAATTCGTCGTCCTCTTTTATACCGGTCGGTATGCCACGCCCGTTATCAGTGACGCTTATAGAGTTATCCGCATGAATTGTTACCGTTATTTCATCACAATGCCCGGCTAAGGCTTCATCAATAGCGTTATCGACCACTTCGAACACCATGTGGTGCAGCCCTGTCCCATCGGTCGTATCCCCAATGTACATACCAGGACGTTTTCTCACAGCATCAAGACCCTTGAGGATTTTGATGCTATCCGAGTCATACGCTTTGTTGGGACTGCTGCTGGCTTCGCTCATTGCTTTCCTGATTTTTGTTTTAAGTTAATTCAGATGCGCATGGGCATAACGACGTATTTGAAGTCGTCTTTGCCTGGTTCTGTGATCAATGCGCTTGAGTTTGCATCGCCGAGCGCGCATTCAATATCGCTTACTTCTAGATTATTGAGCACATCAAGCAAGTACTGTACGTTGAATCCGATATCAAGGGCATCTCCCTTGTAGTCAACATCCAGTTCTTCTTGTGCCTCTTCTTGCTCGTTATTGCTGCAGCTTATTTTTAAACTGCCATCTGAAAGAATCCAACGAACGCCTTTAAATTTATCACTGGTCAAAATTGATGCCCGTTGTAGGGCGTCTTGCAAAACAATTCTGTTGAGTGTTATTTTCTTTTGGTGGTTTTTCGGGATGACCCGTGTGTAGTCTGGAAATTTCCCATCCACGAGCTTTGATTGAATAACCACCCCGCTAAAAGAAAAGCGCGCCTGTCCCGCACCGATCTCTACAGAAATCGGCGTGTCGCTGTCATCAAGCAAACGTGATAATTCCAAAACAGTTTTTCGGGGCAATATCACTTCCTGCTTAGTCAAAGACGCACCAGGATGCGTTGTCGAAGCATAGGCAAGTCTGTGTCCATCCGTAGCAACGACTTTCAACCCTTCTTCGTCAATAACAAACAAGAGTCCGTTGAGGTAGTAACGGATGTCTTGTTGTGCCATTGAGTAAAGCACCAAACCAACGAGCCGTTTCAGTGTTTTTTGCTCGATGCTGAATTTAGTAGATGCATCCCCCGAACTCATTCGGGGGAAATCTTCTGGTGCGAGTGTCTGCAGGTTGAAACGACTCTTGCCAGCCTTTAGCTGCAAGCGTTTTTCAGCAAGCGAGAGTACGACATCAGCCTGGTCGGGCAGAGCCCTCAGAATATCTAGGAGCTTCCTTGCGCCAACGGTAACGGCTTTATCTTCTCCGTCACAAGGCATGTCCGCGGATACCTCAATCTCTATATCGGTCGCGACGAAGGCAAGGGTCCCGGATTTTCTTGATAAAAGAACGTTCGATAAAATCGGAAGGGTATGTCTGCGTTCAATAATTCCTGACACTGCTTGCAATGGTTTTAGCAGTGCTTCTCTCGTTGTCTTTATTAGATTCATATCTTTGTATACCCCTGGTAATGATGATGAAGGGCGGCCTTTTCTGGGAAAACAATAAAACGTTACGTGGATTTAGAGAGTTACGTGCAATGAGCTATGTGTCTATGTCTAAAGAG
>CAITSH010000276.1 GCA_903895005.1 uncultured Pseudomonadota bacterium
AGCGGCTAACCGAAGCCAAACTCCAATCGATTGCAGACCAGCTAAACCAACGACCACGCAAGTGTCTTGGCTACCTGACCCCGCACGAGGTACTCTTCGGCCTCAAGCCCATACCCATTGCGCTTCGAACTTAAATTCGCACATCGCCCGGAAACGCCCGCCTGGCGCGGCTTTTGAGCCACCCCGGGCGGGATTAGCCGGCGGCTGCCGGCTGCAAAGCAGCTAAAAACGCGGTCGGCGCAATCACCTCGAAGCGGCCCATGCGCGCCAGTTGCGGCGCAAGCTTGAGCAGGGCCTTGTCGCGGCTTACCAGCCAGCGCGCGCCGGCATGCCAGGCAAGTTCGAGAAATTTTTGATCGTCGCGATCTTCACAGCGCGGCAGCATCGGCAGGCTCGCCGGAGGGGGTGCATCAAAGAGTCCGACCTTGCCGCGATACGTCGCGAGTGCCGCCGCCTGCGCCGCAGCGTCAAGCTTGATCGCCTTGTAACCGAGTGCGCGCTCGAGTTCGTCGATGCAGGCCGTACTGCTTACAAGACGTATGCGACCTTCCTCGGCGGCTTGGGCGATCGGCGCGATTGCGGCATCGCCAAAGGCCAGCCAGTCGAGCACGACATTGGTGTCCAGCAACAGCACCGGACACGGTTCGCCCATCACTCGGCCTTGATGTTGGCCTGTTTGACGACCTTCTCCCACTTGGCGAGGTCGGCGCGGACCTGTTCGCCGAATTGCTCCGAGGTGTTGCCCACCGGCTCAATGCCCAGCACGGCGTAACGTTCGCGCACATCGGGCTGCGCAAGTATCACCGCGAGTTCGCGCTGCAAGCGGTCGACAATGGCGCGCGGCGTTTTCGCCGGCGCAAAAATGCCCACCCACGAATCGACGACGAACCCGTCGAGCCCGTTTTCGATGAAGGTCGGCACCTCGGGCAGCGAGGTCGAGCGCTTGGCCCCCGACACGCCAAGCGCCTTCAGGCGTCCGCTCTTGACGTATTGCTGCGCCGACGCGATCGCGGTGTAGACAAGGGGAATCTGCCCGCCCACCACGTCACCGACGGCCTGGCCGCCACCTTTGTAGGGAATATGCACAAGCGAGATGCCGGCGCGCTGGTTGAGCAGCTCGCCGGCAAGATGGGGGGTGCCGCCGGTGCCCGACGTGCCGTAGGAGAGCGAACCGGGTTTGGACTTGGCGAGGGCAATGAGTTCCTTCATGTCTTTCACCGGCACACTCGGGTGCGCCACCATGATCAGCGTGGCATCGCCAAGCTTGGTGACCGGGACAAAATCCTTGACCGTGTCAAACGGGATGTTCGGAAACACCCAGGGATTGATCACCATGGTGCCGTCAAAGCCGAGTACCAGGGTGTGCCCGTCCGGCGCCGATTGCGCAACCATCTGCGTTCCGATGTTACCGCTCGCACCGGCGCGGTTCTCGACAACCACCTGCTGCCCCAGCCGGGCGGCAAGCCGGTCGGCCACGAAGCGCGCGCTGGTGTCGGCAACGCCACCGGGGGAAAAGGGTACGATCAACCGTATCGTGCGGGTCGGGTAATCCTGCGCCTGCGCCAGCGACGCGGCGAA
>CAITSH010000277.1 GCA_903895005.1 uncultured Pseudomonadota bacterium
CCACTTTGCCGGACTCAAGGCCGTCGGAGAGTCGGTTGAAAACCCGATTGAGTATTACGCAAACAATGTGCAGGGAGCGATCAGTCTGCTCCAGGCAATGCGCGCGGCCGGGGTAGGCTCATTGGTTTTCAGCAGTAGTGCGACGGTCTATGGCGAGCCGAGGTATTTGCCCCTGGACGAAACGCACCCCACAACTCCGACCAATCCATACGGTCGAACGAAGTTGCAGGTTGAGGAAATCTTGCGCGATGTTGTTGGGTCGGATGCCGGTTGGCGAATCATTTGCCTGCGCTACTTCAACCCGGTCGGTGCGCATGCGAGCGGGTTAATTGGCGAGAACCCGCGCGGGACGCCTAACAACCTGATGCCCTTTCTTGCGCAGGTCGCGACGGGGCAGCAGAAGCAGCTCAAGGTTTTCGGGGGGGATTACCCGACGCCGGACGGAACCGGCATTCGGGACTACATTCATGCGATGGACCTGGCCGAGGGGCATTCGGCCGCGCTCAGGTATCTCGAAAATAACCTCGGGTGGCGCGCGATGAATTTAGGCTCGGGTAACGGCCACAGCGTTTTGGAGTTGGTCAAAGCCTTTGAACTTGCGAGTGGCAAGCCCATCCCGTACACAATCGTGCCGCGGCGCCATGGTGACACCGCCAATTGCTATGCCAAGGCGGATATGGCCGCCCGAGACCTGGGTTGGGCGAGCCGGCGAAATCTGGACGAAATGTGCGCGAGTGCTTTGCGCTTCCAGCGCAATCAGGCTGCAGTCGGAGAATGAAAGCCAATCCAATCATTCCGGTGGTTCTTTGCGGCGGCTCGGGCACGCGGCTCTGGCCCTTGTCCCGCAAAAGCTTTCCCAAGCAGTTTGTTCCGCTGATTGGCGAAAAGTGCCTGCTGCAACTCACGCTCGAGCGCGTGGCGGGGTTTGGCGAACAGGTTGTCACTGTTGCCGCCGACGAACATCGATTCATGGTCGTCGACATCCTGCAGGCCGCCCAGGTCAATGGCCCTATAATTTTGGAGCCGGTTGCGCGCAATACGGCTGCTGCCATGGCGCTGGCGGTGTTTCAGGTGGGCAACTGGGCTGATGATGACGCGCTCCTGCTGTTCTGCCCGGCAGATCACCACATACCAGACGCCGCATCCTTTGTCGAAACAATCCGCGAAGGCGTTGCGGCCGCGGCATCCGGGGCCATCGTCACCTTCGGGGTGAACCCGACTTTCCCCAGTGCGGCGTATGGCTACATTTCACAGGGAGCCGCCCGTTCTGACGGCAGCAGGCAGGTTGCGTCGTTCATCGAAAAGCCAAATGAAGAACGCGCCCAGGCGCTGATCCTAAAGGGCGACGTACTCTGGAACGCCGGTATCTTCCTCACGACGCTCGACACCTTGAAAAGGGCGCTTGAGGCGCATGCGCCCGACATATTGCAGTCATGCCAGCGGGCGAGTTTGGCCGGGCATCAGGAAACCGCGCCAAGCGGGCATGTTTTTTCCCGCCCTGAAGCGACTGCGTTCGGCGCGTGCCGCGCACAGAGCATCGATCACGCCGTGATGGAGGCCTATGCCGACGTGGCGGTTGTGCCTTTCAACGGGCAATGGAGCGACGTTGGCAGCTGGAACGCCATTGCCGATTTAACGCCGGCAGACGAGCACAAAAACCGCATCGACGGGCAGGGCTTTGTTTACGCGTCGGCCGGTACTTTTATCCACGCCCCGTACCGACCGGTCGTGGCGCTGGGCACCGAGGACTTGCTCATTATCGACACACCGGATGCGGTGCTGGTGGCAAACCGCCGCAGCGCAGAACAGGTCAAGGATGTGGTCGCGTTGCTGGAGCAAAGCGGATGCGAACAGGTGTTGTCCCACAGGCGGGTCGCCCGTCCGTGGGGATGGTATGACAGCATCGACAGGGGCGAGCGATTTCAGGTGAAGCGAATCGGAGTCAAACCCGGCGCGGCATTGAGCCTGCAAAAGCACCGTCACCGTGCCGAGCACTGGATCGTCGTCAAGGGCGTCGCCGAAGTCACCCGTGGCGGCGATATCTTTTTACTGGAAGAAAACGAATCGACATACATACCAATCGGCAAAGTGCACCGGTTGCGCAATCCCGGCGACACGGAGCTCGAGATGATCGAAGTGCAATCGGGCAGCTACCTGGGGGAGGACGACATAGTCCGCTTGGAAGACGCCTACGGGAGGGTGGCGGCCAAATATGAGTGAGGCCGCAAAAATTTTCGTCGCCGGTCACCGGGGAATGGTGGGGTCTGCGATTGTCCGGCAATTGCTTGCCGCCGGGCATCCCGAACGGGGCCTAATCGCAAGGACGCGTGCCGAGCTCGATCTCGCCGACCAGGCTTCGGTTCGCAAGTTCTTCGACGCTGAAAAACCCGACCAGGTTTATTTGGCGGCGGCCAAAGTGGGCGGGATACACGCCAACAATACCTACCCGGCCGAGTTCATATACGACAACCTGATAATTCAGGCGAATGTCATCGACGCCGCCTTCCGCAGCGGGGTAAAGAGGCTGCTTTTCCTCGGCTCGAGCTGTATTTACCCCCGGCTTGCCGCGCAGCCGATGGGCGAGGACGCCTTGCTCACCGGGACCCTCGAGCAAACGAACGAGCCCTATGCGATTGCCAAAATCGCCGGTATCAAGCTTTGCGAAAGTTACAACCGGCAATATGGCGCCAGCCACGGCGTGGACTATCGCAGCGCCATGCCGACCAACCTTTACGGCCCCGGTGACAACTACCACCCGCAAAACAGTCACGTCATCCCGGCGCTGATACGCCGCTTTCACGAAGCAAAGGCCGCGGCCTCGCCCAGCGTCCTTGTCTGGGGCAGCGGCAATCCGAAGCGCGAGTTTCTCTACGTGGACGACATGGCTGCAGCCTGTGTCCACATCATGAATCTCGACAAGGCCGCTTACGACCGCCATACGCTGCCGATGCTGAGCCACATCAATGTCGGTTGCGGCTATGACATCACGATTCGCGAACTTGCTGGGATAGTGGCCACCGCAATCGGCTATCGGGGCGAAATCGCTTTCGACCCGACAAAACCCGACGGCGCGCCGCGCAAGTTAATGGACAGCCACCGCCTGAACGCGCTCAATTGGCAGGCAAAGGTCGTGCTGTCCGACGGCCTGGCGCTGGCGTACAAGGATTTTTTAACGAAATACAAAGCGGGAAGCCAAATCGATGCCTGAAAATTCCTCAAAGCGAGTGGCTCTTATCACCGGCGTTACAGGGCAGGACGGCGCGTACCTCGCCGAATTTCTTCTCAAGAAAAACTACATTGTTCACGGCATCAAGCGGCGTACCAGCCTTTTCAATACCGATCGTATCGACCATCTGTATCAGGATCCGCACGAGACCGAACGCAAGTTTATCCTGCACCATGGCGACCTGACCGATAGCTCAAGTCTGATCCGCATAATCCAGCAGGTGAAGCCGGACGAGATCTACAATCTCGCCGCGCAAAGTCACGTCGCCGTCAGTTTTGAGGAGCCCGAATACACCGCCAATTCTGATGCGCTGGGAGCCCTGCGCGTCCTGGAGGCAATCCGCATCCTCGGCCTGGAGAAAAAAACCCGGTTTTACCAGGCATCCACAAGCGAGTTGTACGGCCTGGTCCAGGAGACGCCGCAGAAAGAAACAACGCCTTTCTATCCGCGCAGCCCCTACGCGGTCGCAAAGCTTTACGCGTACTGGATTACCGTCAACTATCGCGAGGCATACGGGATTTACGCCTGCAACGGTATTTTGTTCAATCACGAGAGCCCCATTCGCGGAGAAACGTTTGTCACCCGCAAAATCACCAGGGCGCTGGCGCGAATCAAGCTCGGCCTGCAGCAATGCCTGTATCTGGGCAACCTCGATGCCAAGCGCGACTGGGGGCACGCCCGCGATTACGTCGAGGTGCAGTGGCTCATGCTCCAGCAAGACCACCCCGAAGACTTTGTCATCGCCACAGGGGTGCAATACAGCGTGCGCGACTTCATCAACGCCGCAGCGCGGGAACTGGAGATGGAAATTCGCTGGGAAGGAAGCGGCGTCGATGAAAAGGGATACTGGGTTGCCCGACCGCCTGACAAAAGCACGGGGTCGCCGCCGCCCGAGTTCCCCGTGGTTCTGGTAGATCCGCGCTATTTCAGGCCCACCGAGGTCGAAACCCTGCTTGGCGATGCCAGCAAGGCAAGAATCAAACTGGGCTGGACCCCCAAGACCAGTTTTGAGGAACTCGTCGCCGAAATGGTCAGTGAGGATTTGAAATCCGCCGAGCGTGACGAGCTTGTCAGGACGCATGGCTACAAAACCAGGGATTACAACGAGTAATTTTCCGGTCAGCCTAGTGCTCCATCATCAATCCATCGCCCGCCTGCTGAGCCGCCTCTGGCGGCACATTGATCCGCGCCGGCGCGCGCAGTTCGGCGTGTTGCTGGTCCTGATGGTGCTCGCTTCGCTGGCTGAAATTCTGAGCATCGGGGCGGTCCTGCCGTTTCTCGGCGCCCTTACAGCGCCGGACCGTGTTTTTGTTCACCCGGTCGCGCAGCCATTTATTGAATTTCTGGGCCTGAAAGAACCCAGGGAACTTTTGTTGCCGCTTACCGTGGTGTTTGCCCTGGCAACCCTGCTATCCGGAGCGATGCGCCTTCTGCTGCTTTGGGCGACGACGCGCCTGTCCTTTGCCGCGGGCGCCGACCTGACCATCAATATTTACCGGCGCACGCTCTACCAGCCCTACGCCGTGCATGTGGCCCGCAACAGCAGCGAGGTGATTAACGGCATATGGGGCAAGGCCAACGCGGTGGTCGGCAGCGCAATCGCCCCGGTTATCACACTCATCAGCTCAAGCATCATGCTCGTAACAATCCTGTTCGCATTGTTGTCTGTTGATCCGGTGATCGCGCTGGCGGCTTTCGGCGGGTTCGGTGCCATTTACGCCATCATCATCCGCCTTACACGAAAGCGCCTGCTGATTTACAGCCAGCTCAACGCGCGCGAGTCGGACAATGTCTTCAAGGCCCTGCAAGAGGGCCTTGGCGGCATACGCGATATCCTGCTGGACGGGACCCAGCCCACGTACTGCCAGATTTACCGCAATGCAGACCTGCCCCTGCGCCGGGCGCAGGGGAATACCACGTTCATCGCGCAAAGCCCGCGCTACGGCATTGAGGCCCTGGGAATGTTGCTCATAGCGGCGCTGGCCTATGTGCTTACGCAGCAGCCGGACGGTGTGACGAAAGCCATTCCGGTCCTGGGCGCGCTTGCCCTGGGGGCCCAACGGTTGCTGCCGGTACTGCAAGGCGCGTATGGAGCGTGGTCAAACATGCAAAGCGGCCGGGCGTCGCTTCAGGATGCGCTTGACCTGCTCGATCAGCCGCTTCCGGCTTACGCAAGTCAAGCGCCCGCCGAACCGCTGCCATTCGAGCGCCAAATCCAGCTTAACAAGCTGGCGTTTCGTTACAACGCTCAAACCCCGTTGGTAATAAAGGAGCTGAGCCTGTCGATCGCCAGGGGAAGCCGGGTTGGATTTATCGGAACGACAGGCAGCGGGAAGAGCACCCTGCTCGATATCGTAATGGGGCTGCTGCAACCGACGCAGGGCGCGATAGAGATTGACGGTGTGCCCGTGACCACCGCCAACTACCGCGCCTGGCAGGCGCATATTGCGCATGTCCCGCAGGCCATTTTTCTTGCCGACAGCAGCATCGAGGAGAACATCGCGTTCGGTGTGCCCAAGGACGAGATCGATTTCCAGCGCGTTCGTGAGGTGGCGCGCCAGGCACAAATCGCCGGCACAATCGAATCATGGCCGGACCAATATCAAACGCGCGTGGGCGAACGCGGTGTCCGCCTGTCGGGCGGGCAGCGCCAGCGAATCGGTATCGCCCGCGCCCTGTATAAAAAGGCGGACGTAATTATTTTTGACGAGGCAACCAGCGCACTCGACAACGACACGGAGCGGGCGGTGATGGAGGCGATTGACGGCCTGCGAAAGGACCTGACGATCCTGATCATCGCGCACCGCATTTCCACACTGAAGAACTGCGATTGCATTGTTGAACTCGCTGACGGCGGCATAAAGCGAACCGGCAGGTATTCGGAACTTGCCCACCTGGAATGAGAGCCCCCAATAAAATGCTGACAAATTCATCGATCCTGATTACCGGAGGAACGGGTTCCTTCGGCCATGCCTTTGTGCCGATGACGCTGGCAAAATACAACCCCCGCCGGCTGGTGATTTTTTCCCGCGACGAAATGAAACAGTGGGAGATGGCCAAGCTGTACGGCAATGATGAGCGCGTGCGCTTTTTCATCGGCGACGTGAGGGACAAGGACCGGTTGGTCAGGGCTTTGGATGGCGTTGACTACGTGGTACATGCGG
The DNA here is from genome assembly GCA_903895005.1 of uncultured Pseudomonadota bacterium. The sequence continues at coordinate 6,391 of CAITSH010000277.1, forward strand.
CGGCGACAAAAATTGTCCCGACGGCGGAATACAACCCGTTTGAATGCGTCAAGACCAACATCATCGGCGCGATGAACCTGATCGACGCCTGCATCGACCAGCGGGTCAAGCGCGTGGTGGCGCTGTCAACCGACAAGGCAAGCAACCCGGCCAATCTTTACGGCGCAACCAAGCTCGCCTCTGACAAGCTCTTTGTGGCCGGCAATTCCTATTCTGGCGCCCACGAAACCCGGTTTGGGGTCGTCCGATACGGCAACGTATTGGGGTCGCGAGGTTCAATCATCCCCTTCTTTATCAGCCTTGCTGACCAGGGCAGCCTCCCCATTACCGACGAAAGAATGACCCGGTTCATGATCAGCCTGGAGCAGGGCGTCGATTTGGTCTGGCATGCCTTTGAGGACATGGTGGGCGGCGAGATCTACGTCAAGAAAATTCCGTCCATGAAAGTCGTTGATATCGCAGGTGCCGTCGCGCCGCAAGCCCGGCTCGAAGTCATAGGTATTCGCCCGGGCGAGAAACTGCATGAACAAATGATCGGCCCGGAAGATGCGATGCATACCTACGAATACCCCGACCACTTCAAAATCCTTCCGGCCATCCATGGCTGGAGCAATGATCCCAATCGCATCGGTGGCGGGGTGAAAGTGGATCCGGAATTCACCTACAGCTCAAACAACAATCCGGAGTGGATGACGATCGAGCAACTGCGTGTCTGGATCAGCGAGAACCGCGACCGGGTCGGCCGGATCTGACATGATTCCCTATGGCCGCCAGGAAATTGTCCAGGACGACATCGATGCGGTTGTCGATGTCCTGCGCTCGGATTTCCTGACGCAGGGGCCGCTGGTGCCGCGTTTCGAGCGCAAGGTCGCAGACTATTGCGGCGCGTCGCATGCGGTCGCGGTCAACAGCGCGACATCCGCCCTGCATATCGCCTGCCTCGCCCTGGGGTTGGGGCGCGAAGACTGGCTTTGGACCTCGCCCATCACCTTTGTGGCCTCGGCCAATTGCGCGCTCTATTGCGGGGCGCAAGTGGACTTTGTCGATATCGACCCGCGCACCTGGAACCTGTGTCCGCGGGCATTGGCGGCCAAGCTCGAAATCGCGGCCAGGGAAGGGCGCCTGCCAAAGATCGTTGTCGCGGTCCATTTGTGCGGACAGCCGTGCGACATGCAGTCCATTCACGCGCTCGCGCTTCGCTACGGGTTCCGGGTAATCGAGGACGCCTCGCACGCCATCGGCGGTCGCTATCGCGGCGAAGCGATAGGCGGTTGCCGCTATAGCGATGTCACCGTCTTCAGTTTTCATCCGGTGAAAATCGTCACCACGGCAGAAGGCGGGATAGCCCTCACCAATGATGCGGCGATCGCCGGGCGCATGTCGCTGTTCCGCAGCCACGGCATTACCCGGGATCCGGCGCAAATGACGCGTGAACCGGACGGCCCCTGGTATTACGAGCAAATCGTGCTTGGCTTCAATTACCGCATGACCGAAATCCAGGCGGCACTCGGGCTGAGCCAGATGGACCGCGTCGACGCCTATGTGGCGCGGCGCCACGAAATCGCGGCCGTTTATGACCGGCTTTTAAGCGATCTCCCGGTGACTTGCCCCTGGCAGCACCCGGACGGGCATTCCGGGCTGCACCTATATGTGATTCGCCTCAGCGCGGGCGGGATTTCCCGCACCCACGCGCAGGTGTTCGCGTCGCTGCGGGAGCAAGGGATAGGCGTCAACCTGCATTACATGCCCGTGTACAGCCAACCCTACTACGCGGCCATGGGTTTTCGGCCGGAGGATTTCCCGGAAGCGGAACAGTACTACGCGGAGGCAATCAGTCTGCCGATGTACCCGGCGCTTGCCGACGAGCAGCAATTGACGGTCGTCAACGCCCTGAGAAAATCGCTGCAAGCGTGAACCCGGTGTTCGAGCGCCCGGAAATGCGCCTCGCCCTGGGAACGGTGCAATTCGGCCTTGAGTACGGCGTCGCCAATCAAAGCGGGATGGTGTCGCGCCATGAAGCAGGTGAAATGATCAGGCTGGCCGTGGCCGCCGGCGTGGATACCATCGACACCGCCATCGGTTACGGCGATAGCGAGGCCTGCCTTGGCGGCATCGGCATGGGCGGACTCAAACTGGTTACCAAGCTGCCGGCGATTCCCGCCGGGACAAGCGACGTGGACGGCTGGGTTGACCAACAGATAAAAGCCTCCTTATCCCGGCTCGGCGTCACCCGGGTGCATGGATTGCTCCTGCACCGGCCGGCGGACTTGATCGGTATCCAGGGACCCCGGCTGTACCACGCCTTGCGCCGGTTGCAGGATGCGTCCTTGGTGGCAAAAATCGGGGTGTCCATTTATTCACCCGAAGAGCTGGCTGAACTGACGGCGAAATACCGGCTGGACCTCGTGCAGGGGCCTTTTAACCTGGTGGATCGCCGGCTTCACGCAAGCGGCTGGCTGGGCAGGCTGAAAGAACGCGGGATCGAGGTCCACACGCGCTCAAGCTTCCTGCAGGGCTTGCTGTTGATGCCGCGCGAGAGTGTGCCGGCAAAATTTGCCCGCTGGGGCGGGCTTTGGGATGCCTGGCAGCAATGGCAGTCCGGGCACAGTGAAACGGCCCTGCAAGCCTGCCTCGCATTTCCGCTCTCATTCCCGGAAATCGACCGCGTGCTGGTCGGCGCAGACACGACGCAGCAACTGCGGCAAATCCTGGCCGCGGCGCGAATGCCGTTTTCGCCCAAGGCGCCGGAAATTTCCTGCGACGCCGAAGATTTGCTTAACCCGGCCAACTGGCCAAAATTGTGAAACGCGTGCAGATGCGCGGGCGCGCCCTGCCGGGTGCGATGCAAGACCTTTCATTTACCCTCTAGAGGAAAAACAAACCCATGGGCACAGGCCAAAAATTATGGCAACGCGCCAAGCAGATCATCCCCGGGGGCAACATGCTGCTCTCCAAGCGCGCCGAGATGTTCCTGCCCGAGCAGTGGCCCGCCTATTTCCAGAAAGCGAAGGGCTGCAAGGTATGGGATCTTGACGGCAGGGAATACGTCGACATGTGCATCATGGGGATAGGCACGAATACCCTGGGCTATGGCAACGAGGAAGTCGATGCCGCGGTTCACGCCACGGTCACCGCAGGCAATATGTCGACCCTGAATTGCCCCGAGGAGGTGTACCTCGCGGAGAAGTTGCTCGAAATGCACCCCTGGGCCGACATGGCGCGATTTGCGCGCTCCGGCGGGGAGGCCAATGCCATTGCGATCCGCATCGCGCGCGCCGCCACCGGCAAGGACAAAGTCGCGATTTGCGGCTACCACGGATGGCACGACTGGTATCTTGCGGCCAATCTCGGGGATGATAAAAATCTGGCCGGACACCTGCTGCCCGGCCTCGAGCCCAATGGCGTGCCGCAGAGCCTGCGCGGCACCGTTTTCCCCTTCAACTATAACAACTACGCCGAACTGGAGGCGCTGGTTGACGCGCATGACATCGGCGTGATCAAGATGGAGGTCATGCGCAATCGCGGGCCCGAAGACAATTTCCTGCAAAAAGTGCGGGACCTGGCGACACGTCGCGGCATCGTGCTGATATTCGATGAATGCACCTCGGGCTTTCGTCAAACCTTCGGCGGCATCCACAAAATGTACGGGGTCGAACCGGACATGGCGATGTTCGGCAAGGCGCTCGGCAACGGCTACGCGATCACGGCCACCATAGGGCGGCGCGAAATCATGCAAGGCGCCCAATCGACCTTCATCAGCAGCACCTTCTGGACCGAGCGCATCGGTCCGACCGCGGCGCTCAAGACGCTGGAAGTGATGGAGCGGGTCAAATCATGGGAGCGCATCACAAGCATCGGATCGGACATAAGCGCCCGCTGGAAGGTTCTGGCCAAAAAGCACGACCTTGCGCTTACCACCGCGGGCTTGCCGGCGATCGCGAGTTTCGGCTTTGACAGCCCGAATGCGCTGGCCTACAAAACCCTGATCACCCAGGAGATGCTGGCCAGGGGCTACCTTGCCAGCAACCTGGTCTTCTCCTGCATCGAGCATACGCCGCAGATTGTTGACGGATACTTTGAAGCACTGGACCCGGTTTTTGGCCTCATTAAAGAATGCGAGGACGGGCGTGATGTCCTCTCCCTGCTAAAGGGGCCGGTCTGCCACGCCGGATTCAAGCGCCTGAACTGATTGCGGCCCATGCCCGTTCATTCCCGCCCGCCGCGCCTGCTTCTGGTCAGTGCGGCCAGTCATTCGATCGGCTACGGGCATTTGAATCGATGCCTCACCCTCGCGGCGCATGCCGGGGCAGCGGCGTTTGAGCCTGCGTTTCTCGTGTTCGGGGACGAACAGGCGAGGGTGCGCGTCGAGGCGGCGGGCCATGCATGCCAGGTGAAACCGGTATCCGAGCTGGAGCGGGCGGCGTTGACGGCCGGCGTTACGGAACCTGCCGACGTGGTCGTGAGTGATGTGGTGCACGCGGCGCTCTTTGCCCGGACCCCTTCCGTGCCGGCCTTGTTTGGACAGTTGCGCCGGTTGGGCCGCGTCGCGGTGGCTATCGATTCGCTTGGTGAGCAGTCGCTGGTGGCGCAGGCCCCGCAAGCCGACATCGATCTTCTGGTTGTCCCGTATGCGGCCGCACCCATCGACCGCGGTCAAGGCAGGTGGCGCGTGCTGCAGGGACCGCAGTACGCCCTGTTATCACCCGCCTACGCCGGGTTGCCGCGCAGGCTGGTGCGGGAACGGGCCGACCGTGTCCTGGTCAGCTGCGGCGGCAGCGACCCCGACGGAAACACCGCGCTCATTCTGCGCGGGCTCGAAAAAATATCCGGCCGGATGCAGGTTCGCGCCGTGCTCGGTCCGCTGTTCAGCGAAGCGCTTCGCGCGGAAATACGGCGCCTGGCGGAACAATCCAGGCATCAGGTGGAACTGGTTTTCGCGCCGGAAACGCTGCTTGGCGCCATGCTCTGGTGCGACGTGGCGCTGTCCGCGAGCGGACTGACCAAATACGAACTCGCGGCAACCGGAACCCCGGCTTTGTTGTTTTCGATCGATGCGTCGCATGAAGAGGTTAATCGGCCCTTCGCGGCGCAGGGTTCAGTGCTCGATCTTGGCCTGAACATCACGCCCGAATGCGTCCGTGAACAAACGGACAAATTGCTCGGTGACTTTGCGCGACGCGCGAAAATGGCGGCAACGGGCCAGGACATGGTGGACGCGCGCGGAGCGCAAAGATTGCTGGCTGAAATTAAAAAGGAATTATCTTGCTCAAAAACACACTGAACATTGCCGGGACCCCGGTGGGGGGCGATGCCCCTCCGTACGTCATTGCGGAAATCGGATCCAATTTCAACCAGAATCTTGATACGGCGAAAAGGCTGATCGACGTCGCGGTCGAGGCCGGGGCCAACGCGGTGAAATTCCAGCTCTTTCGCGCGAATTTCCTCTACCCGAACGGCGGTGAGTTGCACGATATTTTCAAATCCATCGAACTGGACCCGGACTGGGTGCCCTTGCTCGAGCGGCACGCAACAGAGCGGGACATCCATTTCATGGCCTCGGCGTTCGATGTTGACTCCATCGACGTTCTCGAAGCGGCAAAGGTCCCGGCCCACAAGATCGCCTCTTCGGAGACCACCAACCTCGGTTTTGTTCACTACGTTGCGTCCACCGGCAAGCCCGTCATCATTTCAACGGGCATGTGCGACATGGTTGACGTCGAGGAGGCGGTCAATGTGTGTCTTGGCGCCGGAAACGACCAGGTCATGCTGCTGCAATGCGGGGCGATGTATCCCCTGCCCGTGGAGAATGCGAACCTGAAGGTCATCCCGTCCTTCGCAAGCCGCTTCAAGTGCCCGGTCGGATTTTCCGACCACACCCTGGGCCAGGTCGCGGCCGCCACCGCCGTCGGGCTGGGTGCGACGGTTTTCGAAAAACATTTCACCCTCGATCGTGCGTCGTCCGGCCCCGATCATTTTTACGCGCTGGAACCGCAGGAGCTCAAGGCCTACGTCGCGGCCATTCACGAAGCGAGCGCGGCGCTCGGTTCCGCGGTCAAGCAAATGCTCCCCAAGGAACGCGAGCTTGGGCGTCGCGAGGGGGTTTACGCCGCGAGGGCGATGAAACGGGGCGAGCGAATCAGCCCGGCCGACCTCGCATTGAAGCGGCCGGCGCTGGGCTTGCGCGCGCGCTATGCAACCGCCATTGCGGGCGCGACCCTGAGGGGGCCGGTGGAAAAGGACCAGCCCATCACATGGGACATGTTGACTTTCGGGAGTGAACTATGAGCGAAACCGGGCAGGGCAATGCGACTGACGAGTGGAACAAGGAAATCAAGCGCGAAAGTCAGGCGCAAAAATATCCGAAATGGCCGAATGAGGTCATGCTCAAGGTGTTGTTTGGCGGCAGCGATTACCTGAAGCGGCCGTTCAAGCCGCAGCCGGACTGGCGCGTACTCGACGTCGGTTGCGGCTTTGCCAATAACCTGGTGCCCTTCGCCGACATCGGCTGTGAATGCCATGGCGTCGATTTGCACGAAGAAATGGCGGCGACGGCCCAGGCGGTGATGGACAGCCGGGGATTCAAGACGCGCATTCAGGCGGGGTCGAACCGTGCCTTGCCCTACCCGGACGCGCATTTTGACCTGTTGCTGTCGGTCAATACCCTGCATTACGAGGGCAGCGAGGACAACGTGCTCGCCGCGTTGAGGGAGTTTCGCCGGGTGCTCAAGCCCGGCGGCGGTTTGTATTTGTCCACGGTCGGTCCGGAGCACGAAATTTACCGGCGTGCCGAGCCGCTGGGCCACCATCGGTACAGAGTCCGGGATTTTGATTTTCGCAACGGCCATGAGTTTTTTTTCATGGACACCGAACGCTACCTGCAGCACTACTGCCAGCAGGTGTTCGCCGACGCAGAAACCGGGCGCGTGACCGAAAAGCTCATCAAGCTGCCGCTCGATTTTTTGATCGCGCTGTGCCGCTAGAATCCGGAAGCCCGACATGACGCAACCCTTGGTGATATTCGGTTCGGCAGAAATGGCCGAATTGGCGCGCTATTACTTCGACAATGACAGCGATTACCGCGTGGTCGCATTCACCGTCGACGATGCCTATGCCGATGCCGACCAGTTCCAGGGCCTGCCATTGCTGCCCTTCAGCGAGGCCGTGAAACGGTTTCCCCCGGCTGAATACGGAATGCATGTCGCGCTTTCATACGCGCGCTTGAACCAGCTGCGCCAGGAAAAATATCTGCAGGCCAAGGCCGCGGGATACCGGCTCGCTTCCTATCTCTGTTCCAGATCGGTGAGCTGGCCCGATCTTGTGATCGGCGACAACTGCTTTGTTCTGGAAAACCAGACCCTGCAGCCCACCGTGAAGATAGGCAATAACGTCATGATCTGGTCGGGCAACCATATCGGGCACGGCAGCACCATAGCCGACCATGCCTACATCTCTTCGCACGTGGTCATTTCAGGCCATTGCCGCATTGGCGAACGCTGCTTTCTCGGGGTGAATGCGACGATAAAGGACTTCACGGAAATTGGTAGCGATTGTTTCGTGGGGATGGGTGCGTTGGTAGCACGCAATATGCCAGACGGCGCCATTGCCATTGGGGCATCGGCTGAGGTTTACGCCGCAGATGATCGCAGATCAATTGTACTCAAGAAAAAATTCTTCAAAATTTGACATATCCATTGGAAGAGATCTGCCATGACTAAAAATAGTGACATCGGCTACAAAATGGAAACTAAGGCAAGTGAGCAGCAGCTTGCTCACCGCGAGCTGCTTTATCAACTGTTTAGGGATTGCCCCATCCCGGACGATCAGTTGCTTATATGCCTTGGGCTATTTATGCGAAGCTCGGCGCTAACAAAAATCTTGTTTGTAAATGAGGTCTATCAGCAAATTCTCAGTCAGCCCGGAATCATTGTCGAATTTGGGACGTGGTGGGGGCAGAATTTAGTTTTATTTGAGAATTTTCGGGCGATTTATGAACCCTTCAATCAAAGTAGGCGGGTGATCGGGTTTGACACGTTCACCGGATATCCTGCTGTTTCCGCAAAAGATCGTCCGAGCGAGACTATTAAAGTCGGCGGCTACAAGGTGGCTGAGAACTACAAAGGCTATCTTGAAACACTGATCGACTATCACGAAAAGAATAACGTTCTCGCGGCGATTAAGAAGCATGAATTAGTAGAGGGCGATGTCACGAAAACGGCCCCAGCATATTTTGCTGAAAATGATGACGTAGTGATTGCCCTCGCTTATTTTGATATGGCACTTTACGAACCAACCAAGGCCGCTCTGGAGGCGATCAGGCCACACTTGATTTCTGGAAGCGTGATTATGTTGGACGAATTCAATAATCACGAATATCCCGGCGAAACACGCGCCTTTAAGGAAGTTTTCAAGGGAGTTCGATTTCGTGCGAAGAAATCTCAATTCATGACGGATCGAACAATTATAGTGATCGAGTGACATCGCCAATGTTTGAGTCAGCTTCAATACGCTGGAAAAAATTAGGGTTACTCATTCGTCCTGATTCGAAATTGCCGTGGGCAAAATCTCACTGCATGGTGCCGACGCCGTTGGCGTTAGATTCAGGGCATGTACGAATTTTCTTTTCGGGGAGAGATCAGGAAAATCGATCAAATATTGGTTATGCCACAGTCGATCTGGATGCTGACGTAAAAGTGGTCGAGTATTCCAGCCAACCGGTGCTAACGCCGGGCGATTTAGGTTGTTTTGACGATAACGGTGTAACACCTTCTTGCGTGAAGCCGATTGGTGATGAATTGCACATGTATTACATCGGATGGAACCCCGGCTCGACTGTTCGAGTGCATCTATTTGGCGGTTTAGCTATAAGTCGTGATGGCGGAAAGACATTTGACCGCTGGTCTCGAGCTCCAATCATTGAGCGCTGCATCACCGACCCGTTCTTAAACACTGCGCCTTGGGTCGTGGACGTGAATGATGGATATCGTATGTATTACGTTTCCGGATGCGGCTGGGTGAACAAGGATCTCCCGCGCTATAACATCAAGATGGCGCGCTCAAAAGATGGCAAGCAGTGGCAGCGCGACGGGCATGTCTGCATCGACTTCAAGGACGCATCCGAAAATGCGCTGGCGCGGCCTTATGTCATTTTTGAGGACGGCACCTGGAAAATGTGGTTTGGGCACAAGGGTGCGGCCTACCGCCTTGGCTACGCCGAGTCCCCGGATGGCATCGAGTGGGAGCGTCGCGACGATCTGGCCGGCATTGACGTCAGCCCTTCCGGGTTTGACAGCGAGATGATCGAATACGCCGCGGTGGTGAAGCACAAGGGGCGCCGTTTCATGTTCTACAACGGCAACAACTATGGTTTCGACGGCATCGGCCTGGCTGTAGAGGAATGACGCGCGTGGCGATCATGCAGCCGACCTATCTTCCCTGGTGCGGTTATTTCGGGCTGATGCGTTCGGTGGATGTGTTCATTTTGCTCGATTCGGTGCAGTTTTCCCGCCGCTCCTGGCAGCAGCGCAACCAGATCAAGACCGCGAGCGGGCCGCAATGGCTGACCGTTCCGGCCCTGGTCAAGGACCGGCGCGACCAGTTGATTTCCGAGGTTGAGGTTGACGCGAGCGTCAATTTTGCCGCGAGCCATCGTCGCAGCATCGAGATGAATTACGGCAAGGCGCGCTATTTCGACCGCTATGCCGGCAGCCTGCTTTCGCTGCTCGATCGTCCCGGCAACCGCCTGGCCGACCTGACCATCGGCTTGATTCTTCACCTCAGGGACGTTCTGGGTATTCGCACCCGGGTATTGCGGTCCGGCGACCTGGGTGGTGTTGGCAGCAAGGCCGACCTGCTGGCCTCGCTTTGCCGGCAAGCGGGCGCGACCGAATACATTTCGCCGCCCGGATCACGGGAGTACCTCGAGGAATCCGATGCGTTCGCCAGGATCGACGTGCCCGTTCGCTACTTCGAATTCACGCATCCGGAATATCCGCAACTATTCGGCGAGTTTGTCCCCTACATGTCGTCTATCGACATGTTATTCAACTGCGGCGAACAAAGCCTGTCACTGATCGAACAAGGATGCAGGGTGTCTGAATGAAACGACTGGCGGTCATTCCCGCGCGCGGCGGCTCCAAGCGCATTCCCAACAAGAACATTCGCGAATTTTGCGGCAAACCGATGATTGCACACGTGCTGGAGGCGGCCCGCGCCAGCCGCCTGTTTGATGTCATCCATGTGTCGACCGAAAGTACGGCCATCGGCGACGTGGTTTCCGGGCTCGGATTTGCCGCTGAGTTTGCGCGACCCATGGCGCTCGCCGACGACCATACGCCCATCATGCCGGTGCTGAAATTTGTCGCCGACGAGTACGCCAAGCGCGGCAGGCATTTCGACCAGATATGGCTGCTCATGGCGTGCGCCCCCCTGGTCGAGGCCGGCGATCTGGTTGAGGCGGAAAAACTGTTTTCACTCGCCGGCGGGCGCGACCCGCTGCTGGCCGTTTCCGAGTACCAGGCGCCGATTGAATGGGCCTTCAACCGCAAGCCGGACGGCCGGCTGGAACCGGTGCAGCCGGGCATGTTTGCGGTGCGCTCCCAGGATCTGGGCAAAAAATATTTCGACGCTGGTTCGTTCGCCGCTTTTCCGGCCGCGACCGTCCGGGCGTCCGAGGGGGCGGGCTCGGACAGCGGGTTTATCGGTTATGCGCTGCCAAAGGGAACGGCCGTCGATATCGACGATGAACAGGACTGGGCCCTGGCGGAGGCCATTTTTCGAATCAGGACGCCGGGTGCGCGCTGACCTCTTCGTGTGTTGACAGGACAACCAATGAAATTTGTTGCAACGATCGAAGCGCGCATGACCTCATCCCGATTGCCCGGCAAGGTTTTGCTGCCGGCGCTGGGCCGGCCCCTGCTCGCACACCTGACGCAACGGCTGAAGGCGGTGCCCTCCATTGACGAGATCGTGCTGGCGACCACCACCAATGCGACCGATGACGTGCTGGTTGAATTCGCCAGGCAGGACGGCGTCAGCGTGTTTCGCGGCAGCGAGGATGACGTAATGGGGCGCGTCATCGGCGCGGCGGACTCCGCCGGTGCGGACGTGGTGATTGAAATCACCGGCGATTGCCCGATCATCGATCCGGACCTGGTCGAGCAGACCGTACGCGTCTTCAAACGCAATCGCGCGGAGTATTGCGCAAATTCCTTCATCAGCAGTTATCCGGACGGCATGGACGCGCAGGTGTTCACGCTGGCGGCGTTAAAGCGATCCGCCTCGATGACCGACGATCCCCTTGATCGCGAGCATGTTTCGCGCCATATCGTCCAGCATCCCGAATTGTTTTCCCATTTGTATTTGATCGCGCCGCCCTCCCTGCACTGGCCGGGGCTCGGATTGACGCTTGATGTGCCCGCGGATTATGAGTTGATTCGCAAACTGATCGAACATTTCGGCCCGGACAATCCGCTGTTCGGCTGCGGCGAAATCATCCGGGCCTTGCGCAAGAATCCGCAATGGCTCGCCCTGAACGACAGTGTGCAGCGCAAGGACGCGCGTCCGACGTGACGCATTCCGTCCTGCTCGTCGGCCTGGGCGCGATTGCCATGGGCTATGACCTCGAGATGCCCGCGTCGGGCATGGTCCTGACACACGCGAAGGCGTTTTCGCAGCACCCGGATTTCCGGCTGGCCGGTGGCGTCGATGCCGACCCTGTTCGATGCGCCCTTTTCGAAACGCATTATGGCGCGCCCGCCGGAACCGATTTGGCCGGTGCGCTCGCGACGACCCGCCCGGACGTTGTGGTGATCGCAGTACCGACGGCGGCGCACGCCGGCGTGTTGAATGCCGTCCTACAGCACGGCGCACCCAGGCTGATTTTGTGTGAAAAGCCCCTGTCCTACGACCTTGCCGAGGCAAACCGCATGGTCGAGGCATGCCGGAAGAAACATTGCCTTCTCTACGCAAACTACCTGCGCCGCGTCGACCCCGGTGTGTGCGAGGTAAAACGCAGGCTGGATGACGGCAGGATAGCCACACCGGTAAAAGGCGTTGCCTGGTACACCAAGGGCTTGGTGCATAACGGCTCACATTTTTCCAATCTGCTCGAGTTTTGGCTGGGCCCCGTCGGTGAGCTCACCCTTGTCAAGCCCGGCCGCCTCTGGGACGGCAGTGATCCGGAGCCCGATGTGCAGATGAAATTTGCCAGGGGAGAGGTGACCTTTCTGGCCGCGAACGAAGAATATTTCTCACACCACGAAATTCATCTGGTCGCACCGAACGGTTGCCTGCGCTACGAGCAGGGCGGCGGCAAAATTCGCTGGCAGGCCGCCATTCCCGATCCGACGGCGGCCGGCTACACGGTACTGTCCCGGGACGCCGAAGAGATTTCCTCCGGGGGCCCCGGGCTTCTTTGGCATGTGGCCGACCAAATCAGTCAAGTCCTTGCGGGCAAACCTTCCAGCCTGTGCGCCGGCGAGGATGCGTTGAAGACCCTCGATGCGCTAACCAGAGTGAAAGCAAAACTATGAACAAACGAGTCATTGACGATACGCTTGCATTGTTCGGCGGCCCGAAACTGATCAAACAGGCATTCAGCCGCTACAATTCAATCGGACGCGAAGAGGTGGAGGCCGCGAAAAAGGTGGTCGAGAGCGGGGTGCTTTCCCAATTCCTGGGTTGCTGGGATCCTGATTTTTTTGGCGGTCCCAAGGTTCAGGCGTTCGAGCGGCAATGCGAAACCTACTTCGGCGTAAAGCACGCAGTAACGTTCAACTCCTGGACTTCGGGGCTGGTTGCGGCGGTAGGCGCCATCGGCATTGAGCCGGGTGACGAGGTTATTGTCAGCCCTTGGACCATGGCCGCCAGTGCGACCGCCATTCTTCACTGGAATGCGATACCGGTTTTCGCCGACATCGAAACAGACACATTCTGCCTTGACCCGGCGTCGGTGGAGCGCAACATAAGCCCCCATACCAGGGCCATCATGTCGGTGGACATTGCCGGCCATTCCGCGGACATGGACGCGCTGCGCAAGATCGCCGACAAGCACAAGCTGAAGATCATTTCCGACACGGCGCAGGCACCGGCCGCGCTTTACAAGGGAAAATTTGCGGGAACCCTTGCCGACATCGGCGGATACAGCCTCAACTACCACAAGCATATCCATACCGGCGAGGGTGGCATTGCCGTCACCGATGACGACGATTTTGCCGACCGGCTTCGCCTGATTCGCAATCACGCCGAAGTTGTCGTGGGCGACAAAGGGGTGACCAATCTTAGCAACATGATCGGTCTCAATCTCCGCCTGGGCGAGATTGAATGCGCCATCGGCATCGAGCAATTGAAAAAACTGAAACTCATGGTCGAATCGCGCCAGCACATTGCGCGCAAGCTTGACCAGGGACTGTCCGGGCTGAAGGGATTGCGCACCCCGGTGGTCAAGCCAGGTTGCAGCCACGTCTACTATGTGTATTCGATGACCCTGGATCCCGGCGTGCTTGGGGTCAGCCGCGAGGTGTTGCACAAAGCGCTTGTCGCCGAGGGCGTTCCGGCGCTCGCGTCCAAGTATGAAAACCTGCACCTCCTGCCCATGTACCAGAAGAAAATGGCTTACGGGAGCAAGGGCTTTCCGTGGACCTCGGATATTTGCCATCGCGACGTTGATTACAGCAAGGGGATATGCCCGGTCGCGGAGCGTTTGCACGCTCAAAGCTTTCTCGGTTTCGGCATATGCTCGCACGAGTTCAGGGACGACGAGGTCGACCTGATCATCAGTGCATTTCATAAAGTCTGGCGCAACCTGGAGGCCCTGCGATGATATACGCGATTGCCGATGGTTATCATGTGCGGGGGCTTCGCGAGAGCGATCTCGCCGGCCCCTATCTGTCCTGGTTCGAGGACCAGCAGGTCTGCAAATACAATTCACACGGCAAGTTTCCGAAGACGGCGGACTGGTTCCGGGCGTTCTACGGTGAACTGAACCGGGAAGATCAACTGGTCTGGGCGATCTGCCACAAGGACGACGGGCATATCGGCAACATCAGCCTGCAGAGCATATCCTTGGTTAACCGCAATGCGGAGTTCGCCATCCTGATCGGCAATCAACACCACTGGCGCAAATCGGTCGGCCTGCACGCAGGCATGGCCCTGCTCCGGCACGGATTCTCAAAATTAAACCTTGAGCGTGTCTACTGCGGCACCGCATCCACCAACACGGGCATGCAAAAGCTCGCGGCGCAACTCGGGATGGCGCCGGAGGGGCGGCGACGCAATCACCTTTTTCTCGAGGGCGAGTGGGTGGATATGCTGGAATACGGCGTGCTTCGGGAAGAATTTGAGCGTCTTGCGCGCAACGACAGATGATAGGGGTGGTTGCGCATGACGCGGGCGGTGCGGAAATCATTTCAAGCCATATCCGCCGGCAGGGGCTGGAATGTGTCTATGCGCTTGAAGGCGCGGCGCAAGCCGTCTTCGCGCGAAAGCTCGGCGACATTGCGCGCGTGGAACTGGGGCAGCTTGTCGCCAGCTGCGACTGGCTGCTGTGCGGCACCAGCTTCCTGTCTGACCTCGAGTGGCGGGCGATCGGCCTGGCCCGCCAGGCCGGCAAGCGCTCGGTCGCCATGCTCGATCACTGGGTGAACTACAGGCAGCGGTTTTTGCGTCATGGCAGCTGGCATTTCCCCGACGAAGTCTGGGTCGGCGATGCCTTGGCAGCCAGGCTCGCGGAACAGCATCTTCCCGAGACAAAAACCAGCCTCGTTCCGAATGCCTATTTCGAGGATATCCGGCAGCAATTGGCGGCGATCGCCGCGCCGGTCCGGCGCGCGGCTGCCGGCATCAGCGTCCTCTACGTGTGCGAGCCGCTTCGCGAGGACGGATTGGCCCTCTACAACGATCCGTTGTATTGGGGATATTCGGAGGAGGACGCATTGCGGTGTTTTCTTTCCAACATCGGCCGCCTGGGCGAGCGGATTGACCGCGTGGTCGTCCGCGCCCATCCGCAGGAGAGCCCGGACAAGTATCGCTGGGCCGTGGACGAATTCGACCTGCCCATAGTCACGGGAGAAAACAGGACGCTTCTGGAGCAGATTGTGGCAAGTGACGTCGTTGCCGGCTGCGCGACCATGGCGATGGTGGTTGCCTTGCTGGCGGGCAAGCGCGTGGTGAGCTGCATCCCGCCGGGGGGGAAGACCATCCGGCTGCCGCATCCGGAAATCGAGGACATGCTGCAACTGCCGGCGACGCATCACCCGATCCAAGGCGCCGCCTAGGCGGCGCAATACCACGACGACCCCGAGCCCCGGGGCGTCACTTTTTACATGCGGGGTACTACTTAATGCTCAAGCACTGCAAGGCATGCAATCTGCCGGAAACCTATGAAACGATAGAGTTCGACGCGGATGGCGTCTGCAATATCTGCCGGCAAAAGGAATTCAAGGACGTGACGATTGACTGGTCCGGGCGCAAGCAGCAGCTTGACGTCCTGGTCGAGGAGTACCGCGGGAAGTACGACTACGACTGCATCGTCCCGTTCTCAGGCGGGAAGGACAGTACCTTCACGCTGCATTACCTGATGAAAGAATACAAACTCAAACCGCTGGTGGTGCAGTTCAACCACGGCTTCATGCGCCAGGGCCTGCTGAAAAACAACGAACGCACCTTTCGCAAGCTGGGCGTCGATGTGATCAGCTTCACGCCCAACTGGCAGCTGGTCAAGCGCCTGATGCTCGAAGCGCTTGTTCGCAAGGGTGACTTCTGCTGGCATTGCCATACCGGAATCTATTCCTATCCGATGCACGTGGCGATACAGCACAAGGTGCCCCTGATATTCTGGGGTGAGCCCTCGTCCGAGTACACCGCTTACTACGATTACCGCGACGACCAGATCGAGGAGGTCGACGAAGTCAAATTCAATCGGTCCACCAACCTCGGCATCACGGCCGAAGACATGTCCGGCATGATTTCCGGTGACTTTGAATTCGACCCGCGCGACTTGAAGCCCTTCACTTATCCGCCGCTGCGGGAATTGAAAAAACTGCGCTATCGCTCAGTCTGTCTCGGGTCCTACGTGCCCTGGGATGTAAAAAAGCAGGTCGCCATTATCCAGAACGAACTCGGTTGGCAGGGTGACCAGGTCGAGGGCATACCGTGGACCGAGTATCCCTACGAGAAGATTGAGTGCCACCTGCAGGGCGTGCGTGATTACATCAAATACCTGAAGCGCGGGTACGGGCGGGTCACCCAGATGACGGCCCTCGATTTGCGCAACGGCCGCATCACCCAGGAAAAAGCGCGCGAGCTGATCGACGGATACGAGGGGCGCAAACCGCCCTCGCTCAACATCTTCCTCGACTACATCGGCCTGACCGAGGAGGAGTTCAACGCGGTCGTCGCCAAGACGGTGGTGCCGCCCTACCAGCCTGATTTCAACGCAGAGTACGCCCCCCGCACCTGGGATTACGACGATTGGTATCGCGAACCCGAGGACAATCGCGGTATTCGGCGCAAGATTGTGCCCATTGTGAAGGCGGGCGGTCATTAAGCCGTCGGTAATGGCTTGCAAGTGATCGGCATTCTCGACATAGGAATGGGCAACCTGCGGTCGGTTGAAAATGCCGTCTTTCAGAACGGCTTCGACCCGGTCATTGTGAGTGATGCGGCGGCATTCGACGACCTTGACCATTTGATCATTCCGGGTGTCGGCAACTTCGGCGCCGCTGTACCGGAAATCGAGCGTCGCGGTCTGCGGCAGCCGATTCTCGATTTTGTGTCCAGCCGGCGCCCGGTGCTGGGCGCCTGCCTTGGCATGCAATTGCTGATGGCTACGGGCGAGGAGGGTGGCACAAAGGCGGGGCTGGGCCTCATAGCCGGCCGCGTCACGCTGCTTGATCCGCAAGGTTTGCTGCGGGTGCCGCACGTGGGCTGGAATGTGTTGAACGTGCTGCGTCCCCACCCCGTATTTGAAGGCATCAAAAGCGGACGGGATTTCTATTTCGTGCATTCCTATGCCGTCCAATGCGAGCATGATGCCGATGTGCTCGGAACAACCGATTATGGCGGAGCCGTCACGGCGGTGATCGGCAGTGCCAATGTCATCGGCTTTCAGTTCCACCCGGAAAAGAGCCAGGTGAACGGGCTCAAGCTGATCGAGAATTTCTGCCAATGGGACGGGCAGTGCTGAAGCGGCGCATCATCCCGGTCCAGTTGTTGCTGAACGGCCGGTTGGTGAAGACCGTGCGTTTCGGGGATTGGCGCGACGTAGGCGACCCGGTCAAGAGTTCGGCGGTCTACAACTCCCAATATGCGGACGAGCTGATTTTCCTGAACATCGACCGGGATCGCCGGTCGGTAAAGCCCCTCGCTGACCTGCTTCATCGGGTGGCGGAAGTCTGTTTCATGCCCCTGTCGGTGGGCGGCGGCGTGCGCAGTTTTGATGACGCCGTCTACCTGATCCAGAACGGCGCGGACAAGGTTGTGGTCAACAGCGGTGCATACACGGATCCGGCCATGTTGAGCCGGATCGCGGACCGATTCGGCGTGCAAGCAGTGGTCGTGGCCATTGACGCCAGACGTGGCGCCAACGGCGGGTACGAGGCACTTTCGGATTGCGCGCGGCATGCCGAGACGGTGCCTCTTGAGGCGCATATTCGCACCTGCCAGGCCTCCGGCGCCGGCGAATTTCTGATCCAGTCCGTGGATCAGGATGGAACGATGGACGGGTTTGACCTTGATTTGTTGCGGCTGGTGTGCGCTGCGGCCACGGTTCCGGTCATCGGTTGCGGCGGATCAGGGCAATACAACCACCTGAAGGACGCTTTCCTGCAAACCGAGGTCAGCGCCCTTGCCTGTGGCAGCCTATTCAATTTCTCGGACAGCAACCCGCTCAGGGCCAAGGCTTTTTTGAGCAACTATGGCCTGCAGTTCAAGATGGTCTAGGAAAATCAGGCGACACACCCCGATGATACTTTCGCAGCCCATAAAAACCCAAAGGCTGGAGCTTCGCGTCCTGCAGCCTTCCGATGCCACCGCGGATTATTTGTCGTGGCTTCGCGACCCCGAGGTCACGCGCTATCTCGAGCTGCGCTTCACCCCGGTAAGTGATTGCGCCGAGCTCGCCGCGTTCATCGACTCGGTGAATGCCAGTCCGGACAATCTCATGTTCGGCATTTTCCTCGCAAGCAACGGGCGGCATATCGGCAATATAAAACTGGGCCCGATTGTGCGGCGGCACGGCCGCGCCGAGATCGGCTTCCTGATCGGTGACCGGGAAAGCTGGGGCAAGGGCTATGCCAGCGAGGCGATCCAGGCGGTCGCGCGCCACGGCATCGACGCGTGCGGCCTGGCCAAGATTACCGCCGGCTGTTACGACACGAACATCGGTTCATCAAAGGCGCTGCTCAAGGCGGGCTTCTCGCACCAGGCGACGATTCCCTCGCACGTGATTTGCGAGGGGCGCCGCGTCGCCTCCCTGCTTTATGGTTTGGATCGCTGACACTTCCGCATGCGCCCGGGCGGTTTCGCGCCGGCGCCTCATAGCCTAGTGAGTCATGACATTGCCTGCCTTTGTTAAAAGAGTACTGAATCTCATCAAAAGACTGAAATCTTCGCCTGAGCTCAGGCGGTTCATGGCATTTAACCGCCGCGTATTCCCGCTCGCCGCCGATGCGGGGCGCAGGGAGCCGGTTGTGCTGTTTGAGCTTAACCAGACAAGGTCCGCGCATATCGCATATGCCTATTTGGCGAATGTGCTGGCTGAGAGCCAGCAGGCCCGGATCGTTGCCTACCCCCCGATTCCCATGCGCGGCTGGCTGCAAAAGCTGTACTTTCGGGTCAAGCGCACGATCGGATTCGACGAGTTCGGCGTCTATCGTTCTTTTGGCACCGCCGCATTTCTTGACGTGACCATGTCTGCGGGGCAAAAAGCCAGGGCAAGAGTGATGTTTGAAAAAATACTGCCCAGCCTGAAGGGTACGCGGGATATCGAGGCGTTGAAAATTGACGGCGTTTGGGTCGGCGACCTGATTTACGACTCCTATCTGATGACCTTTCTCAAACCGACGATCGACAAGGATGCCCCCGATTTTCGAAGTTTTCTGCTCGAATCCATCGAGTTGTTCGTATTCTGGGACGACTACCTGAACGCCAATGACGTCCGGGCCGTCAACGTCAGCCATTGCGTTTATAGCCTGGCCATCCCGCTTCGCCTGGCCGTGCGACGAAACATCCCGGCCTTTCAGGCCAACGCGACGCATCTCTATCGACTCAGTTCCGGCAACCTTTTTGCCTACAACGATTTCATCTATTTTCGCCAACGCTTTGCCGCCCTGCCCCATGACGTACAGGAATCGGGAATCGCCGAAGCGCAAAAGCGGATTGAGCGGCGCTTCGCCGGCGAGGTCGGTGTGGACATGCCCTATTCAACCAAATCCGCCTATGGCGCATCACGGCACCAACGCCTGCTGCGCGAATCACCGCGCAAGAAAATCCTCATCGCGACCCACTGTTTTTTCGACAGCCCGCACAGTTACGGAAACAACATCTTCCCGGATTTTTACGAATGGCTCGATTTTCTGGGAAAGATGACAGAGACTACGAACTACGACTGGTATATCAAAACGCATCCGGATTATTTGCCCGGAACCAAGGAAATTATCGATGGTTTCGTCGCGCGTTACCCGAAATTCACCCTGTTGCCCGCCGATGCCTCGCACAATCAGATCATTGCCGAGGGCATTGACCTGGCATTGACCGTCTATGGCACCATCGCATTCGAGTATGCGGCGTTGGGGGTTCCGGTGATCATCGCCTCCCAAACGAATCCGCATATCGCCTACGACTTCAATCTGCACGCCAAAGATGTCGAAGACTATCGACGCATGCTGCTCGGGTTGGGCAGCCTGGATTTCAATATCGAAAAGCGGCAGGTCTACGAATACTATTTCATGCGCTATATCTACAACACCGAGAATCTCTTTTTTGAAGATTACGACGCCACGATCGAGTCTCTCGGCGGGTATTACGCGCAATTTACGCCCGCCGTATATGACAGTTGGCTGGCGGAGTCATCGACCCAGAAAAATCGCGCGATCACGACAGCACTCCATAAATTCCTGGAGTCGGGGGATTTTCGAATGGACTACACCCATTACGGGCGCGAGTTTGCAATCAAGCCGGAAGGGAATCGAACATGATCGCAGTCATCCTTGCCGGCGGCCTCGGCACGCGCATCTCCGAGGAGACGCACCTGAAACCCAAGCCGATGATCGAGATAGGGGGCAAGCCGATTCTCTGGCACATCATGAAGATGTACTCCGCGCACGGCGTGAACGACTTTGTCATTTGCTGCGGTTACAAGGGCTACCTGATCAAGGAATATTTTGCGAATTACTTCCTGCACATGTCGGATGTGACTTTCGATATGGCGAGCAACGAGATGAAGGTCCACCAGCGCAAGGCGGAACCCTGGCGGGTAACGCTTGTGGATACGGGGGAGGATACCCTGACAGGCGGACGCCTCAAGCGGGTGGCCGACTATATACGCGACGAGGAATGCTTTTGCTTCACCTATGGCGATGGCGTCAGCGACGTGGACATCCGTTCCGCCGTCGATTTTCACCGCCGGCACGGCAAACTGGCGACCGTCACGGCGGTGCAGCCACCGGGACGTTACGGTGCACTGGAGCGTTCCGGCGACCTGGTGACGGCATTCACCGAGAAGCCGCGCGGTGACGGCGGGACCATCAATGGCGGATTTTTCGTCCTGTCGCCCGCATGCCTGGATTTGATTGACGGCGATGCCACCCCCTGGGAAGCGGCGCCAATGGCCCGGCTTGCCGAAACGGGGCAAATGATGGCGTTTGAGCACACTGGCTTTTGGCAGCCGATGGACACCCTGCGTGACAAAAACATGCTCGAAGACCTGTGGGCATCGGGCCTGGCGCCGTGGAAAACATGGCACTGAGCGCATTCCGCAATCCGGACCCCGCTTTTTGGCATGGAAAGCGGGTGCTGCTGACCGGGCACACCGGTTTCAAGGGGGCATGGCTGGCCATCTGGCTGCATCAATTGGGCGCGAGGGTGACGGGCATCAGCCTGCAACCGGCCGCCCAGCCCAGCCTGTATTCCCTCGCAAACGTTGCCAGCCTGTGCGATAGCCAGATGTGTGATATCCGGGACGCCGCCAGATTGGCGAAGCTTGTCGCGGGCGGCGCGCCGGAGATCGTGTTTCACCTTGCGGCACAGTCACTGGTGCGCGCCGGCTACCATGACCCGCTTGCCACCTTCTCGACCAACACGCTGGGCACCGCACATGTGCTTGACGCACTGCGGCCGCTGGAGGGTGTTCGCGCCCTTGTCGCGGTTACCACCGACAAGGTTTACAGGAACCTGGAGCAGTGTTATCCCTATCGGGAATCGGACGAACTCGGCGGCCACGACCCCTATAGCGCGAGCAAGGCGGCGAGCGAGATCATCATCGCCAGCTATCGCGATGCCTTCTTGTCGGCAAAGGGGCTGGCTGTGGCCAGCGCGCGGGCGGGCAATGTGATCGGCGGGGGCGACTGGTCTGAGGACCGGCTGGTTCCCGATGCCGTACGCGCGTGGCAAACCGGCAGGGTGTTGGAGGTTCGCCGGCCCAACGCGATTCGTCCCTGGCAACATGTCCTTGAACCGCTGGCTGCCTATCTGCTGCTGGCGGAAACACTCTGGCAGCAGCCGTCGCTTGCCGGGCCCTACAACTTTGGACCGGACAGCAACGATGCCGCCAGCGTAAGCGCGGTGCTCGCCCTGGCGCGCGCTGCCTACGGCAAGGGCGAAATACGCCACGGTACCGGGGACGAGGGCCCGCATGAAGCGGGATGGCTTGCGCTGGAGACCGCCAAATCGCGCAGTGTGCTGGGCATCAAGCCACGCTGGAGGCTTCCGGAAGCCGTGGCTCGCACGATGGCGTGGTATCGCGAGCAGCACCAGGGGGCGGATGCCAGGGCACTGTGCACGGCCGAAATCACCGCCTACGGGGCATTGGCTTGAGCCGTTTCACCGTGACCGACCTGCCGTTGAACGGACTGAAGCTTGTCGAGCGTCAGCCCCTAGGCGACCATCGGGGCTCGCTTACCCGCATTTTTTGCGCCGCGGAACTGGCTGCGGCCGGCTGGTTCAAGCCGATTGCGCAGATCAACCATACGTATACGGCTGCGCGCGGCACCGTGCGCGGCATGCACTTTCAGCGTCCACCGCATGCGGAAATGAAATTGGTGAGCTGCATCCGCGGCGAGGCGTGGGACGTCGCCGTTGACCTGCGGGCGGGCTCGAAGTCATTTCTGCGCTGGCATGCCGAGTTGCTTTCCGCCCGGAATGGCCGGGCTTTGCTTATCCCCGAGGGCTTCGCGCACGGATTTCAGGCCATGACCGACGATGTTGAGCTTCTTTATTGTCATTCGGCGGCGTATGCAGTCGCCTCGGAAGACGGCTTGAACCCGGGCGACGCCATGCTGGACATAGGGTGGCCGCTTCCGGTCGGTGAGCAATCGGCGCGGGATTCCGGCCGCCCGATGATCGATGCGACGTTCGCGGGTGTTGCGCCATGAAATGCCGTCACTGCGCCGCGCCGCTTGTGCATACCTTCCTCGACCTGGGTTTCGCCCCGCCCTCAAACGCCTATTTGACCGATGAAGACCTCAACAGGCCGGAAACATATCTGCCCCTGAAAATAAAAATATGCGATCGATGCTGGCTTGCACAGGCCGAGGATTACTCGCGGGCGGATGAACTGTTTGACGCGGATTACGCCTATTTTTCGAGTACCTCGACGGGCTGGCTGAGGCACGCGGCGCACTTCGCGGCGGATATCATTCCGAGGCTTTCGCTTGGCGGGCAAAGCCTGGTAATCGAAGTGGCTTCGAATGACGGATACCTGCTCAAGAATTTTGTCGCCGCCGGCATTCCCTGCCTGGGTATCGAACCGACCTCCAGTACGGCAACAGCCGCCGAGAAACTGGGCATTCCCGTCATGCGTGAATTTTTCGGTGAGCAACTGGCGAGGCGATTGGCGGCGCAGGGAAAGCAAGCCGACCTGATCATCGGCAACAACGTATATGCGCACGTGCCTGACATACACGATTTCACCAAGGGACTAAAGGCCGCGTTAAAACCCGGCGCGACAATAAGCCTGGAATTCCCGCATTTGATGCGACTGATAGAGGGTACCCAGTTCGACACGGTGTATCACGAGCATTTTTCCTACTTTTCACTGAGCGTCGTTGTTTCCGTGTTCGAAGCGGCGGGGCTGCGCGTGTGGAATGTTGAGGAACTGCCCACCCATGGTGGCAGCCTGCGCGTATTCGGATGCCACGCCGACGATGCCCGCGGCGTGGAGCGCGCCGTAACCGCATTGCTGGCGCAAGAGTCCGAGAGGGGCTTGCGAAACCTTGCCGTGTATCAAGACTTCCAGGCAAGGGCGGATCGGGTAAAGGACGATTTGCTCGCTTTTTTAATCGAACAAAAACGCGCCGGCAAGAAAGTGGCCGCCTACGGCGCCGCAGCCAAGGGAAATACGCTGCTCAATTACGCCGGCGTCAAGCCGGACCTGCTGTCGTTTGTGTGCGATGCCGCCGAGGCAAAGCAGGGCAAGTTCATGCCGGGCAGCCATATACCCATCCTTGCGCCGGGCGCACTTGACCAATGCCCGCCCGACTATCTGCTGATCCTGCCGTGGAATATCGCCGAAGAAGTCAAACAGCAGAACGCGCGACTGGCGCAGCGAGGCACGCGCTTTGTGACTGCCGTACCCCGCCTGGAGGTCTCGTGACGGGAAGAGTGTTGCTTACCGGGGCAACAGGCTTTGTCGGCCGGCAGATTTTGCGTGTTTTGCTCGCCGCCGGCGTGCCCGTCCGTGCCGTGGTGCGGCATGGCAGCCAAATCCGCCTGGAAAGCGCCGACAAGGTCGATATGGTCGTTACGCCCGACCTTTTCAACGAGCCCGCCGATTGGTGGGCGCAGAACTGCGCGGCAATCGACACGGTGATTCATGCGGCTTGGTATGCAGAGCCGGGAAAATACCTGCAGTCACCGCGCAATCTGTCCTGCCTGGGGGGCACGCTGGCGCTGGCCGAAGGCAGCGCTCGCGCCAAGGTGAGGCGTTTCGTCGGTATCGGCACGTGTTTTGAATACCAATTGTCAGACCGCGGACTGTCGGTACAAACGCCCCTGGATCCCCAATCCCCTTATGCCGGAGCCAAGGCGGCGGCCTTTCTCGCGTTGTCCGCGTGCTTGCCCGCACAGGGCATGCAGTTCGCATGGTGCCGCCTTTTTTACCTGTATGGGGAGGGCGAGGATGAGAGGCGGCTCGTACCCCACCTGCGGGCCCGGCTGGCGGCAGGCGAGGCGGCAGAACTCAGCGGCGGAAGCCAGATACGCGATTACCTTGACGTTAGTGACGCAGGCCGCATGATCGCCGCGGCGGCGTTGGGCGGCGTCGAGGGCGCGGTCAACATCTGCTCGGGGGTCCCCGTGAGCGTGCGGGAACTGGCGGAGCGGATCGCCGATGAATACGGGCGGCGGGATTTACTGCGATTTGGCGCGCGGCCTGATAACCGTGTCGACCCGCCGTACATATTGGGAATTCCCGGAGGGGCGGGATGAGTGCTTCCGGACAAAGACTGCTTTACACGCAACTCCAGCTTCCGGTTTTCCAGAACCGCATGTATGACAGTGCGATTGACGCGACGAATTGCACAAAGGGTGACGTTCGTCTGGTTGAAGATCTTGAAAGCGGCTTGGTGTTTAACCAGGCCTTCAACCCGGAACTGATGACTTACGATGCGCATTACCAGAACGAGCAGGGCGTCAGCCCCCTTTTTCGCGCCCACCTTGAATCGGCGGCTGATATTGTCGAGCGCCACATGGGGCGCAGCGGCCTGGTGGAAATAGGGTGCGGCAAAGGATTTTTCCTCGAAATGCTGCTGGCAAGAGGTTTCGACGTTACTGGCTACGATCCGGCTTACGAAGGCGTCAACCCGAGGGTCGTGCGGCGGTATTTCTCAGCGGGGATCGGCATTCAGGCCAGGGGGCTTGTTCTGCGCCATGTGCTCGAGCACATCAAGGATCCGTACGAATTTTTGCTTAAGTTGCGCGAGGCAAACGACGGGCGCGGACTTGTCTATATCGAGGTGCCCTGCTTTGACTGGATTTGCGAGCACCGCGCATGGTTTGATGTGTTTTACGAGCACGTGAACTATTTTCGCAGGTCGGATTTTTACCGGTTGTTCGGCTCGGTCTTGGAAGGCGGGCGCTTGTTTGGGGGGCAATATCTTTATGTCGTTGCGGATCTGGCGAGCCTGAGGCCCCCCCGAATCGATGTGAGCGACGCGGTCAAGTTCCCCCCGGATTTTTCAAGCCGCATTTCCGAACCGGTTCGCTCGGCAAACGGAATGAGCGCCATTTGGGGCGGCGCATCCAAAGGGGTCATATTTGCGCTTCTAAAATCGCGGCAAGGCCAGTCTGTGGAGACCGTGATTGACATCAACCCCGCCAAGCAGGGCAAATACCTGCCGGCGACCGGATTGCGCGTGGATTCGCCCGAGTCGGCGCTCGAACGTTTGCCGCCAGGATCGACGATTTACGTGATGAATTCCAATTATCTCGAGGAAATTAAGACGATGTGTCAGAACGCGTATAACTGCATCGCGATTGATCATGAGTGATTTTTCCAGTGAAGTGGCGGATCGCATCGCCGGTCTCGGCGCCAACCCGGAAGTGCGGGCGATTGCGGCGGAATTTATGCGTGCGACTACGGCGCCCAAGTACTCCTACAATTTCGCGTGGCAGGGGCGACCGATTATTCAGTATCCGCAGGATATGGTCGCAATGCAGGAGCTTATTTGGGAAGTGCGGCCGGATCTGGTTATCGAGACCGGAATAGCGCATGGCGGATCGCTGATCTTCAGCGCGTCAATGCTGGCACTGCTCGACCTGAGCGACGCGATTGAAAATGGAAGCACCCTGGACCCAAGGATGTCTGCGCGCAGGGTGTTGGGCGTCGACATTGATATTCGGGCCCACAATCGGGACGCGATCAACGCCCATCCCATGGCATCCCGGATTCAGATGATCGAGGGGTCCAGCGTCTCGCCGGCGATCGTGCGCCAAGTGCGCGCGATCGCCGCCGGCTACAAGCGCGTGCTGGTTTGCCTGGACAGCAACCACACCCATGAACACGTGCTGGCCGAGCTTCTCGCTTATGCCAATCTGACCAGCGTAGGGAGTTACTGTGTCGTATTCGACACGATCATTGAAGATTTGCCGAAAGAACTGTTCCCGGATCGCCCCTGGGGCCCGGGTAACAACCCCAAGACCGCCGTCTGGTCGTTTCTGAAAGACCATCCGGAGTTCCAGCTTGATAAAAGTATCCAGGATAAGTTGCAGCTGACCGTGGCGCCGGACGGATATTTGAAACGCATACGTCCTTGAGTCGCCAGGCGGCATTCCGTCGGGAAGTCGGTCGTCGTGGCTAAGCGTGTTCCCGCCGTTTCAATCGGCGTGCCGGTCTATAACGGCGAGGCGACAATACGCTCCTCACTCGACGCGCTGTTGGCGCAATCATTTGCTGATTTTGAGATTGTCATATCGGACAACGCCTCCACCGACGCAACGGCCTCCATTTGTGCGGAGTATGCCGGGCGGGATGAGCGAATTCGCTACATCCGCCAGCAGGAGAATATCGGCGCGGTGTCAAATTTCAAATTCGTATTCGATCAGGCGCAGGCGCCCTATTTCATGTGGTCGGCCGTGGACGATCGCCGGTCGCCGGACTTTTTGGAAGAAAACATCCGGTTTCTGGATGCGCACCCGCTATATGTGGCGTCCGCCAGTCCAAACTGTTTCGAGGGACAGGTTCAGGACGCCAACAGCCTGGTGACCTTTGCCATCGAGGGGGCCATCGAGGACAGATTCAATGCGTTTTTTGATAATTGCTGGGTATCGCATGGAATTTTTTATTCAGTGATCCGCACGGAAACATTGAGAAAATGCAATTTTCTCGGCCAGTCCTTCTTGGGCGCGGATTGGGCGGTGGACCTGTATTTGGCAAGTTGTGGCGGCATTCACCGGACAAAAAAAGCCTTGATGATTTCAGGTGCGTTCGGCATAAGCAACGGAGCAGCCGCGTGGCGTTCATTTCGCACGCATCCAATCCATTGGGTATTGCCGTTTTTCCGGGTCAGCGTCTACGCGTGGAAATTATCTTCATCATTCAGGCCGATGCAGCGCGCGGCGTTGCTCAAAAGGCTGATGAGATTGAATATGCATGCCGCGTACAGCCAGCTGCTGTCCGAAATTTACCCGCTATATTGTGCGCACATCAGGCCGTGGCGCAAGCGGCTTACCAAGGGGTAGGAAAATGGGTGTTTTTTCTCGTGCGGGACTTATGCTCCGTCGCCAGGTGGCGGCTGCAAATACCCCCCTGTATCGGATGGCGGAGCGGCAACTTCTCCTGCATGCGCGTGCGGCCGCACTAACCAACCGGGGATTTGCGCGCCTCGATGGACTGCATGCGGCCGAGTTCTGCGCCTTTTCCCAATGGGGGGAGGACGGCATCATCGATTGGCTGGTCGGCCGCCTGCCCGAAATTCCACGCACATTCGTCGAGTTCGGCGTGTAAGATTACCGTGAGTCAAACACGCGCCTTTTGCTGCTGATGCGGAACTGGCGGGGGCTGGTACTCGATGGCTCCCTCGCCAATATTTCCGACATACGGGCGCAGGAACTGTATTGGCGTCACGACCTCACCGCCAAGCATGCTTTCGTCGACCGGGACAATATCAATACTCTGATCGCCGACGCCGGATTTCGCGGTCCCCTCGGACTTTTGAGTGTCGACATTGATGGTAACGACTACTGGGTTTGGCAGGCGGTCGACGCAGTCAGTCCCGCAATCGTGGTCTGCGAATACAATGCGGTGCTCGGCGACCGCTATCCGCTTACCGTGCCGTATCGGGCGGATTTCCAGCGCACCAGCGCGCATTCCTCCAATCTTTACTTCGGGGCTTCAATTCGGGCGCTGATTTTGCTCGGCCGCAACAAGGGCTATACCTTTGTCGGGACGACCTCCACCGGCTGCAACGCGTTTTTTGTGCGCGATGATGTTGCCCCGCAGGTGCTGAGTGCGCTGGACGGGATCTGGGCGTTTCCATCAGCGGTGCGCGAGGCAAGGGGCGTGGACGGTAGCCTTCAATTCACCGCAGGAACGGCGCGCCCGGATGTGATCGCGAATCTGCCGCTTGTGGATATAGAGAAAAATGCCGACACCCGCCTTGGCGCATGCACCGATGCATTTTCCCAGGACTGGCTGTCAGCGCGTGGCGTAAGGTCGTGACGCGTGATGTTACCAAGCGACGAAGCGCCAAAGACACCGTGTTCGGGTGCTTTTTCTCGAGTCATTTGGGCGGATACGTCATTGTTCTTTCAAACCGAAATGAGGCTTACTGGCGCGATGTCGGAGAACCATGAATAAAAAGGCGCTGATCTTCGGAGTGGGAGGGCAGGACGGCGCCTATCTGGCCCGATTTCTAATCGAAAAGGGTTACGAAGTTCACGGCACTTCACGCGATGCCGGAATTTCGCGCTTTGAGGGACTGCGCAGGCTGTCGATTCTGGACAAGACACGACTGCATTCTGCAAACCTGACCGACTATAGCAGCGTAATCCAGACCCTGAGCCATGTCGGGCCCGCGGAAATCTACAACCTCTCGGCGCAATCCTCGGTCGGCCTGTCGTTTGAGCAACCGGTTGAAACACTGAGCAGCATCGTGAACGCGACCCTGACCCTGCTTGAGGCAATCCGGTTCCTCGGGCAAAAGACGCGTCTCTACAACGCCTCTTCCAGTGAGATGTTTGGCGACACGGCGCGGCAGCCGGCGGACGAACTGACCCCGTTTCGGCCGCGCAGCCCGTACGGCGTTTCCAAGGCGGCGGCGCACTGGCTGGTGGATAACTATCGTACGGGCTATGGCCTTCACGCCTGCTCCGGCATCCTGTTTAATCATGAATCACCGTTGCGGAATGAGCGGTTCGTGACACAAAAAATAGTCCGCGCGGCCGTTGATATCAAATGCGGGGCAAGGTACCGCTTGAAACTTGGAAATCTGGCCGTCGTGCGCGATTGGGGCTGGGCCCCCGAATATGTCGAGGTCATGTGGCGCATGCTGCAGCAGGAAAAACCCGAGGATTTCGTCATTGCCACGGGCAAGGCGGCGAGTCTCGAGGAGTACACGCAAGCGGTTTTTGGCCGGCTTGGCCTTGATTGGCGGGATCATGTCGATTTTGATCCGTCACTGAAACGGCCTTATGAGGTTGATCATACGATTGGCAACGCAGCCAAGGCCGCCCGAATCCTGGGCTGGACGGCGCAACTGACAATGCCGAATATTGTGTCGAAATTGGTCGACGCGGAGCTTGAACGGCGTAGCGAGGCCATTGGCCAACCGCCGGTAGCCTAGGGCAATGAAGGTTTTATTTGACGGGCAAATTTTTATTGCGCAAACGAATGGCGGCATCAGCCGGTACTTTGCCAACCTGGCCGAGGGTCTGAATGCCGAGCCCGGTGTTACGGCGCGCATCATCGCCCCCTTTCACCGGAATCACCATTTGATCGGGCAGTCGGCTGCCCCCTTGCTGGGATTTGGTTTGCCGCCACGGTGGCGCGTCGGACGAATTTGCTGGGCGAGCTTGAGTTTGCTTTCGCCTTTGGCGGGGCGCATTTTGCAGCCGGATATCACACACGAAACCTATTTCTCGGCCAAGCCCTATCTGACGTCCGGAAAACGGCGCGTCACCACCATGTACGACATGATTCACGAGATTTACCATCCGGGTTGCCTTACCTCGCAATTCAAGCGCGCCTCGGTGGAGCGCGCCGACCATGTGATATGCATCTCGCACAACACAAAGAAGGATCTGTGTGAAATGTTTGATTTTCCGCCCGAGCGGGCCAGTGTCACGCATTTGGGCTATCAGGACTTCAGTGGATTTGGCGGGTTTGAGGTTCCCCCCGAGCTGTCGGAAGCGCCGTATTTTCTTTATGTCGGCCATCGCGTCGGATACAAGAATTTCACCGGCTTGTTGCGCGCGTTTGCAAGTTCGCCGCAGCTTGTCGGGGATTTCAGGATCGTCTGCTTTGGGGGTGGGGCCTTCACGGAGGAGGAAAAGGCGCTCGCAGCCGGACTGGGCTTGTCATCGCGGCACCTGGTCCACCTTGGCGGTGCGGATGAATTGCTCGGGATCGCCTACGCCAACGCCGCGGCCTTTGTGTGCCCGTCTTTGTATGAGGGGTTTGGCCTTCCCCCGCTTGAGGCGATGTCGGCGGGCTGCCCGGTATTGAGCAGCAATAGTTCGTCGTTGCCGGAGGTCGTCGGCGACGCGGCGTTAATGTTCGAGCCGACCGATCTTGACGCGATGCGCGATGCCATGGAGCGCGTGGTTTCCTCCGAGACGCTAAGCCAGAACCTCGTTGCGCGGGGACACGGACAGCGCAGGGAATTTTC
>CAITSH010000278.1 GCA_903895005.1 uncultured Pseudomonadota bacterium
CTTTTCAACCGCCGGAGTTTTTGATATTTCCGGCGGACGTGCCACTTACTGAAACGGCTCCCGTCAGAATCGCATTCGACAACCCATAGCCAACAGTCAAGAATCAACAATCGCCGGCAGGCCGGCATCGCAATACGAGCACAACCCCTATGGCAAAAAAGCCCGCAAGGAAATTACGCAGCCAGGCCTGGTTCGGTCGGGAAGACATTTACGGATTCATTTACCGGTCTTGGACCAAGAATCGCGGCATTCCCCACGACCAGTTTGACGGCCGGCCGGTTATAGGCATCTGCAACACCTGGTCGGAGCTGACCCCTTGCAACACCCACTTTCGCGTTCTCGCCGAGCACGTCAGGAACGGCATTCTCGAAGCCGGCGGCTTCCCGTTGGAATTTCCGGTAATGTCGCTCGGTGAGACGCTGCTGCGGCCGACCGCGATGATGTTCCGCAACCTCGCAAGCATGGATGTCGAAGAGTCGATTCGCGCCAACCCGCTAGACGGCGTTGTCCTGCTGGTCGGGTGCGACAAAACCACGCCGGCGCTGCTGATGGGGGCGGCCAGCGTGGATGTGCCCGCCATAGCCGTATCGGGCGGCCCCATGCTGTCGGGCAAGTACCGCGGCACCGACATCGGATCCGGCACGAACACGTGGTCGATGTCTGAGGACGTACGCGCGGGGAAGATGTCGCTCGATGAATTTCACGAAGCAGAATCTTGCATGCACCGATCGCACGGGCATTGCATGACCATGGGCACCGCCTCAACCATGGCGAGTATGGTCGAGGCCCTCGGCATCGGCATGCCGGGCAACGCCGCCTTCCCGGCGGTCGATGCGCGCCGCAACGTGCTCGCACGCATGGCGGGGCGGCGCATCGTGGATATGGTGAAGGAAGACCTGACCATATCAAAAATACTCACCCGCGAATCCTTCGAAAACGCCATCCGTACCAATGCCGCCATCGGCGGCTCCACCAATGCGGTGATACACCTCATCGCGCTGGCAGGCAGGCTTGGCGTGAAACTTGATCTTGATGACTGGGACCGGCTCGGACGCGACGTGCACACCCTGCTCAACCTGATGCCCAACGGCAAATACCTCATGGAGGACTTCTGCTACGCCGGAGGCCTGCCGGTGGTATTGCGCGAGCTGGGCAAGAACCGCCTGTTGCACAAAAAAGCGCTCACGGTTAACGGCAAGTCCATATGGGACAACAACAAGAAGGCGGAATGCTTTAACCAGGATGTCATCACCCCGTTCGAAAAACCATTCAAGAAAAATACCGGCATCGCCGTGCTGCGCGGCAATTTGTGCCCGGACGGCGCCATCATCAAGCCGTCCGCCGCAACACCAAAGTTGATGAAGCATAAGGGGCGCGCGGTAGTTTTCAAGAATATCGGCGACTTTCACGCGCGCATCGATGACCCGAAGCTCGACATCGATGAAAACTGCGTCATGGTGCTGCAAAACTGCGGACCCAAGGGCTATCCAGGCATGGCAGAGGTGGGCAATATGCCCCTGCCACCCAAGGTCCTAAAAAAGGGTATTACGGACATGGTGCGTATTTCCGATGCGCGCATGAGCGGCACCGCGTACGGCACCGTGGTTCTGCACGTCGCGCCGGAAGCGGCGGCAGGCGGCACGCTCGGACTGGTAAAGGACGGCGATATTATCGAACTGGACGTGTCGAAGCGCAGGCTGCATTTGCACGTGTCCGACGAAGAACTCGACCGTCGTCGCAAACAATGGAAAGCACCGAAGACGCCCATGCAACGTGGCTACTACAAGTTGTACGTCGATCATGTGCTTCAGGCAAACGAGGGCGCCGACCTCGATTTTCTGGTCGGCAAGAGCGGATCGGATATTCCCAAGGACAATCACTAGCACCCCCAGCAGAAGGCAAACGTCTTCGGCTGCGCCAAGCCGCATGGATTGAAACGGCCGCAGAAGCCGCAAAGTCTGCGCGAAGGCATCCCGGAGGAGGGAACATGGCAACGCACGCACCGGACCTGAATGATGCTAATGACCATGTGATTGGAGATGACGGTGAATTCCACGTCACCGATGAGCCCGTTGATTTATCCGTGTATCGCGTGGAAGACTGGATCGCCTTCGGCTTTTTCTGGGTGCTCGCGATCACGGTTTTCTACCAGTTCTTCACCCGCTACGCGCTCAATGACTCGGCCTCCTGGACTGAGGAAATCGCGCGCTATCTGCTTATCTGTATGGTATTCATTGGTGCCGCCATCGGCGTACGCAAGAACACGCACATCCAGGTCGACATTTTTTACCGCTTCATGCCGAAGCCGATGGCGCGTACCCTTTCAACGCTGGTTGACGTCGTTCGCGTGCTTTTTTTCGGTTATGCGGTTTATCTTACCTACGCGCTGATGACGAAAATTGGCAAGCAGTCAATGTCTATCATCGACTGGCCGATCGGACTGATCTACGCGATGGTGATGCTTGGGTTCACGCTCATGTGCTATCGCGCCATTCGCGCCCTTGTGGCGCACTGGCACCAGGGTTTCAGCGTTCTGGAACGTCCGGAAGTCGCCGGGGAGGAGGTGGCATGACCTCGGCCCTGTTGACCTCGTTCCTCGCCCTGATGTGCTCGGGCTTGCCGGTTGCGCTCGCGATGGCCTTTGCCTCGCTGCTTTACGTGATGATTTCAGGCAACGTGCCCGACTATGTGGTCATTCACCGCATGGTCAACGGCATTGATTCGTTTCCGCTGCTGGCGGTGCCGTTTTTCATCATGGCCGGCAATCTGATGAATTCGGCCGGCATCACCAATCGCATTTACAACTTTGCCCTCGCCCTGGTCGGCTGGCTCAAGGGCGGGCTCGGCCACGTCAACGTCCTTGGGTCGGTGATTTTCGCCGGCATGTCGGGTACCGCCATCGCGGATGCCGCGGGCCTGGGCACGATCGAAATCAAGGCGATGAAAGACCATGGTTACAGCACCGAGTTTGCCGTCGGAGTAACGGCCGCGTCGGCGACGCTCGGGCCAATCATCCCCCCCTCCTTACCCTTTGTAATCTACGCGATGTTCGCCAACGTCTCGGTGGGGAAACTGTTCCTCGCCGGCATACTTCCGGGCGCGGTCATGGCCCTGTTGATGATGTTCACGGTCGCTTACTATGCCCACAAGAACAAATGGGGGCGTGATGTCGTTTTCAAGTGGGCCAAACTCAACAAAGCCTTGCTGGAACTGGCGATCGTCGTCGCCTTTCCGACCGCCATTTGGGGCGCGACGGAATTGGGCACGGAACCGGCGCCGACATTTTTCGCCGCGATGGCGGTGCTGCTTGCCGCAGACCGCCTGCTGCGCTTCAATGCCGTGCTGCCCATCATGACGCCGGTATTACTGATCGGCGGCATGACGTCGGGAATTTTTACCGCCACGGAAGGCGCCATCGCGGCCTGCGTGTGGGCGATGTTCCTCGGATTGGTGTGGTACCGCACATTGAACTGGAAGATGTTGATAAAGGTGTCGATGGACACCGTGGAAACCACATCGACAGTACTGCTGATCGTTGCATCGGCTTCCATTTTCGGCTGGCTTCTGACGGTGACAAAAGTCACCGACGCAGTCGCTGCCATGGTTCTCTCGTACACCCATAACCCGGACATGTTCCTCCTGCTAGCCAACGTGCTGATGCTGTTCGTCGGATGTTTCCTTGAACCGACGGCCGCTATCACCATACTGGTTCCCATCCTGCTTCCGATCTGCCTGCAACTGGGAATCGACCCGGTGCATTTCGGCCTTGTCATGGTACTCAATCTGATGATCGGACTGCTGCATCCGCCAATGGGCATGGTGCTGTTCGTACTAGCGCGCGTGGCCAAACTGTCCGTTGAACGAACCACCATTGCAATACTGCCGTGGCTGTTCCCGCTGCTGGCGAGTCTGATACTCATTACCTATGTGCCGAGTGTCGCCATGTGGCTGCCGCGCATGCTGATGCCCTGAGCCGTCGCCAATCGACGGGAGTACACTTTCGAAAACTAAGCCAGAATTGCGAGAACTGCCATGCTCCAAGCTGCGGACATAACGATTCGCCTGAACCCCGACGACGATGTGGTCATCGCGCGGGTCGCCATTCCAGGCGGAACGACCCTGCCCAGGGAGGGCGACCTCCGCGTCAACGCAAGCATCCCCGCCGGCCACAAGATCGCGGTTCGTGCGGTGACGAAGGGCCAACCGGTGCGCCGCTACAACCAGATCATAGGTTTTGCCACGCGCGATATTGTGCCGGGCGAACATATCCACGTGCACAACCTCGCCATGGGGGACTTTGAACGCGACTACGCCTTCAGCACCGATATCAAACCGACGCAGGCCATAACGCCGCAGGCGACATTTGAAGGTATCGTGCGCGCGGACGGTCGCGTTGCCACGCGCAACTACATCGGCATACTCACCAGCGTAAATTGTTCCGCAACGGTGGCGCGAATGATCGCAGATCATTTCCGCGGACGGCTGGACGCGTATCCGAATGTTGACGGCGTCGTGGCGCTGACGCATAAATCCGGCTGCGGCATGGCAAGCGAGGGCGAGGGCATCGACATGCTGCGCCGGACCATGGCCGGTTACATGCGTCATCCGAATTTTTTCGCGACGCAACTGGTCGGCCTCGGCTGTGAATCCAACCAGATCAACAGCCTGCTCGCCGTACACCAGCTGAAGCGGAGTGACAAACTCGCCGCGTACACCATTCAGGAAAAGGGCGGCACCATGAAGGCAGTGCGCGAAGGCATCGCACGCATCGAAGCAATCCTGCCTGAAGCCAACAGAGTTAAGCGACAGCCCGTGCCAGCGTCACACCTAGCCCTAGCGCTTCAATGCGGCGGGTCAGACGGGTATTCGGGTATTTCTGCCAACCCCGCGCTGGGTGCGGCGGTCGACCTGCTCGTGCGCCATGGCGGCACTGCGATACTCTCCGAAACACCGGAGATTTACGGAGCCGAGCACCTGCTGACCCGTCGCGCGGTAACGCGTGAAGTCGGTGAAAAGCTCGTCCGCCGCATCAAGTGGTGGGAGGACTACACGGCGCGCAACGGCAACGAAATGAATAACAACCCCTCGCCCGGAAACAAGGCCGGCGGGCTCACGACCATCCTGGAGAAATCCCTGGGGGCAGTCGCCAAGGGTGGTACGACCAATCTGGTTGAGGTCTATGAATACGCGCAGCCTGTCACCGCACGCGGCTTTGTTTACATGGATACGCCCGGGTTCGATCCGGTCGCGGCGACCGGACAGGTAGCCGGCGGCGCCAACATGGTCTGCTTCACGACCGGTCGCGGCTCCGCGTATGGCTGCAAACCGGCACCCTCGCTCAAACTCGCGACAAACTCGGCGCTGTACGCACACCAGGAGGAGGACATGGACTTCAACTGCGGTGGCATCGTCGACGGCAGGGAATCCATTGAGGAATCCGGCAAGCGGTTCTTTGAACTGGTGCTCAAGGTCGCCTCCGGACAAAAAACCAAGAGCGAGCAGTGGGGTTACGGTGAAGATGAATTTGCGCCGTGGATCGTCGGCGCCACAATGTAGGAGCCGGACATGAGGAGTTGGTGCGCCTTTCTCGGACTTGCGATAGCAATCGCCCCTTTCGGCAACATCCTGGCCAACACGCAGAAATTCAAGTCATCTCAGGCCAACGGCGCGATAGCCTATCACCGTGCATCGGGCAGTTACGGCTACGCCATTGACCGCTCAAGCGCACGGGACGCAAAAACGGAGGCGCTGCGCCAATGCGGTCATGCAAAGTGCGAGGTTGTGACGACATTTCGGGGGGCCTGCGGCGCAGTGGCGAACGGTCCCAAACGCTTCGCAGCCATGAGTGGCGTGACGCGACAGGAAGCGGAGACTAAGGCCTTGCGAAAATGCGGCGATGCCTGCGAAGTCGCGGTGTGGGCTTGCACCCGATAGCCACCTGCAGCGTAAAAAAACCGGAAATCCGCCCCAAGCGCGGGTTTCCAGTCGATCATCCCCTTAATCCACTGCGGCCGCGCTCAACGCGTGGCAGAGTTTGTTCGCCTGAACTGCTAAGCGGCGATTCCCGACTCTGAGCGCGAAGCGCGCTTGCGATCGTGCTCAAGAAGATGACGCTTGCGAATGCGTATGCACTTGGGCGTAATCTCGACAAGTTCATCATCGGCAATGAACTCCACGGCCTTTTCCAGCGTCAACTCCACCGGCGGCACGAGGCGAACGGCCTCGTCGGTGCCGGACGAGCGCACGTTGGTCAGCTGTTTGCCCTTGATCGGATTAACCACGAGGTCGTTGTCACGCGAGTGTATGCCGATGATCATGCCCTCGTACAAGGCTTCGCCGGGGGATACGAACATGCGGCCGCGGTCCTGCAGCTTCCACAGCGCGTAGGCAACGGCAGCGCCGTCATCCTGGCTGATCAGTACGCCGTTACGACGCTCTTCCATGTCGCCCTTGATCGGACCGTAGTCGTCAAAAATGTGACTGGCCAGGCCCGTACCACGCGTCAGCGTCAGGAATTCGCCCTGGAAACCGATCAAGCCGCGCGCGGTGACACGATACTCAAGACGCACCCGGCCTTTACCGTCCGGTTGCATATCCAGAAGGTCGCCCTTGCGACGACCCAGTTCCTCCATAACAGCGCCCTGATGGCTGTCTTCGACATCGACGGTAAGCAGTTCGTAGGGTTCCTGTTTGACACCGTCGATTTCCTTGAGCACAACGCGCGGGCGGCCCACGGCCATCTCGTAACCTTCACGACGCATGTTCTCGAGCAGGATGGTCAGGTGCAACTCACCGCGCCCCGAAACAATGAACGTGTCCGAGTCGGAGGTAAATTCAACCTTGAGCGCGACATTGCTCTTGAGTTCACGCTCAAGGCGCTCACGCAGCTGGCGGCTGGTGACAAATTTGCCCTCACGCCCTGCAAGCGGCGAGCTGTTGACCATGAAGTTCATGGTCAGAGTCGGCTCATCCACACGCAACAGGGGCAGCGCGTCCGGATGTTCCGGGTGGCAGATGGTGGAACCAATGCCGATTTCCTCGATACCGTTGATCAGCACGATGTCACCGGCACGCGCCTCTTCAGACACAACGCGCTCAAGGCCTTCGAAGGTCAAAACCTGGTTGATGCGGCCCTTGATCGGCGTAGCGCCCGGCCCGTTCACCACAATGACATCCTGGAGCGTACGCACACGGCCGCGGGTGATACGCCCGATTCCGATCTTGCCGACATAGCTCGAGTAGTCGAGCGAGCAGATTTGCAGTTGCAGGGGACCATCCGCGTCGTCATCGCGAACCGGAACGTGCTTGAGAATGGCGTCAAACAGCGGACGCATGCTGTGCTTGCCAGCGAGTACGGCCTCAGGCGTCGTCGGCGCATCCTTGAGGTCGGCGACGGCCCAGCCATTCAGCGCCGAGGCATAAACCACTGGGAAATCAAGTTGCTCTTCGGTCGCACCCAGTTTATCGAACAGGTCGAACGTATGGTTGATCACCCAGTCGGGCCGCGATGCGGGACGGTCAACCTTGTTCACCACAACAATGGGCTTGAGGCCTAGTGCGAGCGCCTTGCGCGTGACAAATCGCGTTTGCGGCATCGGGCCTTCAACGGCATCAACCAGTAACAGTACGCTATCCACCATGGACAGGACGCGCTCTACCTCGCCGCCGAAATCGGCGTGGCCTGGGGTGTCGACGATGTTGATGTGGGTGCCCTCGTAGGTCACGGCACAATTCTTCGCCAAAATAGTGATGCCCCGTTCACGTTCCAGGTCATTCGAATCCATCACGCGTTCGGTCACCTGCTGGTGCGCGGCAAAGGTACCCGCCTGCTGCAGCAGTTTGTCGACGAGCGTGGTCTTGCCGTGGTCAACGTGGGCGATGATGGCGATGTTGCGGATGGCGCGGGACATAAGGACTTACCGTGGGCAAAAGGTGGCGAATTCTACAGCAAATACCGCTCCAGCCGCCGTTTTTTTGTGCAGTGCGGCACCAATCGAGAGAATCGGCCGGATCAGCGTCCTGATAGAATTATTCCATGAAATCAGTGAAATCCCGGCCGGTGCCGCGTCTGTACCTGGCTCAAGGTCTGCGCCAAGGGGCGGAAGTTGCGCTTTCCGAAGCCGCGCGCGCCCATTCCGCGGCCCTTCGACTCAAATCGGGCGACCCTGTCCGCCTGTTCGATGGGTCAGGCGGGGAATACACCGCCCTCCTGCTGCAAGCAGGGCGCGAGATGCGCGCCCTCGTCGGAGAGTTTCGCGACTTCGAATGTGAGTCCCCCCTTTCAATTACGCTGGCGCAATGCCTGTCCAGTGGCGACCGCATGGACATCACTTTGCAAAAGGCCACGGAGTTGGGGGTCTGCGCTATACAGCCACTGCAAAGCACACGCAGCATCGTCCGTCTGGACGCCGAGCGCATGGCACGCCGCCAGGTTCACTGGCAAAACGTCGTGCGCTCTGCATGCGAGCAGTGCGGCCGAAATAGCGTGCCCGTCGTCGCGCCAACGGCGGACATTGAGAACTGGCTTGCGTCAACGCCCAAGGAGGGCGCCCGACTCATGCTTGCCCCCGACGCACATGCCGGCTTGAAACAAATCAATCCCGACGGCCCCATCACCCTGCTTGTCGGACCGGAAGGCGGACTCTCCCCGGAGGAACAAGCAATGGCACAGGCTGCCGGCTTCACCGGCGTCCGGCTCGGACCGCGCGTGTTACGCACCGAAACTGCGCCGCTGGCTGCCTTGGCGGCTTTGCAGGCGATCTGGGGCGACCTCTAAGACCTCTCACGCCGGATCGCAGCGCGCCCGGTCATCGCGCATTGCGTTTTGCCACCAGCCCTGTTGCAGTAGAATCGCTTCCCATGGCTACGTCACCCAACGCACAGTTTGTCGCCTGGTTCCGCTCGGCGGCACCGTATTTTCATTCGTTTCGGGGCAAAACCCTGGTTATCGCGTTCGGCGGCGAGGTCGTCGAGCAGGGTAAGTTTGCGGTGCTCGCCAACGACATCAACCTGTTGTACAGCGCCGGCATCCGCATCGTGCTGGTACACGGTGCGCGTCCGCAAATCGAGGCGCAGTTGCGGCAGCGACGGGCGAGGTCGCGTTTTGCCAACGGCGTGCGCATCACCGACCCGGCAACGCTTGAGTGCGTAAAGGAAGCGGTGGGCATCCTGCGCATGGATATCGACGCGCTGCTCTCGCAAGGTCTGCCCAACTCGCCGATGGCCGGTGCGCCGATCAATACCGTCTCGGGAAATTTCATCACCGCCCAGCCGATGGGCGTGGTCGACGGCGTCGACTACCAGTACTCCGGAACCGTGCGCAAGGTGGACACCGCGGCGATTGAATCCTGCCTGGAAGGCGGCAACATCGTCATCATTTCCAACGTCGGTTACTCACCGACCGGTGAAGTGTTCAACCTGCAGATGGAAGACGTCGCCGTCGTCACGGCGCGTGCCCTGAAGGCGGAGAAGTTGGTGTTTCTTACCGATGCGCCGGTTGAAGACAACCGCGGACGCCCGATTGTCGCCTTGTCGGGGGACGAGGCCGATAAACTGCTCGAAAAGGGCAAGACCCTGACCGACGATACGCGCCTGTATCTGGCGCACGCGGTCGAGGCCGTCCGGGGCGGCGTGGCACGCTCACACCTGATATCACACAAGGAGGACGGTGCCCTTTTGATCGAATTGTTCACGCATGCCGGCTCGGGCTGCATGATCACATCCGACAAGCTCGAGCGCATGCGCCCGGCGAACATCGACGATATCGGCGGCATACTCCAGTTACTCGAACCGCTTGAAGCGGACGGCACCCTCGTCTATCGCGGGCGTGAGCGCCTTGAACGCGAGATCCAGCGTTTTTTCGTGCTCGAGTACGACAAGCTGATTGTCGGTTGCGCCGCGCTGTACCCATTCCCGGCGGGCAAATCAGCGGAGCTGGCTGCGGTCGCCGTACGCCCCGAGTTCCGCCGGCTCGGGCACGGCGACAAACTGCTTGAACACGGTTTGACGGTCGCGAAAAAACTTGGTTACCGCAAAATATTCGTCCTCACCACCCGCACCACACACTGGTTTATCGAACGCGGCTTTTCCGAGGCCGGCATCGAACAGCTGCCCGAACCAAAACGATCGCTCTACAACTGGCAGCGCCGCTCCAAAGTACTCGTCAAACCGATCTAGTAGACGGCGGCTCCGCACCACTCTTTCAGGAGAATCACATGACACGCATGGTCAATTGCATCAAACTGGGCCGGGAAGCCGAGGGACTGGACTTCCCGCCATACCCCGGCGAACTGGGCAAGAAGATTTTTGAGAGCGTCTCCAAGGAGGCCTGGCAGGGCTGGATCAAGCACCAGACCATGCTGATCAACGAAAACCGGCTGAGCCTTGCCGACGCACGTGCCCGTAAATATCTCGCGGAACAGTTGGACAAGCACTTTTTCGGCGACGGCGCCGACGCGGCTCAGGGTTACGTCCCGCCCACCAAGTAAGCTCTGCAACCGGCGTCAACAAAAAGGGCCGCGAGTCGCGGCCCTTTTTGTTGTTCGACCCACCCGCACTAACCGGATTTTTTCGCGAATTCGTCCGATGCAAGATGGCGGACATCGCGTCCTTCGACCATGTAGATGACGTATTCGGCCATGTTCTTGGAGTGATCCCCGATACGCTCAAGGGCCTTGGCGATAAACAATACTTCAAGGCAGCGCGAGATGGTCCGCGGGTCTTCCATCATGAATGTGATGAGCTGGCGCAGCACAGATCGAAACTCGTCATCGACCAGCTCGTCGGCAACGACCACCTGCCCCGCGGACGTGGCATCGAGTCGCGCAAACGAGTCCAGCGCCTTTCTCAGCATCGACACAGCGTGCCCCGCCATGTGTTTCAGTTCCAGCCGGGGCATATGCATTTTCTCGGCTGAATGAATCAGCTTGGCCATGCGCGCGATTTTCGCGGCCTCATCGCCGATGCGCTCAAGGTCGGTGATGGTTTTGATTACCGCAATGATCAGTCGCAGGTCGCTTGCGGCAGGTTGGCGTCGGGCGATGATATGACTGCAAGCCTCATCCAGCTCGACCTCAAGGGAGTTGACCCTGTGGTCGTCCTCGATCACGCGATCTATCGCGACCATGTCACCCGCGCCAAGCGCGTCGATCGCCTTGACGATCTGCTCTTCGACGAGCCCCCCCATCTGCAGGACGCGCGTTCGCACCGCCTCGAGTTCGGCGTCAAACTGCTTGGAAATATGCTCTGAAAGATTCACAACGATAGGTTAACACGGCTTTGTGACAAAAACATTTCAGTCAACCCTTGCGCTTGAGGGTTTTGACGCCTTGCGCCGTACCCAGCAGTGCAACGTCGGCGCCCCGACGGGCGAAAAGACCGCAGGTCACCACCCCGGCGATCTGGTTGATCTCCGCCTCCATTTCCATTGGCTTCATGATGGTCAGACCATAGACGTCAATAATGATATTTCCGTTGTCCGTGGTGAAGCCTTGGCGCAGTTCCGGACGACCACCCAGCTTGACCATCTCCCGACCCACATGGGAGCGGGCCATGGGCAACACTTCGATGGGGAGCGGGAACTTGCCCAGAACACCGACAAGTTTGGACTCGTCTGCAATACAAATAAATTTTCGCGCGACCGCCGCGACGATTTTCTCCCGCGTCAAGGCCCCGCCGCCACCCTTGATCATCGACATGTGCTCCGTGATCTCGTCGGCGCCATCCACATAGACCGGAATCTCGCTGACGCTGTTCAAGTCAATGACATGAATACCGTTCGCCCTGAGGCGCTCAGCCGTTTTTTCCGAACTCGCCACCGCCCCTTCGATGCGGCCCTTGATCTTGGCAAGCTCATCGATGAAAAAATTCGCGGTGGATCCGGTGCCCACACCAACGATTGACTCTTCGACGTACTTTAACGCCTCGCGTGCGACAGCCTGCTTTAATTCGTC
>CAITSH010000279.1 GCA_903895005.1 uncultured Pseudomonadota bacterium
CGTGATCTCGCCGGTCTCGCGGTTGCACAGCGGCGTGCTCTGGCCGATGTAGACACCCATGCCGACCACCGAGTTCTCTTCGACGATCACACCTTCGACCACTTCGCTGCGTGCGCCGAGGAAGAAGTTGTCCTCGATGATGGTCGGGTTGGCCTGCAGCGGTTCGAGCACGCCGCCGATGCCGACGCCACCAGACAGGTGCACGTTCTTGCCGATCTGGGCGCAGGAGCCGACCGTGGCCCAGGTGTCGACCATGGTGCCTTCATCGACATAGGCGCCGATGTTGACGTAGCTGGGCATCATCACCACGTTGCGGGCGATGTAGCTGCCGCGACGCGCCACGGCCGGAGGCACCACCCGAAAGCCGCCGGCGGCGAATTCCTTGGCACCGTAGCTGGCGAATTTGGTCGGCACCTTGTCGTAGTAGCGCGTGCTGCCTTCTTCCATCACTACGTTGTCCTGCAGCCGGAACGACAGCAGCACGGCCTTTTTGATCCATTGATGCACCACCCACTCGCCGGCGAGTTTTTGCGCCACGCGCAGGCTGCCGGCGTCCAGTTCGGCGATCACGCCATCGACCGCCTTGCGGATGGCCGGGTCGTGTTTGGCAGGGGAGATATCGGCCCGGTTGTCCCAGGCGGTTTCGATCAGGTTTTGCAGTGTGTCGCTCATGATTTGGGGTCGTAGGTAGTGAGAAAGGAAACGATGCGATCGATGGCTTCGCTGCATTCGGCGAGCGAGGATACCAGCGCCAGACGCAGGTATCCGGCACCCGGATTGACGCCATTCGATTCACGCGCCAGAAAGCTGCCTGGCAGCGAGGCCACATTCATCTGGCGCAGCAACTCGCGTGCGAACTGCGCGTCATCGCCGGGGGTGCGGGCCCAGAAGTAGAAACCGCCTTCGGGCATGCTCACTTGCAGCGGACCGGCCACGCGCGGCACCAGCGTGTGGAATTTCTCGGCATAGAGGCGACGGTTCTCGCGCACATGCGCCTCGTCGCGCCAGGCAGCGGTGCTGGCCGCCTGCACCGTCAGGCTCATGGCGCTGCCGTGATAGGTGCGATAGAGCAAAAAGGGTTTGATCAGTTGCGCGTCACCGGCGACAAAGCCCGAGCGCATGCCGGGGCAGTTCGAGCGCTTGGACAGGCTGGAGAACACGATCAGGCGGCGATAGTCGTCTCGCCCCAGGGCGCGTGCCGCCTGCAGTGCGCCCAGCGGCGGACGCGCTTCGTCGAAATGGATTTCCGAATAGCACTCGTCCGAGGCAACGACAAAGCCGTAGCGATCGGATAACTCGAACAGCAGCTGCCACTCGGCCAGCGGCATGACCCGGCCGCATGGGTTGGCCGGCGAGC
Organism: uncultured Pseudomonadota bacterium; assembly: GCA_903895005.1. The sequence continues at coordinate 1,358 of CAITSH010000279.1, forward strand.
AGGTGTAGAGCAGCTGGGTACGCTGCCAGACTGGCTCGGGCACCGACGCGAAGTCCGGCGCGAAGGCCGGTCCGGGGCCGCTGTTGAGAAACCAGGTCTCGGCCCCGGCCAGCAGCGCCGCGCCCTCGTAAATTTGATAGAACGGATTGGGCGAGATCACCAGCGCGCCGGGACGGCTGCGATCAACTACCACCTGGGTGATGGCGAACAGCGCCTCACGCGAACCATTGACCGGCAGGATCTGCGTCGCCGGATCGGGTGCCGGAATGCCGTAGCGCTGGGCGATCCAGCTGGCGATGGATTCCCGCAGTGCCACGCTGCCCAGGGTTGGCGGATAGATGGCCAGGCCGTCCATGCTGGCGGTGAGCGCGTCGCGGATGAACTGCGGTGTCGGGTGCTTGGGCTCGCCAATCGACAGGTTGATGGGCTTGAGCGCCGGATTGGGCTCGACGCCCTGATACAGCGCGCGCAGCTTCTCGAACGGATAGGGCTGCAGCCGGGCCAGATCCGGGTTCAGGCTGAGCTTGGCTTGGGTAGTGGCGTTTGGCATCGGGCCTCGGTCAGGCGGAGTAGCGCTAGAAATTACGTAACCTATTGATTTTAAACAACTTTATGGAATGATCGCTGAGGCGCGACCACTCTCGGGCAGGATCACCGCCGGCAGCGGCTTCCAGCCACGCTTGCGGTGTTCGGCCACCACGTCGGTGAAGATGCCGCCGCGGACATTGAACTTGGCGGTGAGGCGGGCAAAGCGCGGTTGTATCGCCGCGACGATGTGGTCCAGCATTTCGTTGGTGACGGCCTCATGGAATGCGCCACGCTCGCGGAACGACCAGACATACATCTTCAGGCTCTTGAGCTCGACGCAACGCTGATCGGCGATGTAGTCCAGATGCAGCGTGGCGAAGTCTGGCTGGCCGGTGAGCGGACACAGGCAGGTGAATTCCGGAATCTGCATGCGAATCAGGAAGTCGCGCTGCTTGGCCGGATTGGGGAAGGTATCCAGGGTCTGACTGGGACGGGACGCGTTGGGATTGGCGGGACGCTGGCTGGGCTTACGGGGCATGGGACGACCTGGGGTGACGAAAATGATCGGGGCGGGCTGCAATGCACATTACCGGCTGCGTGCAAGCAACTGAATCGACTACAAAAGTTTCTGATTGCGCAAGAATGCGCTGGCTTTGCGTCGCATCGTCAACAAACTCGCAGCGACAAATTCGACAAAAATCAAAGTGTTATTATAGGGCGCTTGACCCCTGCTGCTCGCCGCGATCGGTCCTTCGCTGTCTTCGACGGTGTTTTCGACGGCGTTTTCGGTGCGGCGAATTTGCCTGCCGAATTTTCTGAAAATTGTAGCCTCGCCGGCCCGATTTGCCCGTGGCTGGCTGTTGCTTCGGTTACTGCGGCTTCGGTTACGGCGGCTTCGGTTACGGCGCCCCGGACACCCGTTCACTTGATCGTCAATCGTTCCTCAACAGCGTCTTTACCAGCTATCTTTCATTGTGAAACTCACTCAGATCAAGCTCTCCGGGTTCAAATCCTTCGTTGACCCGACCACCATCAACGTGCCCGGCGCGCTGGTCGGGGTGGTCGGCCCGAACGGCTGCGGCAAATCCAACATCATCGATGCGGTGCGCTGGGTGCTGGGCGAGTCGCGTGCCTCGGCCTTGCGCGGCGACTCCATGCAGGACGTCATTTTCAATGGCTCGTCCATGCGTAAGCCCATCGGGCGCGCCAGCGTCGAGCTGATTTTTGACAACAGTCTGGGCCGGGCGGCCGGACAGTGGTCGCAATATGCCGAGATCGCGGTCAAGCGCGTACTCACGCGTGAGGGCGATTCCTCCTACCTGATCAACAACACCCAGGTACGTCGACGCGATATTCACGACATTTTCCTGGGCACAGGGCTCGGCCCCCGCGCTTACGCCATCATCGAGCAGGGCATGATCTCGCGCATCATCGAGGCCAAACCCGAGGAGATGCGCATATTTCTGGAAGAGGCCGCAGGCGTCTCCAAGTACAAAGAGCGGCGCAAGGAAACCGAAAACCGCCTCTCGGATACGCGCGAGAACCTGGCGCGGGTGGAGGACATCCGCCAGGAGCTGGGTGGCCAGATCGAAAAACTCGGAAAGCAGGCCGAGGTGGCGCAGCGCTTCAATGACATGTCGGCCGAGCGGCTGCTGAAGCAGAACCTGCTGGCATTGATCCGCAAGCGCGAAGCGCAGGCCGATGCCGAGCGTCAGACCCAGGACATCGCCCAGACCCAGCTGTCGCTGGATCAGGAAACCGCACTACTGCGCGAGACCGAGGCACGCCTGGAGCAGGCACGTGACCAGCAATACGCAGCCAGTGATGCGGTCAACGCCGCCCAGGGCAGTCTGTACGAAGTCAATGCCGAGGTGTCGCGGCTGGAGACGGAAATCCGTTTCGTGGCCGAGACGCGCGCCCGCATCGAGGCGCAGCTGACGTCGCTGGGCTTGCAAAGCGAGCAGAGCACGCGGCAAAAGACCGAGCTGGAAGATGCGCTGGGCATGTGGCGCACCCGGCTTGCTGCGGCCAGCGAGCGGCGGGCCGAGCTGCAGGAAATGTCGGCCGACGAGGGCGCCAAGGTACCGCTGGCCGAGGCGGCCTTTCGCGAACATCAAGCTACGCTGGCCGAGGCACGTGCCCAGACGGTGCGGCTGGAACAGGGGCTGCAGACCGAGAGCGCGCATGTGCAGAACGCGCTCAGCAATCTTGATCGGCACCGTCAGCGCGAATCGCGTCTGGCCGAGGAGTTGCAAGCGCTGGGCGAGCCCGATACCGACGCGCTGCAGGAGCTCGAATTGCGCCTGGCCGAAGCGGGTGACGCGCAGCTGCGCCAGGACGAATCGCTGGCGCAGTTGGATCAAAGCCGCGCGCATTTACTGGCGCAGCGCAATGAAGCCAATGCCCGACTGGCGCAACTCGAACGCGAGCTGTCCGGGGGCAAGGCGCAACTGAGCACCTTGCAACGGGTGCAGGATCAGGCCGATCGCAA
>CAITSH010000280.1 GCA_903895005.1 uncultured Pseudomonadota bacterium
ACTCGCGCTGGTATTTCCATCGGTATCAACGATATGATGGTCCCTAAGGAAAAAGAACAGCTCCTCGAAAAAGCCTATCGCGAAATCGCCGAGGTGGAGAAGCAATATCGCCGAGGCATCATTACCGATGGCGAGCGCAAAAACAAGGTGCAGGATATCTGGACCCACACTGGTGAAGAGATCGCGAACGCCCTTTTCCGCACGCTGGAATACAACGACAACCGCCGCGACATGAACCCCGTGTTCATGATGGTCGATTCTGGTGCCCGTGGTAACCGCACCCAGGTCAAGCAGCTCGCAGGTATGCGCGGCCAGATGGCCAAGCCTTCAGGCGAAATCATCGAGCAGCCGATTACTGCGAACTTCCGCGAGGGTCTGACCGTTCTTGAGTATTTCATCTCCGCACACGGTGCCCGCAAAGGTTTGGCCGATACGGCTCTCAAAACAGCTGACTCCGGATATCTTACGCGCAAACTCGTTGATGCCGCTCAAGATGTCATCATCACGATCGATGACTGCCACACCGGCAACGGCATCGTTGTTCGTCCCATCTACGAAGGTGACGAGGAAGTTGTCAGTCTCTCAACCCGTATCATCGGCCGCACCAGCTGCGAAACCGTTAAAGATCCGATCACTGGGAAGCCTGTCATCAAGAAAGATCAACTTGTTGAGGAGGAGACTGCAGCCTCTCTGGAGAAAATTGGCCACGAGCAACTCAAAATCCGCTCGGCGCTTACTTGTGAATCCACTCGCGGAATCTGCATCAAATGCTACGGTCGCAGCCTCGCAACAGGCGGCATGATCAAGATCGGTGAAGCCGTTGGCATCATTGCTGCCCAGTCGATCGGCGAACCCGGCACCCAGCTCACGATGCGAACCTTCCACGTCGGCGGCGCCGCGAGCCAGACGTTCAAACAACCCATTATCAAAGCCAAAAACGACGGAACCATCCGCTTCAACGAACTTAAGGTCGTGGAAGCTGTGGACAAAACCTTCGTCGTTCTTAACAAAAACGGCACGGTCACCCTTCATGCCAAGGACGGTCGCGAACTCGAAAGCTACAACATCGTTGTGGGTTCGGTTATCTCGCTTCCCGATGGCAGCAGCGTGAAGAAAGGTGTCACACTCGTGCAGTGGGATCCTTACAATGTCCCGATCATCACCGAAAAGGCTGGTCGCATTGAGTTCCGCGACATGATCCCTGGTGTCACCATTCGTCAAGAAATCGACGAATCCACCGGCGTTCGTGGCAATGTCGTTATCGAGCACAAAGAGGATTTGCACCCGCAGATCATTGTTGTTGACGAGGCCAAAAACCTTCTCGCCAGCTACTCGATTCCCGCTGGAGCGCACATTGAGGTCAAGGAAGGTGCCAAAGTTCCCGCTGGACAGCGCGTCGCTCGAACACCGCGTAAGATCGGCAAAACAAAAGACATCACCGGTGGTCTCCCACGCGTTGCTGAACTTTTTGAAGCCCGCCGTCCGAAGGACGCCTGCGACATCGCCAAGATCGACGGTATTGTCGAAATTGGTGGAACAGTGCGCGCCAAGCGCCGCCTCATCGTGAAAGATAGCGACACTGGTGCCGAAGAGGAACACCTCATCCCGCTCAACAAGCACATCATCGTCTTTAAGGGTGACCTCGTCAAAAAAGGTCAGCAGCTTACAGAAGGGCCTGTGGTTCCGCACGAAATCCTCGAAATCTGTGGGCCTCAAGAACTCCAAGAACATCTCCTCAACGAGGTGCAGGAGGTCTACCGTCTGCAAGGCGTCGAAATCAACGACAAGCACATCGAGATCATTGTTCGTCAGATGCTCCGCAAGGTGAAAATCACCGAGCAGGGTGACACCAGTCTCCTCTGGGGCGATCAAGTCGACCGTCTTGCTTTTGAAAAAGAGAACGAAGAAGTCATGGCCAAGGGTGGCAAACCCGCCGAGGCGAGCCCCGTTCTTCTTGGTATCACCAAAACCGCGCTCGAGACCGACAGCTTCATCTCCGCAGCATCCTTCCAAGACACAACACGCGTCTTGACCGAAGCCGCCACACTTGGCAGGGTCGACCGCCTACGCGGCTTCAAGGAAAATGTTATCATGGGCCACCTGATCCCC
>CAITSH010000281.1 GCA_903895005.1 uncultured Pseudomonadota bacterium
CCCCCGGATAGCCCCTCGGATTACACACCACCCGTGTGCCATTCACGTTGTAATCAAACGCCGTATGCGTATGCCCGTGCAGCCACAGCTTTGCCTTGCCCATCAAGTCGTCCATCGGCACGATGAAGCCGGGGTTGGCGGGGTGGCCTGCGAAGGCGGGGGCGATGGAGCCGGTGTGCGGGGCGAAGTGGGTGATGACGACGGTGTCGCCCTCAAAGGGTTCGTCCAGTTTGCGCGTCAGCCAGGCCTTGTGTTCGACGCATAGCGTGATGCCGTCTTCGGGCGTAAAGGCGCGCCCGCCCATGCGTATGAGCCGGTAGTCGGGGTTGAACTTGCGGCTTTGCTCGATTACGCGCCGGCGCTCAGGTGGCGATGCCAGTGAGAAGTCGGTCCATAGCGCGCAACCGAGAAAGCGTGTCGTGCCGCTGATGAATTCACCGCAGTCGAGCATGTGAACCTGGCTGCCTTGCGCGGCGGCGGGCAGGGCCTTGGTCACCGCACCGACTTCGCCCTCGTAGTATTCGTGATTGCCCGGGACGTAGAGGACCGGCACGCTGAAATGCTTGCGGGCCCAGGTGATGCCGTCGTTGCCGTTGGCGATGTCGCCTGCGAGCACCACCACGTCGGCGGGCGTTTGCGGCGGATCAAAAGGCGCGGCTTCGAGGTGCAGGTCGGAGAGGATGCGTATGTGCATGGCTGGTATTTTGTCCGATGCGGCGCGGTGACGCCAGCGGGCGCAGTGGCCCGGGGCGCAGGTACTGGCAGCTCAGCGTGCGCCGGCAGCGCGCAGCAGGGCCGCGATCTCGCGCTGCCCGCGCCGCTCGGCGTGCGCGAGGGGGCTCACACCCTCGCGGTCGGCGAGGTCGGGTTTGGCACCGTGGGCAATCAGAAGCCTGACAATCTCCGTGTGCGCGCGTCCGCCGTCACCAAGAATCACCGCCTCCAGCAGTCCGGTCCAGCCAAGCTTGTTGACGTGGTTGACGTCGATTTTTGTCTTTAGCAGTTCGCGCACCGTCTCGACGTGGCCGTAGTGGCAGGCCGGCGTGAGCGCGGTGCCGCCGTAGCGGTTGGTGCTCTTGAGGTCGGCACCGGCGGCGAGGGTCATGCGCAGGATTTCCAGGTGGCCGCTGGCGCCGGCCAGAAGGTAGGGGCTGTCTTCGATCGCGTCCTTGGCATTGACGTCCGCGCCGGCGGCGATGAGCAGGCGGGCGGTTTCAACGTGGTTGCCTTGCGTTGCCGCCATCAGTGCGGTGCGGGCGCGCGTGTCGCGCGCTTTGATGCTCGTCCCATCGGCCAGCAGGCGCTTGACCGCGGCATTGTCGCCTCGGGCGGCGGCGGTGATGAGTTGTTGCTCTGGCGACGCTGCAGGTGCCTGGGCGCTTGCGCCGGCGCCATGCAAGCCCAACATCAGTGCTGCGATGAGCCATAACCAAGGTCGTGTCATGCGGCCCTCCCTGTATTGCATGCTGGAAACCCGCTCTGGGCGCGGGTTTCCAGCAACTGCCTGCCTTACTTGCGTCCGGCCTTGGCGGCAATACGCATGCGCAAGGCGTTGAGCTTGATGAAGCCGTCGGCATCGGCCTGGTTGTAGGCGCCGCCGTCATCGTCAAAGGTCGAGATTTTCATGTCGAACAGCGAGTCGCTCTTGGATTCGCGGCCGACCACCATCAGCGTGCCCTTGTAGAGCTTGAGGCGCACCTTGCCGTTGACCGGTTTTTGCGACTCGTCGATCAGCACCTGCAGCAGCTTGCGCTCCGGGCTGAACCAATAGCCGTTGTAGATCAGTCGGGCGTAGCGCGGCATCAGGTCGTCCTTCAAGGCCAGCACTTCGCGGTCCATGGTGATGGACTCGATGGCGCGGTGGCCTTTCCACATGATGGTGCCGCCAGGGGTTTCATAGCAGCCGCGCGACTTCATGCCGACGTAGCGGTTTTCCACCAGGTCCAGGCGGCCGATGCCGTGCTTGCCGCCGAGGCGGTTGAGCTCGGTCAGCACCTGGGCCGGCGTCAGTTTTTTGCCGTTGATGGCGGTGATGTCACCGCGCACATAAGTGAGTTCGATGACTTCGGGCTTGTTCGGCGCTTTTTCAGGCGAAACGGTGAGGCGCCACATCGAATCTTCCGGGGAGAAATTCGGGTCCTCGAGGATGCCGCCCTCGTAGGAGATGTGCAGCAGGTTGGCGTCCATCGAGTAGGGCGCGCCGCCGCCCTTGCG
>CAITSH010000282.1 GCA_903895005.1 uncultured Pseudomonadota bacterium
ACGGCGATCAACAGGTAGGCGGTGATCAGCCAGGTCCACACAAACAGCGGCATTTTCATCAGCGTCATGCCCGGAGCGCGCATGTTGATGATGGTGGTGACGATGTTGATCGAGCCCATGATGGACGAGGCGCCCATGATGTGAAGCGCGAAAATCGCCAGGTCCATGCCAGGACCCATTTGCGTCGACAGCGGCGCATAGAGCGTCCAGCCGGCGGCGGTGGCCCCCCCCGGCACAAAAAACGAAATCACCAGCAGCATGGCCGCGGGGGGCAGCAGCCAGAAGCTCCAGTTGTTCATGCGCGCGAAGGCCATGTCAGGCGCGCCGATCATCATCGGGATCTGCCAGTTCGCAAATCCGACGAAGGCCGGCATGATCGCACCGAACACCATGATGACGCCGTGCATGGTAGTGAGCTGGTTGAAGAACTCCGGATTCCACAGTTGCAGGCCCGGCTGGAACAATTCGGCACGGATGCCCAGGGCGAGGATACCGCCGATGAAGAACATGGTCAGGCTGAACCAGAGGTAAAGCGAACCGATATCCTTGTGGTTGGTGGTGGTGACCCAGCGCATCAGACCGGTGGGGTGATGGGCGTGATCGCCATGGTCTCCGTGCTTATCGTGGCCGTGCGTGTCGATGACTGCGCTCATGTATTTCTCCTGATAGCTGATTCGTCTGCTGCTGATTTTTTACTTGCGGGCGGCCTTGACTTCGGCGGGGGTAACCATGTTTTCCTTAGCCTTGTTGCCCCAGGCGTTACGGCTGTAGGTAATGGCCGCGGCGATGTCCACGTCGGACAGCATGTTCTGCGCCGGCATCACGGAGGTGGGCATGAACTGGCCCTTGCGTCCGTTCAGAATCATGGCGATCTGCTCGCCCTTACCGCCCAATACGACCTTGGAATTCACCAGCGACGGGAAGGCGTTGGGGACGCCCGCGCCGTTGGCCTGATGGCAGGCGGCACAGTTGGCGTTGAACACTTTTTCGCCGCGCGTCTTGAGTTCGGCCACATCCCAGGCTTTGTTTGGATCATCGGCGGCGGCCGCCATCAGCTTTTTCTGCTCGCCGACCCAGGCACTGTACTTCTCGGCCGATACGACGTTGACAACGATGGGCATGAATCCGTGTTCCTTGCCGCACAACTCGGAACACTGGCCCCGATAGGTGCCCTCCTTGTCGGCCTTGAACCAGGTGTCACGCACGAAACCGGGAATGGCATCCTGCTTGACACCAAAAGCGGGCACCGACCAGGCGTGAATAACGTCATTGGCTGTGGTGAGAATACGCACCTTCTTGCCCACCGGCACAACCACCGCGTTGTCGACCTCAAGCAGGTAGTTCTCGTTCTTGGGGGCGCCGTTGCGGATCTGGTCCTGCGGCGTCGACAGCGCCGAGAGGAAGGAAATGCCCTCGCCCTCACCCTTCATGTAGTCGTAACCCCATTTCCATTGGTAGCCTGTGGCCTTAATGGTGATATCAGGGTTGGAGGTGTCCTTTAGGCTGAGCACGGTTTTGGTCGCCGGCCAGGCCATGCCGACCAGGATAACGAAGGGAATGATGGTCCAGATGATCTCGACCGTGGTGCTTTCATGGAACTGTGCGGCTTTGTGGCCGACCGATTTACGGTGCTTGAAAATGGAATAAAACATCACCGAAAACACCAGCAGGAACACGATCACGATGATGATCATCATCAGCGAATGCAGCTCGTAGATTTCACCGGCGATGCGCGTGACCGGCGGCTGCAGGTTCATTTGGTAGGCGGCCGATGCGATCGCCGGGAAAAGCGCCGCGAGCGCTCCGATGAACATTCCCTTCTTTGTCATGCTTGCCTCGTTTCTAGTAGCTCGTTAATCTTTGTTGCAGTTCGACCGCCAGGGCGTTGCGCCTGCCCCGATCCAGATGGCGTCCGATCTCCAGTTCCTTGCCCTGCGAGCAGATGGCCACGCGCAGGTTACTCGGCGCCTCTTCCACCACCAATCTGGCCCAGGCGGAGTTGAAGCGGTGTTCAGTGTTGCGTCCAGCCTCGTGCACCTGCACGGTCAATACTCCATTTTCCAGCTCGATGCGCTCATGGTCGGCGGCGTGCCGCCCGACCAGGTAAAACGCCGTTGTCAGCGCCAGCATTTCAAGTCCCGCAAATGGCAGGATCATCCATGCCCCGAAACACGCGAACGCCGCAGCGATGCCGACGCAAAGCAAGGCCGTCGTCGCAAGCAGCCGCAGACAGCCTCGTGGGGAAATCGAACAATTGCGTTTGACCGTTATGCTGAAGCGGGTGGCGCGTTGAGGGTGCCGGGTGTCGTCGTTCATACCGTCGTTCATCCAAGACCGCCCCAAACCAAAACATTGGGGACTTTTAGCGCGCTTGTCCGCTGAAAATACCTCGCTAAATTAACACACTAGCCCCCGCGCCGGCAAGTTTTCGAGTGGTGAGAATGGCTCTCAACTCTCGCGACGTCGGTGGAGATCGAGCTTGACAACGGCCGGCTTCACGGTGCGCGGTGCACCCTTCCAAGCGTGTCCGTATACAACCTCAAAAGAGGCCGGTAACGATCCGCCATCGCGCGGTCGCGCACCCTCGTAGGCCGCCACCATGCGCTGCCAGCGCGATTTGCCGGTGAGCCCGCGCCGGCGCGACGCGAGCGCATTGGTCTGCCCGCTCGCGCGCAGATCGCGCGCCATCGCGTTTACGTCGTTGTAGGTCAGCGTGAGCATGTCCATGTCCATCACCGGCGTGGCGAAGCCATTGCCGGCAAGCATGTCGCCCAAGTCGTGCATATCGGTGAAGTCATGCACGTGCGCATTCGCAAAGGCCTGCTCGTCGGCCTGCGCAAAGGCCCAGCGAAGCTCGCGCAACGTATCTGGCCCGTAGGCCGAAAACATCAACAGACCACCCGGTTCGAGCACGCGCGCGAACTCGCGCAGCGCCGCCTGCGGTTCACCGGCAAAGGCGAGGCCGAAATTCGACCATACCAGGCCGCAACTGGCATCCGGGAGAGGCAGGGCGCGCATGTCCGCAGCGACAAAGCGCGGTCCGCCGCGGCCAAGCAGCGCACGCGCGCGCTCGGCGAACGTCGCGGCGCGCGTGGCACCGCGCAGCATGGCGTGCGCGGCGTCAACACCAAGCAGTTGCGCCGCAGGATACCGGCGCCCCAGTTCGCGTAGGCCCGCACCCGGGCCGCAACCGGCGTCAAGAATGCGTCCGGGCGCGAACTTGACGTAGTCGAGCCGCTCAAGCATGCGCCGCTCGACCTCGCGCGCCAGCACCGCCGCGCCGTAATAGGTTGACGCTGCACGGGCAAATTGCCACCTTACCTGCGCATGATCAAGTTCGGAAAAAAGCGTGTCCATAGCCTGCAGTGTAACGGTAACGGCATCCATGGCCGCGCCGCTGCGTTTGGGGCGCCGTCTGGAAACCCGCGCCTGTGGCGGCTTTCCGGGTGGTTACCGGATAGCCTCTTCGGGCTGGATGCCGAGTTTGGCGAGCAGCGCGCGATCGCGCGCGGCGTCGGGATTGCCGGTGGTGAGGAGCTTGTCGCCGTAAAAAATCGAGTTGGCGCCAGCCATGAAACACAGGGCCTGCATCGCCTCGGGCATTTCCTGGCGCCCGGCCGAGAGTCGCACATAGCTCGCCGGCATGCTGATGCGCGCAGCGGCGATGGTGCGCACGAACTCGGTCCAATCGAGCGACTCGGTGCCAGCGAGCGGCGTGCCCTCCACCTGCACCAGATTGTTGATTGGCACCGATTCGGGCGGCGGATCCAGGCTCGCCAACTGCGCAATCAATCCGGCGCGAGCCGCGCGCGACTCGCCCATGCCGACGATGCCGCCACAACACACGTTGAGCCCGGCACCGCGCACGCGATCGAGCGTGTCGAGACGATCCTGATAGTCGCGGGTATGGATGACCTCGCCGTAGAACTCCGGAGAGGTGTCAAGATTGTGGTTGTAGTAATCGAGGCCGGCGTCGCGCAGCTGTTCGGCCTGGCCGTCGCGCAGCATGCCCAGGGTGGCGCAGGTCTCGAGGCCAAGGGCCTTGACCTCGCGTACCATCGCCAGCACCGGTTCCAGGTCTTTTTGCTTGGGGCCGCGCCAGGCCGCACCCATGCAAAAACGCGTCGCGCCGTTTTGTTTGGCCATCGATGCGGCGGCCACCACATCCTCGCAGCTCAACATCGGCTCATCGGCCACCGCCGATTCGTGCCGCGCCGACTGCGGGCAATAGCCGCAATCCTCCGGACAGCCGCCGGTCTTGATCGACAACAGGGTCGAGAGCTGGACACGGTTGGGCGCAAAATGTTCGCGGTGCACACTCTGCGCACGAAACACCAGGTCCATGAAGGGCAAATCGAGCAGGGATTCAACCGCGGCGCACGTCCAGCGTTGTTCCTTTTGCGGGGCGCTCTTATGGAAATTGACCATCATCTGGTTCACGACTACCCTCGCACGTCACAGTTGCTTTACATATCCCGGTATTGCTAAACCGGGTTGGGGATTGGAAATACACGCGTCGCGCAAACGACCGGCAAACAACCGGCAGGCAACTGTCAAACCGCGCCGGGACCACTTTTGGGGGCGCGATCATGCTGCTTCAGCGTGGGCGCATCTTGTTGCAGGGACATCCGCTTGTCAAATTCAGGCCAGATCATTTTCGACATCAGCACAAAAATAAGGCATTCGCTATCCGCTTTGCTAGGGCAAGATTGCCTGCTTTGTGGCGCTGAGAGCCGCACCGGACTGCTTTGCGCCGGCTGCGCCGCCGAACTGCCGCACGACCATGCCGCCGTGCTTTGCCCGCAGTGCGCCGCCCCCTCCCCCGCGGGCGCCATCTGCGGGCGCTGCCTCAGCCATCCGCCTCACTACGACCGCAGCGTCACCGCCTGGCGCTACGCCTACCCGGTGGACCACCTGCTGCAATCATTCAAGTACGGCGCGCGACTCGCCTTCGCAAAGCTGTGTGCCGGGCATATCGCCGCTGCCGGCGGTTTGCACAACGACCCGTTCCAGCCATGCCCGGTTCATGGCGACCGGGGTCGCGTCGATCTCGTGCTGGCCATGCCGCTGCACCCGCGCCGGCTGCGCGAGCGCGGCTTCAACCAGGCCGTCGAAATCGCGCGTCCGCTCGCCCGTTCGCTGGACCTGCCCTTTGACCCGCACGCGCTGCAGCGGGTGCGCGACACTGCTGCGCAGGCGGGCCTCGCACATGCGGCGCGGATCAGGAATGTGCGCGGGGCCTTCGACTGCGTCCGTGAAGTGCGCGGGCTGCGTGTCGCCGTCGTTGACGATGTGATGACGACCGGCGCAACGCTCGACGAAGTAGCCAGAATGCTCAAAAAGGCCGGGGCGGCCCATGTTGAGAACTGGGTTGCGGCGCGCACCCCCGACCACGGCAGGCAAGAATGATAGACGTCGTCCTGTACGAGCCGGAGATCCCGCCCAACACCGGCAACGTCATCCGGCTGTGCGCCAACAGCGGCGCACGCCTGCACCTCGTAGAACCCCTGGGCTTTCGCATTGACGACAAGGAACTCAAGCGCGCCGGCCTCGACTATCACGAGCACGCCGACATGCACGTGCACAAGGACTGGGCGAGCTGCCTCGCGCAGCTTGAGGGCCGGCGCTTGTTTGCCCTCACCACGCGCGGCACGCAGCGGCCAAGCGACGTGGCCTGGCGCGAAAACGATGTGATGGTATTTGGCCCGGAAACCCGCGGCCTGCCGCCCGCGGTGCTTGACACCTTCGCGCCGGAGCAGCGCCTGAGGCTGCCGCTGCGCCCGGGCAATCGCAGCCTCAACCTTTCCAATGCAGTGGCGGTGACTGTTTACGAGGCCTGGCGGCAGCTCGGCTTTGCCGGCGGCAGCTAAGCGCGCGATCGAATCGGCAGGAAAATTCAGGCCTCGCTGCGCGGATCGCGCGCCAACAACTGTCCGACGGCATCGCGCGGCGACACACCGTGAAACAGCACGCCGCAGACGGCGTGCGTAATCGGCATGTCCACGCCAAGACCCGCGGCGAATTGTTCCAGTTCGCGTGCCGTATGCACTCCTTCGGCGACATGCCCGAGTTCACGCAGGATGTCATCAAGCTTTTTCCCGGCAGCGAGCAACAGGCCGGTGCGCCGGTTGCGCGACAAATCGCCGGTACAGGTAAGAATCAGATCCCCGGCACCGGCAAGACCCATGAAGGTCTCGGGGCGCCCCCCCATACGCACGCCCAATCGCGTCAGCTCGGCGAGGCCGCGCGTGATCAAAGCGGCACGCGCGTTCATACCGAGGCCAAGCCCGTCGGCAATGCCGGTGGCAATGGCCATGACATTCTTCACCGCGCCGCCGATTTCAACGCCGACGAGGTCGTCGCTGTAATACACACGCAGGGTGGGCTGGTGCAGCTCACGCGCAATGGCCTTTGCGAAAACCGCGTCGCGAGAAGCCAGGGTCAGCGCGGTGGGAAGGCCGCGCGCCACTTCGAGGGCGAAACTCGGCCCCGACAGGGCGCCGCAGGGTGCGCCGCCGCGCACTTCTTCGACCACCTGGTGGGGCAATTTGCTCGTGCCGCCCTCAAAGCCCTTGCACGCCCAGAGTACGGGCAGGGCCGGTGGCAGCAAGGCAAGTGCGGCGCGCAGGCCGGAGACGGGCGTTACGACCAGCGCAAGTTGCGCGCCGGCGAGGACGGCCTGCGCATCGGCGCTGATCCGGACTGCGGCCGGAATGTCGATGTCGGCAAGGTAACGGCTGTTGCGGCGCGAGGAGGCCATCGCTCCGGCCTGCGCCGCATCGCGGGCCCACAGCGAGACCGCATGGCGCGCCGACAAAGCCATGGAAAGCGCCGTGCCCCAGGCCCCTGCTCCGAGGATGGCGATATTCAATTTACAGTCCGGACGTTGACCACGGGGATGGCCGCAAATTCAGGGGTCAGAGACCCCAGACCTGGTTCGCGCGCGCGTAACCAACCTGTCCGTCACGATGACGCAGCCTGACCCAGCCGCCACCGGTGAGCTCCGCGAGCTCAAGTGCCACGCCGTGCTGGGCACGAAACACCACCGGCGCCTGCTCGGCGGCACTGGCGCGCAGTTCCGCAACCGGCGCCGTCACCACCACGGTGCGCTGCTCGGACAGCGCTTTTTTCTCCACCCAGGCGAGATCTCCCGCCTGGTCGCGAACCTTGACCCACTGGTCGAGGTTGACCACCACTTCCACCGGGGTGAATTTGGAAATGACGAATTGCTTGGTGGCGCGTGCCGAAGGGGCGTCGTACATCACCGCCGCGCTATCGGCGATCGAGCGAAAATCGGCGGCCTGGGATGCGACCGGCGTGAACCCGGCGGCCACCGGGCACGCGAGCACGAACAGCCAGGCACGGAGCCGGTTCATCAGTGCGCGATCTCGATGCGCGATTCTTCCTGGGCCTGGGTGCGCTGCTGGTAGAGCGCATCGAAATTCACCGGCGCCAGCAGCACCGGCGGAAAGCCGGCGCGGTTGACGGTGTCGGACACGGTTTCACGCGCATACGGAAAGAGGATGTTGGGGCAGGCGGTGGCCAGAATGGGCTCAAGGTCACCTTCGGGCACGCCGCGAATCTGGAACAACCCTGCTTGCGACGCTTCGACCAGAAAAATCGTGCGTCCCGACGAGCGCGCGGTCACGGTGACGGTCAGGACCACCTCGAACAATCCCTCGGCCACGGCGTTGGCGGCCGTCTGCAGCTGCACTTCAACCTCGGGGGTTTCCGGCTGCAGGAAGGCCTGGGGGGAGTTGGGCGACTCGACCGACAAGTCCTTGACGTAAATTTTTTCGATGCTGAAGACCGCTTGTTGTTCTTCGCTCATGCCTCTTGCTCCTGGTTGATTACTGTGGGGGTGCCCGGTCGGGCCGCGTTCGCCGGGGCCGGATCAGCCCGCCAGCAGCGGCTGCAGGCCGCCGGCGCGATCGAGCGCCATCAGGTCGTCGCAGCCGCCGACATGCGTTTCGCCGATGTAAATCTGCGGCACGGTGCGGCGGCCGGTTTTTTCCATCATCTCATCACGCAGTTGCGGGTCAAGATCGATGCGCAACTGCTCAATTTCTGTCACGCCCCTCGCCTTTAGCAAGGCCTCCGCGCGCACGCAAAAAGGGCAAACTGCGGTGCTGTACATCCTTACCTTACTCAATGCGGTCTCCTGCGATAAATCCATTAAAAATCTATTTCTCCAACGGCAACCCGGCCTGATGCCACGCACCGATGCCACCGTTGAGGTTGAATACCCTGGAAAAACCATTCTTCTTGAGCAGTTCCATCGCGGCGCTGGATCGCCCGCCCGACTCGCAGTGCACGATGACCGGCTTGTCCTTGAACTTGGACAGCTCACCGATGCGCTTTTCAAGCTGTGACAGCGGGATATTGTGGGCGTTGAGCACGTGGCCCTTGGCGAAATCCTCGGCTTCGCGCACGTCGACCACCTGTCCGTCTTCCTTGTTGATCATCAAGGTCGCCTGCAGGGTGCTGACCCACGGCCCGCCCGAGCCGCGCTTGATGTAGGGCCAAAGCAGCATCATGCCGCTGACAAACGCGACGGCCATCAGCAGCAGGTTCTGGGTATCCTGGAAAAACTTCAAATTGCACTCCTGTTCTTTTGCCTGATTCCTGACCAATGCCCCCGGATGGGAGCCCAACAAAACCGTTCCGGGCACACCCGCCCGTCAACGCCCAAACCTCACACTTTTGGCGCCACGCCGCAAAACACCTGGCGCATGATGCCCACCAGCTCAAGCGTGCGTTCGTCGCCTATTCGGTAAAACACCCGATTGGCGTCCTTGCGCGCCTTCAAAACGCCCTTCTCGCGCAGGATCGCCAAATGCTGCGAGATGTTGCTTTGCGACGTTCCCACAGCGCCCACGATGTCCTGCACGCTCATTTCCTCATCAGCGACCAGGCACAGGATTTTCAGCCGCAGCGGATGCGCAATCGACTTCATCGCCCGCGCCGCCTGCTCAATCTGCTCCTGTTTGCCGAGCAACTCGAAAATGTCTTCGTTCAAGGCCGTCCCGGTGGTTAGGCGCGCTGTTTCCGGCAAGGCCCAGCATCGCCAATCCGTTATTATATGCGGCGTTGCCAACCGCAGTATCCGCGGCGCGTTTCATGCCACCCGAACCACATAGAAAACAAAACTCCTTCCCATGAAAAAAATCGTATTGCTGCGCCATGGCGAGTCGACCTGGAACCGTGAAAACCGCTTTACCGGCTGGACCGATGTCGACCTGACCGAAAAAGGCGTGGAAGAAGCACGTCAGGCGGGACGCCTGATGAAACAGGCCGGCTTCGCCTTTGACGTGGCCCACACCTCAATGCTCAAACGCGCCATCAAGACGCTTTGGCTGGCGCTAGAGGAAATGGACCGCATGTGGCTGCCGGTGCACCACACCTGGCGCCTCAACGAGCGCCACTACGGCGCATTGCAAGGACTCAACAAGGCCGAAACGGCCGCAAAATTCGGCGAAGCCCAGGTACTGGCCTGGCGCCGCAGCTACGACGTGCCGCCGCCGGCGCTCGAGCCGGGCGACGCCCGCAGCCCCGCGCAAGATGTGCGTTACGCCGGCCTGGGCGCAGCCGAGCTGCCCCTGACCGAATGCCTCAAAGACACCGTGAACCGTTTCCTTCCGTATTGGGAGAAAACCATCGCACCGCGCGTCCTCGCCGGCGAACAGGTGCTGATCGCAGCGCACGGCAACTCACTGCGTGCGTTGGTCAAATACCTGGACAACATCAGCGACGCCGACATCGTCGGACTGAACATTCCGACCGGCGTGCCGCTGGTGTACGAACTCGACGACAGCCTCAAGCCGCTGCGCCACTACTTCCTCGGGGATGCAGCCGAGGCCGAAGCAAAGGCCAAGGCCGTCGCCGAACAGGCCAGGGCGCGGGGGTAGTACGCCGCAGGCCGCCGCTTCGGTCATGAAGGCGCCCCGCAGCGCGCGGCAGGCACACGCGCTGCGAAACCCGTTCACCGCGGGGCCCCGCACCCTGATTACCTCGGTCAATTTCGTTATCTTCGTAACCTTCGTTGCCCTGATAACGCCTGGCCTCGCCTTCCCCGCCGCACCGGCGCTGGCGCAGGCCTCAGGCGAAAAAGAGGACCTGCAAAACCTGCGCGGCCGTATCGACAAGCTGCGCCAGGACATCGCCAGCGCCGAGGGCGTCAAGGGCGAGGCGAGCGACCAGCTGCGCGAATCGGAAAAAGCCATATCGGATGCCAATCGCGCGCTGCGCGAACTGGGTGAAGAGCAGCAGACGGCGCGCGGCGCGCTGCGCGAGATCGCCGCAAAGCGCGGCCAGCAGGAGGGCGACCTCAGTGCCAGCCAGGCGCGCCTGGGACGACTGCTGGCGGCGCGCTACCAGGGAGGCGAGCAGGGTTTCTTGCGCCTTGCGCTATCGGGGGCCGACCCGAACCTGACTGCGCGCGAACTGCACTATTTCAGCTACATCTCGCGCGCCCAGGCGCAGTTCGTGCGCGCACTGCACTCGGGCATCGCCCAACTGCGCGACCTGGAGGAACAAACGCGTACCAAAACGCGCGAACTGGCCGAACTCGAGTCGCGCCAGCGCGACGAAAGGCGCGCGCTCGTCGTGCGCCAGGCCGACCGGCGCAAACTGCTCTCGAGCATCCAGGGCCAGATCAAGGCGCAGCGACGCGAAGTCAAGTCCCTCGAGCGCAACGAGGCGCGACTGACCCGTCTGGTCGAGGAAATCGCCAAGGTGATCGCCACACCGACCAATCCGGGACGACGTAACGAAAGACTGCCGGAGGCCGGAACAAACACGGGAGAAGGCGTGTTTGCCAAGCTGAAAGGGGCCTTGCGGCTACCGGTGCGCGGGGAAGTTTCAAATCGCTACGGAACTTCCAGGGCTGGCGGTGGCCCTAACTGGAAGGGCGTGTTCATTCGCACCGAAACCGGGCAGGAAGTGCGGGCAGTGGCCCCGGGCAGGGTGGTGTTCTCGGAATGGATGCGCGGGTTCGGCAACCTGCTGATCCTGGATCACGGACAGGGGTACCTGACCATTTACGGCAATAACGAGGCAACCCTCAAGCAGGTCGGGGATCAGGTCAAAACCGGTGATACGGTGGCGACAGTGGGAGCGAGCGGCGGCAGCCCAGAATCGGGTTTATACTTTGAGATCCGCCATCAGGGACGCACCTTTGACCCACTTTCCTGGGTGTCATTGAAGTAGTGCTCTGAAGCAGTGGTGAATTAGACCGATAAAGCGCCGTATTCGGGCGTTCAAGCCGGTCGCAAAGCGGGTAAACAGTAAATGGCTGGATGCGTTATCCGGGTTGCGGGTTCCCATACGGAGCCCCCCGGACGATTCAAATATCGGAGCATTGAAATGCGCAACAAAATGAAATCCGTGGGGCTCGTTGTGATCGGCCTGCTGGCCGGCGTGATGCTCTCACTCAATTTTTCGGCTGAAGCCCAGCGCGAACCGGGGCGGCTGTCGCTGCCGGTCGAGGAGTTGCGCGCCTTCGCAGAAGTCTTCGGTGCCATCAAGAGCGGTTATGTCGAATCCGTTCAGGACAAGAAGCTCATCAATGGCGCGATCAACGGCATGCTCT
>CAITSH010000283.1 GCA_903895005.1 uncultured Pseudomonadota bacterium
GGGTGTCTGGTGTCTGGTGTCTGTGGCGCGGTGGCCGCGGGTGCGCTATGGCCGGCCTTCATCATAATGCAGCGCGCCCGCGGTATGTTTGCCCGTCCCCGGATTACGCTGTGGGGCTTAGAATGGTGTCCTCGAATGGCTGACGCGTAGCGCAGGCCTTCCCCCCCTTTTAAAGCACCCCATGCTCACCCAACCCGTAAAGTTTTTCGCTCCCGAGGCATTCCCGGAAAAACAGGCCGAGATTCGCGCCTATACCGTGGCTGCCTTCCGTGTCGCGCAGTCGGGCGCCGCGCCCAGCAGCGCGCCCCTTGCAGCCGTGGACATGCAGCGCAACATCGTGGATTTTTTCATCAAGGGCCGGGCCATTGATTACTGGAAAAAGCAGCGCTGGCTGCAGGGCGACGGCATGACCTACCGCCTGACCGAGGAGGGCCTGGCCATTTGCGCCAAAAGCCCGATTGCCGCCGGCGGGGCGCCGGCCGGGGCGGGGCCCGCCGACGTGTTTTTCTGGGAAAAGCAGTTTCGCGAAAACGCGTCCCTGGAGCGCAAGAAAACCCTGCGCGTGCCGGTGCCGGCCGAGGCGGCGGTGACCGGGGCAGGCGGGGTTTAAACCGGGGCCTGCGACCTAAACCATTGCCGATGAGCAGGCATAGTAGCCCCCGACGGGAATAGAATTGTGCTTTGCCGGTGTTTACACGCTGATGCGTCGGCTTACCCGGTGATCGATCAACGGGGTTTTGGGACTGTCTTCTGTGAAATCTTTTGCAACCCGTAACTTTGGAACCTTTGTAACCTTTGTAACCTGTAACCTGTAACCTGTGACGATAGGGAGATGACGATGAACAAGCACTTTATTTCGCGACTGGCGTTTGCCGGTTCTGCGCTGGGCTTTGTGCCTGCCGCCGTGCTCGCAGAAGATGCCGATGCCGTACTCAAGCGCGCCGCCGCGGCCATGGGCGAGCCGAAGACCATCCGTTACGTTGCCGAAGGCACGGGTTACACCTACGGGCAGGCGTTTGCCCCGGGCAAGGCCTGGCCCAAGATCACCGTGCACAGCATGATCCGCACGATCAATTACGACACCGGCTCGATGCGCGAGGAAATCACCCTGAGCCGCGCCGAACCCACGGGCGGCGGCGGATACCCGCTTGCGGGCCAGCAGCGCAACGACCAGTTCGTCAGCGGCGACCTCGCCTGGAACATGGCCGGTACCAACGCCCAGCCCGGACCGCGCTTTATCGCCGACCGCGTGCACCAGTTGTGGATCACCCCGCACGGCGTGATCAAGGCGGCCATGAAGAACAAGGCCACGGTGAGCTTTTCAACCAAGGGCGGCAAGTCGCTGGCCGCGGTGAAGTTCACCGAGCCGGGCAAGTTCGTCGCCACCGCGTACATCAACGAGCAGTTCCTGGTCGAGCGCATCGAGTCGCGCCTGCCCGATCCGGTGCTGGGCGAAGTGTCCGCGGTCACCACCTACGACAACTACATCGACGTGCGCGGCACCCGCTTCCCGTCGCGCGTGGCGCAGTCGCAGGGTGGCTTCCCGGTGCTCGAGGTTGCGGTCAAGGAAGTGCAACCCGGCGCAGACGCCGACATCAGCGTGCCCGAGGCGGTGAGCAAGTACGCCGAGCGCGTCACCACCGACAAGGCGGCCGAGGGCGTGTGGCACATCGCCGGTGGTTCGCACAATAGCGTGGCCATCGAGATGAAAGACCACATGGTGCTGGTCGAATCCCCGCTCAATGACGGTCGCAGCGGCCCGGTGATCGAGGCGGTAAAAAAGCTTGTTCCCGGCAAGCCGGTGCGCACGCTCATCAACTCGCACAATCACTTTGACCACGCAGGCGGCCTGCGCACCGCGGTTGCATCCGGCCTGACGATCGTGACGCAGGAGGGCAACAAGGCCTACTTTGCCAAGAACTTCGCGGCGAAGAGCACGATTGCACCCGACATGCTGGCCAAGTCGAAAAAGACCGCCAAGATCGTCACGGTTGGCGAAAAGATGGAAATCAAGGATGCCACGCGCACCATCGAGATCCATCGCATCAAGAGCGGCGTGCACAACGACACCTTCCTGATGGTTTACCTGCCCAAGGAAAAGCTGCTGGTCGAGGCCGATGCCTACACCCCGCTGCCTCCCAACGCGCCGGCGCCGGCCACGCCGAACGCCAACAACGTCAACCTCATCGACAACATCGAGCGCCTCAAGCTCGATGTGGCGACGATCCTTCCGCTGCACGGCCGTGTCGTGCCGGTGGGCGACTTGTACACGACGGCCGGCCGCAAGCGCTGATCCGCAGCACCGCTTCACCAAAACCCCCGCCTTCGTGCGGGGGTTTTTTTTGTCCGTGAAATGGCGGTGACAGGCTGGAAGCCCGCCCCTGGCGCGGGTTTCCGGAGGTTTCCACCTGAGTTGTGCGCGCAATCTACGCACTGCCGCCGTGCGCGCATTGCACCGGCCGGGGTGCGGCCTTACCATCAGCCGACGCGGTCGGTACGGCCGCTGATCACTATCGGGGACGCGGCATGGGCGGGCACAAGTTTGGTCGGAGTCAATACGGGCGGGCACTTTGCGGCGCGCTCGTCGTGTTCGCGCTGTCGTGGTCCGGTGCCGCACGCGCCCAGGCCTATCCGTCCAAGCCGATCAAGCTGGTGGTGTCTTCATCCGCAGGCAGTTCGCCCGACATCCAGGCACGGCTGTTTTCGCAGGTCATGGCCGAGCGTCACGGCTATGTCTGGGTCATCGAGAATGCGGCCGGTGCCGGCGGCAACATCGCCGCCGAGCGCGTTGCCAAGGCGGCCCCGGACGGGTACACGCTGCTGCTTGCCTCGGCAGGGCCGCTTTACTTTAATCGCGCGCTCTACCCCAAGCTTACCTACGACATCCTGCGCGACTTTGATGCGGTGTCGCAGGTGGCGCACACGCCCAATATTCTTGCCGTGTATCCGGGTGTGCCGATCAGGAACGTGCGCGAACTCATCGCCTACGCCAAGGCCAATCCGGGCAAGCTGCGTTACGGCTCTCCGGGCATCGGTTCGTCGCAACACCTGTCGGGTGAACTGTTCAACAGCATGGCCGGTGTGGACA
The DNA here is from genome assembly GCA_903895005.1 of uncultured Pseudomonadota bacterium. The sequence goes on from CAITSH010000283.1 coordinate 3,089, forward strand.
TGCAGCACGTGCCTTACAAGTCGAGCGCGCAAATGACCACCGAACTGGTCGCCGGGCAGTTCGAGTTGTCGTTCCAGAATGCGCCGCTGATCCTGCCGTTTTTAAAAAGCGGCAAGCTGCGCGCGATTGCGGTGACCTCTAGCGCGCGCCTGCCGGCGGCGCCGGAAATCCCGACGGTGGCCGAGTCGGGCGTGCCCGGTTTTGAAGTCGGCGGCGGCACCGGCCTGCTGGCGCCGCGCGGTACGCCGCCGGCAATCCTGAAAAAACTCGAGGCCGATGTGCGCGAGGCGGTGATGGCGGTGCGCGAGCAATACCAGGCCAACGGCCTGGTTGCGGCCGGCAGCAGCGCGGCTGAATTCGCCACGGCGCTCAAGGCCGAGAACGCACGCTGGGCGCCGGTGATCAAGGCCACGGGCGCGCAGGTCGACTGATCACGCACTAATGGCTTGAAATGGCCGGCTGGTGCGGCTCTCCAGCTCACCCCTTGTTGGGCAGTACATTCCGGCCGGCACGGCCCCCTTGTCAAACCGCGCCCGTAGGGGCTATGTGTGGAAGCGCACAGATTGCCCCATCGCGTTCACAGAGTATCCCTGCTGGCACAAGGGGATCGTATCGCGTACCGCGGTACCCGTCTTGATTTACGACACTCTGGGGAACCGGCTCATGAACAGGCATATACGTTTCAAACAAAACACCCTGGGCGCACTGCGCCTGGCAATGGGATTGGCCCTTGCGGCCGGTGCGTTCGGCGTCGGGCAATCGGCGCTTGCCGCCACCGCGACGGGCATCATGAATGTGACGGCGACCGTTTCGTCGAGCTGCGTGGTCGCCACGTCGACCCTGGCTTTTCCCAGCGCGACCAGCGCGGCCATCCAAGCCGGCAATATCGATGCGGCGGGAACGGTTTCGGTTAATTGCACGACGGGATCGAGCTACACCGTCGCGCTCGACAAGGGCGCCGGTGGTACGACCGCCACGACGGCGGTCCGCCGCATGCTCTCGGGTACGAACCCGCTTAATTACACCGTCTACAGCGACGCTACGCGCACTACGGTTTGGGGCGACACCACCACGGGTGCGGGGGCGGTGACCAGAACCGGTACCGGTGCAGCGGACCTGATTCCCGCTTACGGCCGGATTTTCTCCGGGCAGACCGTTCCGGCCGGCGCCTATACCGACGTCATCAACGTTACCGTCACTTACTGAGCCCACACATGAAAACCCCCTTCAATACGCTTTCTAAAAACATGCGGCGCGCGCTGCAGGGCGCGGTAATGCTTATCGCCGCGGCGAACTGCCAGGCCGGCTCGATACAGCTCACCCCGGTGCGCATCAATTTGTCCGAGGGCGCGAAAGTCGCGGTGCTGACCGTGCACAACACGGGCCCGGAAGACTCGGTGATGCAGGTGACGTTGAACAAATGGACGCTTGAAGGCCAGACCGACGTTTACACGCAGTCACAGGACCTTGTCATCACGCCGGTGACCTTCCGCCTCGCGCCGGGTGCGCAACAGATTGTGCGCATCGGCCTGCGCGGCGCCCCCCCTTCGGACCGCGAAGGCACCTACCGCCTGCTGGTCGAGGAAGTGCCGCCGCCCCTGTCGACCACCGTCACCGGTGCGCGCCTGGTTGTGCGCCACGACCTGCCGGTGTTTGTCGCGCCGCGCGCGGCGGCCAAGCCCGGCCTTGATGTCGCGCTCGATTGCGTGGGCGGCGGTGCAAACCTGCGCGTGACCAATATCGGCAACGTGCACGCGCTGCTGCGCGATGTGACGCTGGAAGAAATGCCCGGCAAGCAACTCATCGGACGCGCCGATACCTTCGATTACCTGCTGCCCACTGCGCAGAAAAATCTCCAACTGGCCCAGGTCGCCCCGCGCACCGCAGGCAAGAACCTCCTGGTAACGGCGCTCACCGACCAGGGATCGTTCACCTCCGATGTCAAGAACACATGCCAGTAAGAACGGCGGGATTCGCGCGGTAATATGGGTCGTGACATCCGGTTTGGTGCCGAACTTGATGACGGCTCCAGGGGCGGCAGCGCAATCGCTGCCGCCCGCTGCGTTTGTCGTTTCGCAATTGCCAGCCCCCCCGGCGGCGGCGAGCGACGCGCATGAGACGGTGTTGCTGGCGGTGACCATCAACGGGAACCCCACCGGCCTGGGCGCGATGTTCCTCAAGGACAAGGCCGGACATCTTTTCGCACCGGCTTTGTTTTTGTCCGACTGGAACCTTAGGCCGGGCGGCACGCCGTTTGCAGCCGCCGACGGCAGCCTGCATTTTGACTTGTCGCGCATTCGCGGGCTTACATACAAATGGATAGAGGCCACCGCCGAACTGCAGATCAGCGCCGCCCCGGATGCCTTCCTTCCCAATCGCATCAATATCGGTGCGGCCGGGTCGGCCGTGGCGGGCAAGGTCGCGCCCTATACGCCGGGCGGTTACCTTAACTACGATGTGGCGGTGACGCACAGTCCGTCGGTCAGCACCGGGCAGGCCCTGCTTGATGTGGCCTTGTTCGGCGGCAAGGGCCTGCTTACCAGCAGTTTCACCACCGGCACGGTGACGAACGCGCGCCTGATGACCACCTGGCAGACCGACCGCATCGACAAGATCAAGACGCTGCGCGTGGGCGACAGCTTTAACCATACGGGCACCTGGGGGCGCGGTGTGCTGTTCGGCGGCGTGCAGTACGGCACCAACTTTGCCATCCGTCCCGATTTCATCACCTACGCCATGCCCAGCGTTTCGGGCAAGGCCTTGCTGCCCTCGACCGTGGATGTGTATGTCAACAATGCGCTGCGTACGCGGCAACAGGTCAGCGCCGGGCCCTTTTTGTTGCAGAACCTGCCGCTCATTACCGGCAAGGGCGAGGTCGAGCTGGTGGTCACCGACCTGCTCGGCCGCGAACAAATCATTTCACAGCCGTTTTTTTCCAGCCCCACCTTGCTGCGCGAGGGCGTCTATGACGAGTCTTATGAAATCGGCCGTCTGCGCGATAACTACGGCATCAAGAACAACGACTACAGTGACAGCTTTGCCACCGCGACCTATCGCCGTGGTCTCAACGGCAGGCTGACTGCAGAGGGGCGGCTCGAGGTGCAAAAGGATCTGGCAGCCGGTGGCGCCTCGGTGGCGATCGCCCTGCCCGAGGCGAGCAGCGTGGTGGAGTCGTCGCTGGCATTGAGTCGCGCCAACGGGCTGGCCTCGGGAACCATGGCAAGTGCGGTGTACAGCTATTTCGGGCGGCGCTGGTCGGCCAATGCGCGGCTGCAATTGAACAGTGTCGACTTCCGGCAACTGGGCAGCGACCCGCTGCACCTGCCGCGGCAGATTGGCGCCGTCCAAGTCAGCGCGCCGGTGGGTAGCGGCACGTTTTCGGCAAACTATCTGCGGCGCATGAACCAGGGCGAGGAGATGACGCGCCTCGTGAACCTCAGCTACGCGCAGCCGCTGGCCGAGGGCGTATTCGCATCGTTCACCTTATTGAAACCCTTGTCAGGCAGCGGTGGCACGACCGCCTCGCTGACGATCTCGGTGATGTTCGACACCAAGCATGTCGGCAGCAGCACTCTTAGCAGCCAGGCGGGCGGGGCGACGCTCTATACCGATTTCCAGAAGGCCACGCCGCGTGGCGAGGGCTACGGCTACCGGCTCGCGTCGCTCAACGGTGGCACCAGCGAACGACAGGAGGCCTCGGTCACGCGCAACACGTCTTTCGCCAGCCTGCAGGCCGAGGTGGTTAAGGTGAAAAGTGACTTCAGCACAAGGCTCAACGCCGCCGGCGGTGTCGCCGCGCTTGGCGGCGATGTGTATTTTTCGAGAGGTCTCAACGAAGGCTTTGCCGTCGTCGATACCGCGGGCTTTGCCGGCGTTCCGGTCTCGCTCGAAAACCAGGAGGTCGCGCGCACCAACGCGGCCGGGCGCGCCGTGGTGGTGAACCTGCATCCCTACCAGCCCAATCGCATTGGCATCGACCCGCTCAAGCTGCCGGTGGAAGCCGAGGTGGGGGAGATCGAAAAGATCGTCGTACCGCGCAGTCGCGGCGGCGTCATTGTTGATTTCGCCATACGCCGGATACGCAGCGCGACCCTCACCATCGTGCAGGCCGACGGCGAGCTGCTGCCGCCCTGGACCACCGTGGAGATCGTCGGCTCGGACCAGAGTTTCGTGTCGGGAAAGCGCGGCGAGGTGTTCGTCGACCTGCCCGCGGTGCAGGGCAATCGTGTCATCGCGCGGCCTGATGCGGGTCCTGTCTGCGAGTTCATCGTCGACCTGCCCGAGGGGGGCGTGCCGTCGCCCTTCCTGCCGCCGTCGCACTGCCGGAGCGTCCAATGAGCGCCGGCCGCATCAGGCTGGCCCTGCTGCTGATGGTCGCGCAGTTGTTTATCGCGTCCAACGCGCAGGCCAAGACCTGCACCATCACCGGCGCCGCCGTGGCCTTTGGTGTTTACGATCCGGCAGCGGCGACGGCCGATACAAGCGGGACCCTGAGCATTCATTGCGACGGGTCGTTTTCCGCGAAGCTGAGCCTGGGCAAGGGAGCGGGCCAGGGCGCGAGTTATGCGGCCGGACGGCGCATGACGCTGGGCGGCGGCAACGCCGTGCTGATTTACAACCTGTATGCCGATGCCGCGCGCACCCGGGTGCTGGGCGACGGCACCCCAGGCAGCGTCACGCTCACCATCAGCGGTAACAAGGACAAGACACAGGCAATCTGGGCGCGCATACCGGGCGGCCAGACCGTTCCAGCGGGCACCTATGCCGATACCGTGGTGGCGACGATTTCGTATTGACTCTGTGCATCGGCTGCCCGCACGGCGCGCCAGCGTGGCCGTGTTCCGGACAGGCCATGACGAGGTCCGCCGGTATATAGTGGCGCGCTGCGCGCCGGCTGTTCCTGGCGCCCTATCCTTGTTCCATCCAGCCGGGAAACGTGATGACTGCGAAAACCACACTGGGCAAATTGCCCGCCGCCGCATTCGGCCGCCTCGAACTTGAAAGATTGCCGGATACGCTGCTCGCCGGCTTTCGCGCGCTGGGTGACCTGACCGGCACAACCTCGGATGCAATGGATTATTGCGGTGTCACAGGCGCCGTGCCCGGCTCGACGCTGCGGCCCACCGACCCGGCGGCGCGCGTGGTGGCGCAGGCGCTCACCGTACTCAACCGCAAGCTCGACAAGACCGTGCCCGAGGCGGTCGAGCGCAACGTCTCGCACCTGGGTGAAATCGAGGCGCACAACCTCGCCGAACCCGGCGACATCCTGGTGATACAGGGCGTGGCGAATATTTCCAGCATGGGCGGCATTTCGGCCTCGATAGGCAAGCGCCAGGGCGAGGCCGGTGCGATTGTGGATGGCGGCGTGCGCGACATCGATCATTCGCGGCATATCGGTTACCCGGTGTGGTCATCGAGCGTCAGTCCGGCCACCGGCAAGTGGCGCATCGAGACGGTCGGCATCAACGTGCCGGTCGTGGTGGCCGGTGTGACGGTGTATCCGGGGGACCTGGTCATCGCCGACGAGGTGGGTGTGTGCTTTGTACCGCGCGCGCGCGCCGCCGAGGTCCTGGCGACGGCGCAGCGCCTCGAACAATCGGAGGAGGCGCGCCTCGCCAAGATCGCCGGTGGCATGCCGCTGGCGGAGTTCCTGGCGATCCCGCGGCAAAAGTAGCGGGGCAGTGCCCGGTGCTTCGGGTCACGCGCCGCTCGGAACAAAAGCGCGCGCAGCCGGTAAGGTCTAAAGTGGCGGGGTGGCCCGGTTTGCGGAGACACGATAAAAACCGGCGACACGATAAAAACAAGAAGCGGAACACACCGTCGATATGCCGCAGAAAAATGCAGAAAATCTCAGGCAACCTCAGGCAACCTAAGACAATCGCGGCCAATGCGCGACCAGTGCGCGGGGCTGCAGCAACATTGCGTAGTGCATTCAAAGGAGAAGACTGATGTCCGGCATCACACGATTGCTCACCCATGTCCTCGCCGGCTTCGTGCTGGCAGTTGCTTCGATCCCGGCGCAGGCACAGGCGTATCCGAACAAGCCGCTGCGCCTGATCATCGGTTTTCCGGCAGGCGGCCCCGCGGACATTTTCGGACGCGCCATGGCGCAGGCTTTGTCAGCGCAGCTCGGGCAGCCGGTGGTGGTCGAGAACAAGGGCGGGGTTGGTGGCGTGCTGGGCATGGACGCGGTGGCCAAGGCTGCGCCCGACGGCTACACGCTGGGCTTTAACAACCAGGGCTCGGTGGCGATGGCGCCCTTTGCGCTGACCAAGATGCCTTACAACCCGAACAAGGATCTCGCGCTGATCTCGGTGGTGGTGCGTGTGCCCGAGGCGATCGTCGTGCACCCTTCGGTTCCGGTGAATACCTTCGCCGAACTCATCGCTTACGCCAAGGCCAATCCGGGCAAGCTCAATTACGGTTCGGCCGGTGCCGGCGGCATCACCCATCTCGCCGGTGAACTGCTCAAGGCCGAGGCCGGCATAGACATCGTGCATGTGGCCTACAAGGGCGCGGCACCGGCGGTCACCGACCTGCTTGGCGGCCAGGTGCAACTCGGTTTCTTTGATATTCCGGTGGTGCTGCCGCACATCAAGTCGGGCAAGTTGAAGGCGGTGGCCCTGACCACCGCAAAACGCATCGACGCGCTGCCCGATGTGCCGACCACCGCCGAGGTGAAGTTCCCGCGTGTGATCTCCGACAACTGGTACGGCCTGGTGGCGCCGGGCGGCACCCCGCCCGATATCATCAAGCGCCTCAACGCCGCGGCCCTCGCCGGGCTCAAGTCGCCGGCCCTGGTGGAGCAGTTCGCCAAGGTGAGCGGCATTCCCTCGCCGACCACGCTCGAAGAATACGCAAGCTTTCTCGCCGCAGAGCAGGCGCGCTGGGGTGGCATCATCAAGGCCATCGGCTTCAAGGAGGACTAGGTCCGCTTCAGTTGTTCCGGCCCGCATTGTCATGAACGATCCCAAACCTTCTTATCTCGCCGCACCGAGCAAGCCCGCGCTGCAATTGCCCGCCGGTTCGTGCGACACGCACGTGCATGTGTTCGGTCCTGGCGCGGTGTTCCCGTATGCGCCTGGCGCGCCCTTTGTTCCGGCCGATGCGCCCAAGGAAAAACTCTTTGCGCTGCACCAGCTGCTGGGCATCGAGCATTGCGTCATTGTGCAGTCCACCTGCCATGGCTTTGACAACAGCGTGGTGGCCGACGCGATTGCGGCGAAAAATGGCGACTACTGCGGCATCGCGCTCGCGCCCGCCGAAGTCAGCGACGCCGAATTGCGGCGCCTCGATGCGCAGGGCTTTCGCGGCGTGCGCTTTAATTTCATGAAACATCTCGGAAAGGGGGCGCAGCCGGAGGCCGTGGTTGCGCTGTCGCTGCGCCTTGCCGACCTCGGCTGGCATTTGCAGGTGCATTTCGAGAGCAGCCTCGTTGACGAGCTTGCGCCTTTTTTCAAGCGCTGCGCGGTGCCGGTGGTGATCGACCACATGGGGCGCATGGATTCGTCGCTTGGAGTGGCGCAGCCGGCCTTCCAGTCGCTGCTGGCGCTGATGGAGGACGAACGCTTTTACGTCAAGGTCAGCGGTTCGGAGCGTAACTCGCGCGAAGACCCGCCGTGGCGCGATTCGATTCCGTTTGCGCGCAAACTGGTGGCCGGGTTTCCCGACCGCGTGTTCTGGGGCACCGACTGGCCGCACCCGAACCTGCGCGCGATTCCCGATGACGGCACGCTCGTCGACATCCTGGCTGAAATCGCACCGACCGAGCACGCCCGCCAATTGCTGCTGGTGGACAATCCGCGCGGCTTTTACGGTTTTCCCGTCGACCTTCGCGACGTGCGGTCATGAGCGAACAAGCGGGCGAACATATCGGCGGAAACACGGGAGACCGCGCCGGAGGACGTCTGGAGGGCAAGGTCGCGATTGTCACCGGTGCGGGCTCTGTCGGCCCGGGTTGGGGCAACGGCCGCGCGATGGCCGTGCGCTTTGCCGAGGAGGGCGCCATGGTGTTTGCCTGCGACCGCGACGTATCGCGTCTTGATGAAACGGTGGCGCTGGTCAACGTGAACGGAGGCGTGCTGGTCGCCCACGCCTGCGATGTGACGGTAAGCGCCTCGATCGAAGCCATGGTCGCCGACTGCCTCGCCGTATTCGGCCGTATAGACGTGCTGGTCAATAACGTCGGTGGCTCGGCCCCCGGCGGCCCGGTCGAAATGTCCGAGGAAGTCTGGGATGCGCAAATCGATTACAACCTGAAAAGCGTGTTCCTAGGCTGCAAGCACGTGCTGCCGGTTATGGAAGCGCAGGGCGGCGGCGCGATCATCAACATCGCCTCGACCTCTGGCCTGCGCTGGACCGGCGCGGCGCAGGTGGCCTACGCTGCGACCAAGGCGGCGGTGATCCAGTTGTCCAAAGTAGTCGCGGTGCAGTACGCGGCCAAGGGCATACGCGTCAACACCGTGGTGCCGGGCCAGTTGCACACGCCCATGGTCGAGGCGCGCCTCGCCGGCCAGCGTGCGGGCGGTGATGTCGAGGCCATCCTGCGCCAGCGAAAAAAACGAATTCCGCTCGGTTTTGCCGGCGACGGTCGCGACACCGCCAACGCGGCGCTGTTTCTCGCCTCGGATGAGGCGCGTTTCATCACCGGGACAGAAATTGTCGTTGACGGCGGCATGACCGTGCGCTGCGACTAGGGAATCATCGTCAGGATATCGGGCTGCAAGCCGTCAGCTTCGAGCAGGACCAGCGGCGTCGCATAAAACCAAAAAGGATTAAGTCATAAAAAATAGCACTCGCCTGTCCGGCTATGTTCTGGCCGCAGCAATGGCGCTTGGCGTTTGCGGCGCCGCCGCCGCACAGAGCAAACCGAAGCGTTCGGATGTAGGGGGCGCCACGCCCGAGTCCATGCTGTGGGTTGGTAACAGTTTTTTTTACTTCAACAACAGCATGCACAGTCATGTCATCGCCCTGGTGCGCGGGGCCGACCCGAAGGCGACGCTGCGCGGCACCTCGGTGACGATCAGCGGCTCAGGCATGGACTGGCACGACATGGCGTCATATTTCCGGCCCAACGGCCTCGGCAAATATATTTTTGATGCCGGTAACGAGGTGGTGTTTACCACGCCGGGCAAGGCGTACGACGCCGTGATCGTCGCCGACTGCAGCCAATGCCCCATCCACCCGCAATTGAAGCCTGTATTCCACGAGCAGGTGAAAAAGCAAAGCGCCGTCATCATCGCCAACGGCGCGCGGCCGGTATTGTTCATGACCTGGGCCTACAAGGACAAACCCGAGATGACGGCGCAACTGGCCGAGCAATACACCATCGCGGGCAATGCCAATGATGTGCTGGTCATTCCGGCCGGGCTCGCCTTTGCGAACGTCATGGCGCGCCGGCCGGAGTTGGAGTTATACGCACCGGACAAGCGCCACCCGACGCTGATGGGGACGTATCTTGCCGCGGCCGTCACCTATGCCGCCGTCTACAAGCGCTCGTCCGCGGGCAACAGTTATCGCGCCGGCCTCGATGCGTCGCTCGCCGCCTTCCTGCAAGGCGTGGCCGATGACACGGTGCGCGAGTACTACGCGAAGTAAGGTTTCCATGCGGCTTTACCGCTTTATCGGCTAAGCGCTTGAACGGTTGACCGCGGTGCGGCGCGACGCTGCGGCAGGGACGTGCCCCGGCACGCCGGCGCCCAGATGGTCCTATGCTCTGGACGATTCGGCGCCCTGCTCGTGGCGTCCGACCAGAATGCCGCCGATGATGCCGATCGAGGCGCATCCGAGCATGACCCACAAGGCTGCGTCCCACGAGCCGGTCCAGGTTACAACGGCTGCGACGAGGGGCGGCCCTGAAAAAATACCGACGTTGGCCAGTTGCATGACCAGGCCTTGCAGCGTCCCGGCTTCGGCGGGCGTGCGCGCATAGCGTGCGGCGCCGGAAATCGCCGCAGCGGGCACCATGCCGGTGACGGCGTTGTACACGAGCACCAGCGCGTAGCGCAGGCCGTCCGGAAGGCTGGTGGCAAAGATGCCGGCAAAGAGCACGCTGGTGATGCAAAAGGTGCTGATGATGATGCGCCCGCGCGGCACGCCGCGTTGCACCAGCCAGCCTCCGAACACGTTGCCAAAGCAATTGCAGAAAATTGCCAGCGCCGTGAGCATCGCCGCGGCGGTCGCCGCAACATGGCCGACTTCCTGCAGGTAGGTCGGCAGCCAGATCAGCATGGACACGTTTTGCGTGGTGTAGGCGGCGAACACGATACCGAGCAGCCAGGGCACCGGCTGGGAGAGCGAGGAACGAACGCGTGTCAGCGAGCGTGGCGCCGCAGCCTTGCCACCATTGTCACCGCTGCCACCATCCCCATAATGCCGGCGCTGCGATGCGAGCAAGGCCGCACCGGCGAGCGCCGTGAGGCTCACCAGCAGCCACAGCGATCGCCAACCACCGTCCGGCTGCGCCAGCAGCAGCGGCGAGAGGACGATGACCAGGGCACTGCCAAAAGGCATGTAGCTCGACCAGAAGCCAAAGGCCACGCCGCGCTGCGCGGGGGCGGTCGCCAGCGTGATCAGTCCGGGCGCCGACACAATGATGGCGATAAAGCCGACGCCCTCTACGAGGCGCGAGACGATCAGCAGCGGTGCGCCGGTCGCGGTCGCACCCAGCACGCCGCCGATGGCGATGCAGGCCAGACCGGAAACGCAGAATCGCAGGGCACCGGCGCGGTCCGAGAGCACGCCGAACACGATGGCGCTCACCATCGCGAGGGCGTTGAAGGCGGAGGCCAGCCAGCCGGCCTGGATCAGCGTGAGCCCGAGTTCTTGTTTGAGCAGGGGCAGGGCCGGCGACATCTTTGCGAAAGCGCAGCCGCCGATCACGCCGGCGGCGATGGCGGCGACAAGAGCGAGCGTGTGGGTCCGGGGGCGCGGCGTGGTCGCGATGTCTTTGCTCAAGCGGGGGGCTGCGTTGGGTCGGTCGCGCGCGTCTTGGTTTTTGCTCAAGCGCCGATAAGCCACGGTGCCTTGGCACCGGCGGCGATCGCCTTCAGTTGCCCGATGAGCATGTCGGGCACCGGCACGCCGTTGACGAGACGGTCTTTCATCGCAGCCTGCTCGGGGTCGCCCGGAACCTGCACCGGTTGCGCCGGGTCGACCGGGCGTGTGGCGTGCAGCGCGTCGATCATGTCATCGAGGTCTTCCTCGAATTCACCCTCGTCGCGAAACGCGTCCGGGTCCATGGCAAAAAAGAAATGCCCGATGTTGTTGTGTTTTTCGCCGGGGTGACGCGCCTCGCGCGTGGGGGCAAACCATGCGCCGGGAATCATCGAGCACAATACCTCGACCATGGCCGCGAGGCCGTAGCCCTTGTGGCTGCCCATGGTGCGCGATGCGCCCAGCGGTGTGAGCAACACCTTTTGCAGTGCGAGCGCCGGGTCGGTGACAGGCTTGCCCGCGGCATCGAGGGCCCAGCCTTCGGGCACGGCCTTGCCGTTGAGGTTGGCTACCTTGAGCTTGCCCACCGCCGCGGTGCTGGTGGCCATGTCGAGGTAGAACATCGGGTGTTTTTTGCCCGGTGCGGCGAACGAGATCGGGTTGGTGCCGAACATGGGCTCGGCGGCGAAGGTCGGCACCACCACCGCATGCCACACCGAGGTGAAGGCCATGCCGACGAGGCCCGCCTCGGCGGCCATCAGTGCGTAGGCGCCGGCCGAACCGTAGTGGTTGGAATGCTTGACCGCGACCGCGGCAAGCCCGGTCTTTTTCGCCTTTGCGATCGCCAGTTCCATGCCGCGCGTCGCCGGCACATGACCGAGCGAATGGTCGGCGTCGATGAGCGCGGTGACCGGTGATTCGCGCAGCACGCGGATATTCGGTTTGACGTTGATCAGGCCCGCGGCGAATTGCTCCGAATAAAGCTGCATCATCGTCGCGCCGTGCGAATCGATGCCGCGGATGTCGGCCGCACCCATGCGCTCGGCGGTGATGCGCGCGTGTTCCTCGCTCATGCCCCAGGCGGTGAAAATGGCGATGAGCTGGGCCTTGAGGGTGTCGAAGGGGACGCGCATGGGATTCGGTTCGCCTTGAGGGTTGCGGTTGATCGGGTGCAATTTCACAACATTGGCTTTGTGAAAGCTGCGCCGGGCGGTCTTTTCAGGCCTGTGATGGTGACAGATTTGTCACCATCACAGGCCTTGCCGCAGTCGTTACTTGGTTACTTGGTTATTTTTTTGCTGTTAGCTCAGTAAACAGGTGTGAACACCGGCTTGCCGGAGAAGTGCGCCACCAGGTTATCCACCGTGAGGTTGCCCATGGCGGCGCGCGTCTCGTTGGTGCCGCTGCCCACGTGCGGTTGCAGCAACACGTTGTCGAGCGTCCAGAAGGCCTCGTCCATCTTCGGTTCCTGCTCGAACACGTCGAGCGCTGCGCCGCCGAGGGACCCGTCCTGCAGGCATTTCAACAGCACCGGCTCGTCGACCACCGAACCGCGCGAGACGTTGATGAGAAAGCCCTTGGGGCCGAGGGCCTTGATCACCGCCTCGTTGACAAGGTGGAAGGTTTCCTTGCCGCCGGGGGTGATGACGATGAGGAAATCACTGTGCTTGGCGAGTTCGACGGCGCTGGCGTGGTAGGTGTAGGTCGAGTCGGCGACCTTGTTACGGCTGTGATAGCCGATGTTCATGTCAAACGCGGCGGCGCGCTTGGCGATGGCGCGGCCGATGCGGCCGTAACCGAGGATGCCCAGGCGCTTGCCCGACACGCGCGTGGCGAGGGCCAGCGGGCCCTTGAGCCATTTGCCGCTGCGTACGTGACGGTCGCCCTGGGCGATCTTGCGGCCGATGTCCAGCATCATGCCGACGGCGAGGTCGGCGACGCAGTCATTGAGCACGTCGGGCGTGTTGCTAACGGGAATCTTGCGCCGCTTGGCCGCGTCGATGTCCACCGCGTCATAGCCGACGCCGAAACAGGAAATGATCTCCAGTTTGGGCAGTGCGTCGATGAGCGACGCCGAGGCGCCGTGGTTGCCTGTGGTGGCGATGCCCCGCACGTTGGGCGCGACCTTGGCAACGAGCGCGTCCTTGTCCGGGGCCAGCCACAGCTTGTGTGTGGTGAACTCCGCATCCAGACGGTCGAGCGCGCTCGCGTGCATCGGCCCGACGACGAGGATTTCGGGCTTGCTCATGACTTGAATTTGGCCGCGAGTGCGTCGGTGGCGCGCGCGAGCAGGCCGACGTCGGCGCCGACAGCGGTAAAGAGGCAGCCCTCGCCGATCCAGCGCCGCGCATCGGCTTCAACGCCGGTAAGGATGCCCGGCGCCTTGCCGGCTTTGCGGATGCGGCGGATGGCGTCGTCGATGATGGGCATCACCCTCGGGTTGTTGGTCTCGCCCATGTAGCCGAGCGATGCGTGCAGATCGGCCGGACCGATGAACACGCCGTCAACGCCCTCGACTGCGGCGATTTTTTCGAGATTGTCGAGGCCGGCCTGGTTTTCGATTTGCAGCAGAACGCAGATTTCATCGGCGGCGCGCCTGGGGTAATCCTTGACGCGGCCAAAGCGCGTTGCGCGCGTGGTGCCCGCGACGCCGCGCACGCCGGCGGGCGGATAGCGCGTGTAGGCGACCGCGCGTTTGGCTTCTTCCTCGTTCTGGATGAAGGGAATCAGCAGGGTCTGCGCGCCGATGTCGAGGTAGCGCTTGATGGTGACCATGTCGTTCCAGGGCACGCGCACCACCGGGTGCGAGTGGTAGGGCGCTGCGGCCTGCAACTGCGTGAACACCGACTCGATGTCGTTGGGCGAGTGCTCGGTATCCAGGAGCAGCCAGTCGAAACCGGCGCCGGCGACGACCTCGACGGCGAAATGATTGGACAGGCTGCACCACAGGCCGATTTGCTGCTGGTTGGCCTTGATTGCGCGTTTGAATGTATTGACCGGAATGTCCACCTTGTCTCCCCGATGATGTTTGCGATGATTGTTGTTATGCCGGCGGCCACCTGCGGACCGCCGGTTTTGCGTTGCGGACGTGCCCTAGACGAACTGCACCGATACGCTGCCCAGCGTGCCGAAGTCGCCGTGCAGCGTGTCGCCTTTTTGCGCGAACACCACGCGCGTAAACGAACCGGCGAGGATCAGGTGGCCGGCTTCGAGCGTGACACCGTTTTTACCGAGGCGGTTGGCAAGCCAGGCCACGCCCAGGGCAGGGTGGCCCAGCACGCCGGCGGCAAGGCCGGTCTCTTCAATTTCGGAGTTGCGGAACATGATGCCGCCGACCCACCGCAGGTCCACATCCATCGGTCCGACCGGACGGCCGCCGATGACGATGCCTGCGGCCGCGCCGTTGTCGGAGACGGTGTCGAAAATCTTGCGCGGGTTGACGATGCGCGCATCAACGATCTCGAGGGCCGGCACGACGTATTCGGTGGCGCGCAGCACATCGAGCAGGCCGATGCCCGGCCCCTTGAGCGGCTTGCCGAGTACGAAGGCGAGTTCGACTTCGACGCGCGGTACGCAGTAGTCGGCATGGTTCACCTTGGCGCCGTCTGCGATCATCATGTTGTCAAGCAGGTGGCCGTAGTCGGGCTCGTTGATCTGCGACGAGGCCTGCATGGCCTTCGAGGTAAGACCGACCTTGTGGCCGATCAGCTTGGCGCCGTTGGCGATCTTGTGGTTGGCGACGAGCGTCGAGATGGCGTAGGCGTCCTCGATCTCGATTTTCGGATAAGTGACCGACATCTGCACCGCCTGCTTGCGGTTTTTTTCCGCGTCGAGCAGGGTTTGCATGGCTTGTTTGCGTTCGGCATCGGTGAGCATGTGCTGAGTTCCTTTGTTCTGGGATGGGGTGAAGAGTGTGCCGGCACCAGCGTCCGCGGTGTTTGTCGGCATCGGATGAGTCAAGCGCGGGGGAAAATTTTATCACCGAACCGCGGCGGCGCGACCCTTACGGCGGGCTTTTTGGCGGTGCGCTTGCATTGGGGCAGGGGGGGCATCGTCCCCCGTGCATATTGCGACGGGGTTGATTGCCGGATCGACCATCGTGTTATTGCAACCCAGGTTGCCGCGGTCGTGGCCGTTGTCGCGGCAGTCGTCGTACCTCAGCCGTTTCAGGGAGGCCCAAGCGGGGCGCGGATGCGGAACGTGCCGTGCCGCAGGGTCCGGCCTATTTCTTTTGTTTGAATTCCGCGGCGCATCCGCGCAGCGTTTCGGCAAGGGTTTTACCCACCACCGTGCAATCTTCAAGGTAGCGGCCGGTGCCCGCGCGCGTTGTGCCGGCCTTGCGCACTTGCGCCGCTGAGGGCTCAGCGGCCGCTGCTGCGACCGGCGAGGCTTCCAAGGCGAGCCGGGTTTTTTTGTCCCGTTCGGCGCGCGCAGCGCGTTCCTGTAGCGTGCCGGGGGATCTCGCCTCGATCGCGTCGTTTTGTGCGGGCCTTGGACCCGGTTGCGGCGACAGTGGGGCATCGAGCGCCTGTGCGGCTTCCAGCGCGAGCTGGTTTTTCTTTTCCAGTTCGGCGCGATTGGCGCGTTCCCCCAGCGTCTGGGGCTTGGTGCTTTCCTTGACGCCTTCCCGGGCGGGGGGGGCGCTGTTTGCGACGGCTGGAGGCGCGGGCGGCGGCAGGCGGATCTCGGGTGCCTGCGGCGCTGAGGCCGCCGCCAGCGCGAGCTGGAACTTTTTCTCCGCTTCGGCGCGGGCCGAGCGTTCCTGCAACAGGCTTTGTCGCAGCGCTTCGATCTCGACCGACTGTTTTTCCATGGTCTGCTGCGGCGTCAGCGGCGGCCCCGCCGCAGCGGGGGTGGCGTGTGTGTCGGTGGCGGTGGCCGGAGCGGCATGGCCGCTCTCACCGTACGTGTTCGTCCCTGGTGATTCGGCCCCGTCGTGCCCGGTTGTTTGCCCGGAGGTGACCGCGGGTGTGTGTGCGGCGGCATTTTCTGCAGGAGCTTGCGGTGTCGCCGGCACGGCTGCTTTGATTTCGTGGATCTCAGCGGGTGGCTGGCCGCGCGGGGCGGCGTGCATGCGAACGACAATGTAAGCCCCCACTGCACTCAGGAGTAGCGCCGCGGCGGTGGCGCTGGCAAGCACGATGGTCGGATTGCGCATGGCGGTGCGCAAACGGTTTTCCGGTGCGTCGGTCTGAATCGGCGGTACCGCGGCGTTTTGCCGCATTGCCTGAGTCGGTGCCGCGACCTCGTCGGTCGGGGGTGTCTCGGTATCTGCGCCGGCGTCCGCGGCTTCATCCACTGCATCCGTTACTGCGTCGGTGGCGGAGTCGGCGACTGCGATGGCTTCATGTGCGACGGTCGCTTCGGGTTCGCTTGCAGGCCCGGCCGCGGGGGCGGGTTCAACATTGACGCCCTGCGCCCCAGCCGGTGGCGCGTCGCCGGTGTCTTCCGGTGTGCTTTCTGATGTTGGGGTGTCGCCGGCCGCTGCGGCGTCCGCAGTGTTGTCCGGCGCTTCGATTTTCGCTTCGGCCGCAATGTCGACATCGACCTCGAATTCTGGTTCGGGTGCGGCTGGGGCGGCAAGGACTGCAGGTTCAGGGGCTTTGGGAGCCGGTGCTTTCTTGCCGGCGGCCTCCATGGCAGCCTCGTTTTTCGCGGCAAGGACGGCGATGGGCGAGAGCGGCACTGCCGGAGCGGCTTGTGTGTCGGGACGCTCGAGGGTGGCGAGGTCCCCTTCGTGCGGGGATGGGTTTGTGCTCAAGGCGTTTCCGATGCCGAAGTGGAATGCGCGTACAGCGCCTACCCGGGTATCGGCACGACTTCGCAAAAACCTTAGGCCCCCTTCTTTAGACCGCAGACCCCGAAATCAGGCCCGAGGATCTCGAATTGCAGGCCAGCCTCTGGCTTGATCAAACTCTGCGACGGCGCGCTGTTCGCGTCCGCCGCCCGTGCGGATCCGGCTCAGTGAATTTCCGGATCGGGCACCGGCGCCGTGCCTTCAAGGAAGTCGAAGTCGCAGCCCTGGTCGGCCTGGGTCACGTGTTTGGCGAACATCACACCGTAGCCGCGCGCGTATTGCGGCTTGGGCGCTTTCCATGCGGCCTTGCGCCTTGCCAGCTCGGCGTCATCGACCTTGAGCGACAGCCGGCGCTCCGGCACATCGATCTCGATGATGTCGCCATCCTGCACAAGCGCCAGCGGGCCGCCAATGTAGGACTCGGGCGCAACGTGCAGCACGCAGGCGCCGTAGGAGGTGCCGCTCATGCGCGCGTCTGAGATGCGCAGCATGTCGCGCACGCCTTCCTTGAGCAGTTTTTTCGGAATGGGCAGCTGGCCCCACTCGGGCATGCCTGCACCCTGCGGCCCGGCGTGCTTCAACACGATGACCGAGTCCTTATCCACGGGCAGGTCGGGGTCGTCGATACGCGCTGCCATGTCGTTGTAGTCCGCGAACACCACGGCCTTGCCGGCGTGTTTGTGCAGGCGGGCCTCGGCGGCCGGCGGCTTGATCACCGCGCCGTCGGGCGCGAGGTTGCCGCGCAACACGGCGAGGCTGTCGGATTTCACGAGCGCTTTGTCCAGCGGCAGGATCACATCGTCGTTGAACACCTTGGCGCCTTCGAGATTCTGGCCCAGCGTCATGCCGTTGACGGTTTTTGCGTCAAGCTTGAGCAGTCCGCGCAGGTTGCCCAGCATGGCGCGCAGGCCGCCCGCGTAATAAAAATCTTCCATCAGGTATTGGCCGGCCGGGCGCAGGTTGGCGATCAGCGGCGTCTTGCGCGCGAGGGCGTCGAACAAGTCCAGGTCAAGATCGACACCGGCGCGGCGTGCCATGGCAATGAGGTGGACGATGGAATTGGTCGAGCCGCCGAGGGCGAGCACCGTGGTGACTGCGTTGTGCACGGCATCGGCGGTGATGATGTCCTTGGGCTTCAAGTCTTCCCACACCATGTCGACGATGCGCTTGCCGGTGAGCGTGGCCATCGTGGCATGGCGCGAGTCGGCGGCGGGAATGGATGCGGCGCCCGGCAGCGTGAGGCCGATGGCCTCGGCGGCGCTGGTCATGGTCGAGGCCGTGCCCATGGTCATGCAATGGCCGGGCGAACGGGCGATACCCTGCTCGATTTCCTGCCAGTCTTTTTCGGTGATGTTGCCGGCGCGCAGCTCGGCCCAGTATTTCCACGAGTCCGAGCCCGAGCCCAGGGTTGCACCGCCCCAGTTACCGCGCAGCATCGGGCCGGCGGGCATGAAGATGGCGGGCAGGTTCATGCTCGTTGCGCCCATGATCAGCGCCGGGGTGGTCTTGTCGCAGCCGCCCATAAGCACCGCGCCGTCGGCCGGGTAGGCGCGCAGCGATTCCTCGGCTTCCATGGCGAGGAAGTTGCGGTACATCATGGTGGTCGGTTTCTGGAAGGGCTCCGAGAGTGTCATCACCGGGATCTCGACCGGGAAGCCGCCGGCCTGCCAGATGCCGCGCTTCACTTCCTCGACGCGCTGCTTGAAGTGGGTGTGGCAGGCGTTGATGTCGCTCCAGGTGTTGAGGATCGCGATCACCGGCTTGCCGGCGTAGTCGCTGCGATCAAAACCCATTTGCGCGGTGCGCGAGCGGTGGCCGAAGGAACGCAGGTCTTTTACGCCGTACCAAAGGTGGCTGCGAAGTTGTTCGGATGTTTTCTTTTTGGACATGTTTGGGTGCGCGCGAACGCGTCGAAGGAGGAAAGCGAAGCTGCGAAGATTACCGCAGATGTTTGTGACGAGTCAGTAATGACGCGGAATTCAGCAATGAAAATCGCGCGGGTTGTCGTACAAGAACGAGTCGCGAATCGGCGGGGCCGACATGGCGCTGGGCCAGTCGCGAAGCGTCGGGCGTCGCGGGACATGTGGATGTTGGTGTTCGTGCGTTGCTGTTCCTCTGCTGTTTTGTTGCGTGTTCGGTGCGCGACGTTTCAATGTTGTGCAACGTGCGCGCGCAGGGCGTTTGTCATGCAATGCTGCGGTGCGCCATTGACAGTGTGGTGGGCGGCTACTAGCATTGTTCACGTAACAAACATTGTTCGTATGGCGAACGTTTATTGACCGCATATCGACCAATGTGAGCCAAAGCGATGGCTGCACTTTGCTGAAACCGGTCAAATCCGCGGGCTTGCGGCACTGGGCTCGGGCGGGCCATGACGAAAGCCAATGGCGCGCAAAACAGTGCAGTGTTGTGCGGCGCAGGTATTAAAATATGTTTCCCCGTGGCGCCTGGATTGCGGCTCAACCGCAGCCTGGCCAGGGAGTCGCCGGGTTCTGGAGGAACACTACCGTGGTAAACAAAATTGTCGAATCGCTCCAGGCAGCGCTTGCCGGAGTGCAGGATGGTGCGACCGTGCTGGTGGGTGGTTTTGGCGGCGCCGGCATCGCGCGCGAACTCATTGATGCGCTGATTGCACAGGGCGCGCGCGATCTCACGATCGTGAACAACAACGCCGGCAACGGTGAAACCGGTCTTGCGGCGCTGCTCAAGACCGGACGCGTGAAAAAAATCATCTGTTCTTACCCGCGCCAGGCCGACTCGTATGTGTTTGAAGAGTTGTACCGCGCCGGCAAGCTTGAGCTTGAACTGGTGCCACAGGGCAACCTGGCCGAGCGCATGCGCGCGGCGGGAGCCGGCATCGGCGCGTTTTATACGCCGACCGCCTACGGCACCGACCTTGCCAAGGGCAAGGAGACGCGTCTCATCAACGGCCGCCATTACGTGCTCGAGTACCCGATTTTCGGCGATGTGGCGCTGATCAAGGCGGAAAAGGGCGATCGCTGGGGCAACCTGGTGTATCGCAAGGCGGCACGCAATTTCGGCCCCATCATGGCCGCCGCGTCCAAGCTGGCGATCGCGCAGGTCTATGACATCGTTGAACTGGGCGATCTCGATCCGGAGAACGTCGTCACGCCGGGCATATTCGTACAGCGCGTGGTGCGCGTCGATCGCGACAAACCCGCAGTCAAGGAGGCGGCATGAGCATCCAGAAGCGCTCGCGCGACGACATCGCCAAACGCGTCGCACAGGACATGTACGAGGGCGCCTATGTGAACCTGGGTATCGGCCTGCCCACCCTGGTAGCCAATCACCTGCCGGCCGGCCGTGAAATCCTGCTGCACAGCGAGAACGGAATCCTGGGCATGGGCCCCAAGCCGCCCAAGGGCGAGGAGGACTGGGATCTCATCAACGCCGGCAAGGAGCCGGTGACGCTGCTGCCGGGCGGTGCATTCTTCCATCACGCTGACTCCTTCGCGATGATGCGCGGCGGCCATCTCGATATCTGCGTGCTCGGCGCTTTCCAGGTCTCGGTCACCGGCGATCTCGCCAACTGGCACACCGGTGCGCCCGATGCGATTCCCGCCGTGGGTGGAGCTATGGACCTCGCCGTCGGCGCAAAAAGCGTCTGGATCATGATGGAGCACCTCACCAAGGGCGGCGAGTCCAAGATCGTTCCCAAGTGCAGCTATCCGCTTACCGGCGTCGGCGTGGTCAGCCGTGTCTACACCGACCTTGCGGTCATCGACATCACCGCTGACGGCCTGTTTGCCTATGACCTGGTGCCCGGGCTTTCCTTTGAAGAGTTGCAGCGCCTTAACGGTGTGCCGCTCATCGAGGGCCGCGCCAAGGCCGCGGCCTGACATGGACGCCTTTGTCTATACCCAGCTGCCGGGCCGCGTCGTGTTCGGCGCCGGCTCGCTTGATCACCTGGTGCGTGAAATCGAATTGCTGGGCGCGTCGCGCGCGCTGGTGTTGTCCACGCCGGAACAAAAGGCCTCGGCCGAGGATGTTGCGCGCCGGCTGGGTGATCGCTGCGCCGGTGTGTTTGCCCGTGCCGTGATGCACGTGCCCATTGAAACGGCGCGCGAAGCGCGCGAAGAGGCAAAGCGCCTCGGTGCCGATTGCGCCGTGGCCATAGGCGGTGGTTCTACCACGGGCCTGGGCAAGGCCATCGCACTCGAATCGGCGCTGCCGATACTCGCCATCCCGACTACCTACGCTGGTTCCGAGATGACGCCGATTTACGGCATCACCGAGGCGGGCATGAAAAAAACCGGGCGCGACCGCAAGGTGCTGCCGCGTACGGTCATTTACGATCCGTCGCTCACGCTCGGACTGCCGGTGGGTCTTTCGGCCACCAGCGGGATGAACGCCATAGCACACGCGGTCGAGGGCTTGTATGCGCAGGACGCCAATCCCATCATGGGCATGATGGCCGAGGAGGGCATACGTTCCCTCGCCTCGGGCCTGCCGCGCGTGCTCAAGGCGCCGGCTGACATGGATGCGCGCTCCGATTGCCTTTACGGCGCCTGGCTTTGCGGTGCGGTGCTCGGTGCGGTGGGCATGGCCCTGCACCACACGCTGTGCCACACCCTGGGCGGTACATGGAACCTGCCGCATGCCGAGACGCACACCATTGTGTTGCCGCATGCCGCCGCCTACAACACCGCAGCGGCCCCCGAGGCGATGAAGCGGGTGTCGCGCGCACTGGGACTCACCGGCGCGGCGGCCGCGGCGGGCGGGCTCTATGACCTTGCCAAGAGCCTTAACGCGCCGGTTGCGCTCAAGGACCTCGGCATGAAGGAATCCGAACTGGACCGTGCCGCCGACATTGCGGTGCAGTCGCCCTACTACAACCCGAGGCCGATTGACCGCGCCTCGATCCGCCAATTGCTCGATGAAGCCTGGCACGGACGCCGTCCGGCCTGAACCCACCCGTTTCACACCTGGAGATACCATGGCCCAAACCACAGAAGACATGCTGACAGAGTCGGCCCTCAACCGGCTCGCCAACGACAGCGACCCGCGTTTCAAGCAGGTCATCACGGCACTGATCAAGCACGTGCACGCGTTTGCGCGCGAGGTCGAAAAGGGGGTGAGAGGATCAGTTCAGAATTATGCAATATTCTCACCCCGATGTGCTGCAGTGAGGATTTTTGCGAAGAACGTTGGGAATGCTCCGATCCTTGCAAAAAATGAATTCACAGCCAGCGCCTCATCCGCGTTCTCGAGAATTACGCAGGTGAGCATGTTCTGAAACGACAAGGCTCAGCCACCACACTTACTCGGTCCTGGTTGCAGCACATCCAAAAC
>CAITSH010000284.1 GCA_903895005.1 uncultured Pseudomonadota bacterium
GCGGGCATCTGGCACGAACGCACCCATAACGACCCGGCGCAGCAGTGGTTGCGCCAGGTCCTTGTCACCCTCATTGAAAAACAGGCATTGCGATGACGACCACCTCGGCCCTTCCTGAACGAACACTCTCCACCCGCGACGCGACCGCACTGGTCGTCGGCATTGTCATCGGTGCAGGCATTTTCAAGTTTCCCGCACTGGTGGCGGGCATGGCGGGCAGCCAGATGATGGTGTACGCGCTGTGGCTTGCCGGGGGGCTGGTCTCGATCGTTGGCGCCCTGTGTTACGCCGAACTTGCCACGGCCTTCCCCAACGCCGGCGGCGACTACCACTTCATCACGCGCGCCTTTGGACGCCATTTGTCCTTTTTGTTTGCCTGGGCCCGGGCCACTGTCATCACCACCGGATCGATCGCGCTGCTTGCTTTTGTGCTGGGCGATTACGCCAGCAACCTCGTGCCGCTGGGCGAACACTCCAGCGCAATCTGGGCCGCTCTCGTCGTGATCGCACTCACCGTGCTCAACTGGTTTGGCATCCGCGAGGGCAAGACCACGCAGAATGTGCTGACCTGTTTTGAAGTGGCGGGCCTCGTCGCCATCGTCGTCGCCGGCCTCTTTGTCGCCGAACCGGCTGCGCCAGTCGCCGCTACCGTTACCGCGACGGCGCCGACGATGCCGGCCGGCTCTGCGATGGGGCTGGCCATGGTTTTCGTGTTGCTCACCTATGGCGGCTGGAACGAGGCGGCGTACATGTCGGCCGAGGTGAAGGACCGCCGCCGCGGCATCCTGCGCGCCCTGGTCATCGGCCTTTTACTGGTCACGGCCTTGTACCTGCTGGTGAATTTTGCCTATCTGCGCGGGCTTGGACTCGCGGGGGTTTCGGGCTCCAAGGTGGTTGCCTCCGACTTGCTCGCGCGCGCCTGGGGGCCGGGCAGTGCGACACTGATGAGCCTGATGGTCATCGTCGCGTCGCTCACCTCGATCAACGCCACCATGCTGGTCGGCGCGCGCAGCAATTACGCCCTCGGCCGCGACTGGAAGCTCTTTTCCTGGCTCGGTGGCTGGCATTTTTCCGGCGTACCGCGCTCGGCCTTGCTGGTGCAATCGGCGATTTCACTCGTGCTGGTGGGGTTTGGCGCTGCTACGCGCAAGGGCTTCGAGACGATGGTGGATTTCACCGCGCCGGTGTTCTGGTTCTTTTTTCTCCTGACCGGAATCGCGTTGATGGTGTTGCGCCGGACCGAAGCAAACGTCGAGCGCCCCTTCCGCGTGCCCTTATACCCGCTGCTGCCGCTTGTTTTTTGTGCCAGCGCCGCCTGGCTGCTTTATTCCAGCCTCGCCTACACCGGCGTCGGTGCCCTCGCGGGCGTGGGGGTGTTGCTCGCTGGCGCACTCGTTCTTGCTTGGGGGCAGTTGCATGAAAAGCGGAGGGCTGCTTGAGCGTGGCGGCCTGGACCGGCCGGCGGCGGTTTCTTGCCGCAGCGCCGGCTTTGCTTGCCTCGGGGTGCGCTAACTACGGCATCAGCAGTCGCGTGATGCTCTTCCCGCCGGAGATTCCTTTTTATGTCACAGGCAACGAGGCGATCGAGGTGATGCTGACCGGCGCCGGTGTAGGCCCAGCCGATACGGTGTGCGATCTTGGTTGTGGCGATGGTCGCATTGTCATCGCGGCGGCCTACCGTTACGGTGCAAAGGGATTTGGTGTCGACATTGATCCGCAACGCATCAGTGAAGCGCGCTATTACGCCGAAAAGGGCGGTGTCGCGTCGCGCACCCGTTTTGATATCGCGGATATATTCGCCACCGACGTGTCGACTGCAACCGTGGTGACGCTTTACCTGTCGGTGGATTTCAACCGCCGCCTGCGCCCGAAATTGTGGAGGGAACTCAAGCCCGGGTCGCGCGTCGTCAGTAACAAATTCGACATGGGTCCTGAATTTCCGCCGGAGCGCAGCGTCCAGGTTGGACCAGAGCGCGTGTTTTTCTGGAAGGTTGGCTGAACGCGGCCGGGGTCTTACTCCGCGTTCCCCTGGGCCGCTTTAACGCCGTAGCGCCTTAGCGTCCTAGGATCCCGGCGCCCTAGTGCCCTAGTGCCCTAGTGCCAGGAAAGACAACAATCCGATTCGGGTTTCCCCGTTCAGAATTTTTCCGCCCAGGGCCGAAGGTCTGTTTCGAAGGTCCATGCGTTGCGCGGTTGCTGGTGGATGTGCAGGTAGGTTTCCGCGATGTCGTCCGGCCGCAGCATGCCCTCCTGCGGCAGCAGGTTGATGCGCTCCGGAAAACGTTCGCGCACGCGCGGACTGTCGATCATCCCGTCTATGATCACCGAGGCGACGTGGATGCCCTTGGGACCGAGTTCGCGCGCCATGCTCTGCGCCACCATGCGCACTCCGCTTTTAGCCGCTGCAAAGGCGGCGAAGTTGCTGGCGCCGCGCAGGCTCGCCGTGGCGCCGGTGAACAGGATCGTCCCGTGACCGCGCGGCACCATGTGGCGCGCCGCTTCGCGCCCGACCAGGAAGCCGGCAAAGCAGGACAGGCGCCAGACTTTCTCGAACATGTCAGCCTCGGTGTCGAGGATGGATGCATGGTGGTTGGCGCCGGTGTTGAAAACGACGACTGAAATGGGGCCGACCTCGGTTTCCACGTCATCAAACAGTTTTGACACCGCCTGCTCGTTGCGCAGGTCCGCCACATAGGCGACGCCCTTGCCGCCGCTCGCCTCGATGCTGCTGGCAATGCGTTCGAGCCGGTCTGCGCTGCGCGCCACCAAAACCGTGTCGTAGCCCTCGC
Source organism: uncultured Pseudomonadota bacterium (assembly GCA_903895005.1). Next base: position 2,790 of record CAITSH010000284.1, read on the forward strand.
GCGCAAAGCGCTTCGCCACCGCGCTGCCCAGCCCGTCGCCGACGCCGGCAATTAGTGCAACTTTCTTGTTCATGTTCGAATCCTTGTGCTTTTCGGTTTTAGTGTGCGGGGTGTTTCTTTGCTTGTACCTGTCTGTCTGCGTTTCGGTTCGCGTGCTCGAGGCAAGGTATGAATTGCGCGACTAAGACGATCCGGTCCTGGCTTCAAGCAGTTCGGTGTCGTCGTGCGAATACGGCGGCGAGCAGGCGCACAGGATGGTCATCACCGTTTCGCCTGTGTTCTCCACACTATGCGCGGTTCCGGGTGCAATAGCGATTGTGTCGCCGTCCTTTACGGTGAAAATTTCCGCGCCCAGGGTCATGCGGCCGTTGCCGGCGGTGAAATGATAAATCTCCTCGCTGACCAGGTGGCGGTGTGGTGTTGTGCTCTGCCCCGGGTGAATCGTGGCTTCGGCGAGACTTTGCTTTTGGTTGCCCTGTACCGCGGGGTGCATGAGCTCGCGAATCTGCGAACCGTCCTTGGTGACGTAGGCTTTTACTGAATCAAGGCGCGATTTCACAACGCGCCGCTCGCCCTGAGCAGGTCGCTGACCGCCTGCGCCATGCGCGCGTAGCCCCTGGCATTGGGGTGGACGAGGTCGGACTTGAGCTCATTGTCGGTGAGAATTTTTTTCAGGACCGTCTCCTCGTAAGGCAGTTTCAATTCTTTCGCGATGTCGGCGTAAAACCCGGGCGGAGCCGGCATCAGGCCCGGCCTGGGCGTGCCAATGAGCACCACCTCGACCCCGCGCGCCTTCGCTGCCTGCACCATCAACCGGACATTTTTCGCCGCTTCGGCCTCGTCGAGCTTGCGCAGGAAATCGTTGCCGCCGTGGCACAAAACCAGCAGGCGCGGCTTTATCTCGTCGAGTACGGGAGTCAGCCTTGCAAGTCCGGCGGCGCTGACCTCGCCGGGCACGCCGGCGGCAACAACCTTGCGTCCGGTAAGGCGCTCGAGCACCGCCGGGTAACTTTCTTGCGCCCCCGCGCCGGTGCCAAAAGTCAGGCTGTCGCCGAATGCGAGGATGACCGCGTCGGGCGGGAGTTTGCCCAGCTTGGGTGTGCCGGCGCCGCAGGCCACGAGCGCCGCGCAACACAGCAGCATCGTGCAACAGCGCAGCGCCGCGATAAAGCCGCGCCCGCGGGTCATGGTGTCTCCGGCGCCGGGAGTGATTTGCATTCGAGGAATATCCTGGCCCTGCATTGCGCGCAAACGGCGCGATCGAGTTGCGCGACCACGCCGGCGATGGCCTCGTCCTTGCTCGCGAACATGCGCCCGGGACCGATGTCGTTGTTGTATCCACCTCGGTTGATCAACTCCACCACCGGTTTGCGCGGGCTGTAGAGGTAAAGCGCGCCTCCGGCCGCGCGCCGCAGACGCGCCTCGCGGGCCAGAAGGTCGGCGCCGGCAAGGTCTATGGTGTTGATGCTCTTGGACATGAGCAGCAGGTGCTTCTGGCCCGGGTGGTGGGTGCGCAGTGCCTCGAGATAGGCATCGACATGATTGACCGCGCCGAAATAAATCGAGCCCTCGACGCGGAGTAACTTCATCTGCGGACATTCCTCGAGGTCGCCGTGGACCTCGGTCATTTTTCGCTCGGCGTGATTCGCGTCGGGAACGAGGCTGCGCAGCGTCGGGTGCGACGTGCGATACAGGTACAGCATCAGCGAGGTGCCGACACCGGCGAGGACGGCGAACTCCACGTCGAGGAACAGGGTGCCAAAGAAGGTCACCGCGATGACGGCGCTGGATCCGCGGCTGGCGATCCAGGCGTGGCGCATGCGCGGCAGGTCGATGAGGCCCCAGGCGACCAGGAATAGGACCGCCGCCATCGCCGCAAGCGGCAGCCATGCGACCAGCCAGCCCAGCGCCAGCAGCACCAGAACCAGGAAGACGGCGGCGAACACCGCTGCAAGCGGCGTTTGCGCACCCGCCTCGTAGTTGGGGCCGGAACGGTTTATCGAACCGCTGGTCGGAAATCCGGAAAAAAAGCTCGCCGCGATATTGGCCAAGCCCTGCCCGATGAATTCCTGGTTGCCGTCGATGCGCTGGCCCGAGCGCACCGCAACCGCGCGCGCGATCGACACCGCCTGCGTCAGCGAAATCACCGTCAATGCAGCGGCGATGCCGGCGAGGTTGCGCAGGGTTTCAATCGAAAAATCCGGATGCGACAAGGGCGGCAGTGCGCCCGGAAGCGGCCCCAGCGTGCGAATGCCGGTCACCGTCTCGCCCAACATGCGGTTGAGTACCCAGGCGAGCAGGCCGCCGACGAGTATGGCTGTGAGCATGTAGGGGACGCGCCGGATGTGGCGCCGCGCCAGCACCGCTACGGCGAGCGTCGCAACGCTAACCAGGACGACCCAGGGCTTGACCTGGGAGATGTGCGTGGCGAAACCGGCGACTGTCTGTGCGAAAGCCGCGCGCGGCAGGTCAAGGCCGAAAAAATTCGGCAACTGGCTGGCAATGATCAGCACGCCGGCACCGCCGGTAAAACCGGTGATGACGTCCTGGGAGATGAAATTGACCAGGGCACCCATGCGCATGAGGCCGAGTGCGAGCATCATGATGCCGCACATGAACGCGAGGGTCAGTGCGAGCGACACATACTGCGGCGTGCCCGGAATGGCGAGCGCCCCCAGTGTGGCGAAAACAAACAGCGAAACCGTGTTGGTCGGCCCCGACACGGTATGCCAGGACGAACCGAACAGCGCGGCAATCGCCGTGGGCAGCATTGCGCAGTACAGGCCGTATTCGGGAGGCAGGCCCGCGAGGATGGCGAACGCAACGCCCTGCGGCAGCACGAAAACCGCGCTGATCAGGCCGGCCACAAGGTCCCGCCGCAGCGTCGTGGCGTTGACGCGGTGGCGCCAGGCGAGAAAGGGAAGCAGCTGTTGCCAGCGAAAGGCGGAGGAGGTGTTCACAAAGAACCTTTGTTACGAGACGCTATAGTAACAAGTAACAAGTAACACTAAACAAACGCAAAGCAGCGGACGCCGTTGCGGTGGTTTTGGTGATGCATTGTGCGCCGCATCGCCGCTTGAGTGTGTGGCTGTAGAGCCGCCATTGCATCGCATGTGCGTGCACTGTTACGCATTGACACGGGGGAATCGCCCCCCGTACCATCGTCCACGCCCTTATGATCACGCCCGAGATGACCACGCCACGAACGATGTTCCGATCGATGCCCGGATGAACCTGCCCCTGGTTCGCATAGATTTTCTTCGCCAGGCCGAGGTGGCGGGGCGTTTGCGCGCCGTACTGCCCGCGGCAAGCGTGCTCTCGCGCGAAGAGGATACGCGGCCTTACGAATGCGACGGCCTTTCGGCTTACCGCCAGTTGCCCATGGTGGTGGCATTGCCGGCGGATGAAGCCGAAGTGGCGCAGGTGCTGCGCATTTGCCACGAACTCAGGGTGCCGGTGGTGGCGCGGGGCGCGGGCACCGGGTTGTCGGGTGGTGCGCTACCCATGGGCGACGGGGTGCTGTTGTCGCTGGCCCGCATGAAAAAAATCATCTCGCTCGACACGCAGGCACGCATTGCGCGCGTGCAGCCGGGCGTGCGCAATGCCGCCATTTCCGAGGCGGCCGCGCCCTTCGGTCTGTACTACGCGCCGGATCCCTCGTCGCAGATCGCATGCACCATCGGCGGCAATGTGGCCGAGAACTCCGGCGGCGTGCACTGCCTCAAGTACGGCCTGACGGTGAACAACGTGCTGCGCGTGCGCGGTTTCACCATCGCGGGTGATCTGGTCGAGTTCGGCAGCGAGGCGCTCGATGCGCCCGGTTACGACCTGCTGGCGGCCATCATCGGCAGCGAAGGCATGCTGGCGGTCACCACCGAAGTCTCGGTCAGGCTGGTTCCCAAGCCGCAGGCGGCGCGCTGCATCATGGCCTCGTTCGATGATGTCGAAAAGGCCGGCAATGCGGTGGCCGATGTCATCGCCGCCGGCATCATCCCGGCGGGCATGGAAATGATGGACCAGCCGGCGACGCGCGCGGTCGAGGAGTTCGTGCACGCCGGCTACGACCTGGACGCTGCGGCCATCTTGCTGTGCGAGTCGGACGGCACGCCGGCCGAGGTAGAGGAGGAAATCGCGCGCATGACCGCGGTGCTGGAACAATCCGGCGCGACCGGCTTGCGCATTTCGGGCTCCGAGGCCGAGCGCCTCAAATTTTGGGCCGGGCGCAAGGCGGCGTTTCCGGCGGTGGGGCGCATCTCGCCCGACTACTACTGCATGGACGGCACCATCCCGCGTCGCAGCCTCGGGGAGATACTGCTGTTTGTCGCGGCGATGGAAAAGAAATACGGCCTGCGCTGCCCCAACGTGTTTCATGCCGGCGACGGTAACCTGCACCCCCTGATCCTCTTTGATGCCAACAACCCGGACGAGCTCGCACGCACCGAGGCCTTTGCCGCAGAGGTGCTGGAAAAATGCGTCGCCGTCGGCGGCACCATTACCGGCGAACACGGCGTGGGCATCGAAAAAATCAACCAGATGTGCATGCAGTTCGGTGCCGCGGAGCTCGCCGCCTTTCGCGGGCTCAAGACGGCGTTTGACGAGCACGGGCTGCTCAATCCGGGCAAGAACATCCCGACCCTGCATCGCTGCGCCGAGTATGGCGGCATGCACGTCAGCGGCGGGCAACTGCCGCACCCTGAATTGCCGCGATTCTGATGCATCCGGCTATCGAACAATTTGCCGGAGCCGTGCGCGATGCGGCCGCGTCGCAGCGTCCCCTCCGCCTCTGCGGTGGCGGCAGCAAGGACTTCTACGGGCAGGTGAACGCGGGTGAATTGCTCGATACGCGCGCCCATGCCGGCATTGTCGAATACGACCCGACCGAGCTGGTCGTGACCGCGCGCTGCGGTACGCCCCTGGCAGATCTGGAAGCGGCACTGGCGGAAAGGCAGCAGATGCTTGCCTGCGAATGCCCGCAGTTTGGCGCCGCCGCGACGATCGGGGGCGCCGTGGCCGCCGGGCTGTCCGGTCCGGGCCGCCAGTCTGCGGGGAGCGTGCGTGACTTCGTGCTTGGCGCAAAGCTCATGGACGGTCGTGGTGAGGTGCTGGCCTTTGGCGGCCGCGTGATGAAAAACGTCGCCGGGTACGATGTGTCGCGACTGCTCGCCGGCTCGCTCGGCACGCTCGGCCTTATTCTTGAGGTGTCGCTCAAGACGCTGCCGATGCCGGTGGCCTCCGCGACGCTGTCCTTCGAGTTGCCGGAGGAGCGCGCCCTGCATACGCTGAATCAATGGGGCGGCAAGCCGCTGCCGGTGTCGGCCAGCGCCTGGAGCGATGGTGAACTGCGTGTGCGCCTGTCCGGCGCCGCGGCCGCTGTGAGCGCGGCGTGCGAAAGCCTGGGCGGGGAACGCGTTGCCGACACGGATGCGGCGGTGTTCTGGCGCGGGCTGCGCGATCAGACCGCGGCATTTTTTGGCGGTGAGGATTCGCCACTCTGGCGCTTGTCTGTTCCTTCCACTGCGGCGCCGCTCGGCCTCGCCGGTGGGCAGTTGATCGAATGGGGCGGTGCGTTGCGCTGGTGGCGCAGCGGCGCCGATGCCGCGGTGATCCGTGCCGCTGCGGCGAAGGCGGGCGGCCATGCCACGCTGTTTCGCGGCAACGAGGCCCTCAAGGCCGCCGCCGGCGTGTTCCATCCGCTGCCGCCGGCGATGATGCAGATCCACCAGAGGCTCAAGTCACAATTCGACCCGGCCGGTATTTTCAACCGCGGCCGCATGTACCCGGAGTTCTAGTTGCAGAC
>CAITSH010000285.1 GCA_903895005.1 uncultured Pseudomonadota bacterium
AGGCGGGTGACAACGTGGGTATTTTGCTGCGTGGAACCAAGCGAGAAGAAGTCGAGCGGGGTCAAGTGCTGGCCAAGCCGGGTTCGATCAACCCGCACACCAAGTTTGAGTGTGAGGTGTATGTGCTGTCCAAGGAAGAGGGTGGACGTCACACGCCGTTTTTCAACAACTACCGGCCGCAGTTTTATTTCCGCACGACGGACGTGACGGGTTCGGTGGAGTTGCCCGAGGGCACCGAGATGGTGATGCCTGGAGACAACATCAAGATGGTGGTGACGCTGATTGCGCCGATCGCGATGGAGCAGGGCTTGCGCTTTGCGATTCGTGAAGGCGGCAAGACCGTGGGCGCCGGCGTCGTCGCAAAAGTCATCGCCTGAACGGTATAGAAATTTAGGCAGCCAGCTGCTAGAGCTCGGTGTCGCTGCTAAACAGTCAACGAAAGTAAACGAAAATGGCGCTGCAAAGTCAGAAAATTCGGATCCGCCTCAAGGCCTTCGATTACAAGTTAATCGACCGTTCGGCGCTCGAAATAGTGGATACCGCTAAGCGTACCGGTGCAGTGGTGAAGGGCCCCGTGCCTTTACCCACTCGAATCGAGCGCTTTGACATACTGCGTTCGCCGCACATTGACAAGGCATCGCGAGACCAGTTTGAAATGCGCACCCACCTGCGCTTGATGGACATCATCGACCCTACAGATAAGACAGTAGATGCATTGATGAAGCTTGACTTGCCAGCCGGCGTCGATGTTGAAATAAAGTTGTAGTTCTTAGTGTTTTGCGAAGTGTCTGCGATGGTGCGGACGCCTCGTTAAGTGAATCGCCGGCCAATTGCAGTCGGCACCCGTTACCAAAAGTTGCGGGCTAATAGTTAGAAGGAAACGACGATGAGTTTGGGATTGGTCGGCCGCAAGGTTGGCATGACTCGCATTTTCACCGACGATGGCGATATGACGCCGGTGACTGTGTTGGACGTGTCCGATAACCGCGTGACCCAGATTAAGACTCCCGCCACTGATGGTTACAGTGCCGTGCAGGTCACCTTTGGTAAGCGACGCGCGACGCGCGTTACAAAGGCTGCTGCAGGGCATCTCGCCAAGGCAGGAGTAGAAGCTGGACACATTCAGCATGAGTTCCGCGTCACCGACGCCGAACTCGCCACGCTAGCGCCGGGCGGAAAGTTGCCGATAGACCTGTTTCAGGTCGGGATGAAAGTCGATGTACAGGGTACGTCGATCGGCAAGGGCTTCGCTGGTGTCATCAAACGCCATAATTTCGGATCGGGTCGTGCCAGTCACGGTAACTCGATATCGCACAATAAGCCGGGCTCGATAGGTCAGGCGCAGGATCCGGGTCGGGTGTTCCCCGGCAAACGCATGGCCGGTCATATGGGCGCTGCCACTTGTACCGTTCAAAGCCTGGTGATTGTGCGGGTTGACGCGGATCGGCAGCTGTTGCTGGTGCGTGGCGCGGTGCCTGGTCATCGTGGCGCCGACGTCATCGTCAAACCTGCAGCCAAGCCCGGTAAACCCAAAGCTGCCGTGGCAGCGGGCAAGGCGTCCAAAGACGCCTCCGGGAAGAAGTGAGGTAGGACATGGAACTCAAACTAATCAATGATCAAGGCCAGAGCGCCACGACCGTATCTGCATCGGACGCACTGTTCGATCGTGAATACAACGAGGCACTTATCCATCAAATCGTCGTGGCCTATCAGGCTAATGCTCGTCTGGGAAATCGCGCCCAGAAAGGCCGTAGCGATGTCCGCCATACCCACAAGAAGCCATGGCGCGGCAAGGGCACGGGTCGTGCCCGCGCTGGTGATAACGCCAGCCCGTTGTGGCGTGGGGGCGGTCGAATTTTCCCCAACTCGCCTGACGAAAACTTCACCCAAAAGGTACCGCGCAAGATGTATCGCGCTGGTATTGCGGCAATTCTTTCGCAATTGGCGCGTGAAGGGCGGTTGATGGTTGTCGAGCAATTCGCTGTGGATTCGCCCAAGACCAAGATGCTGGCTCAAAAAGTCAAAAGCCTCGGCATGGAGGAGGTGCTGGTGGTTACCGATGAGGTAGACGAAAACCTCTACCTCTCCTCACGCAATCTGCCCAATGTACAGATCCTGGATGTGAATCATGCTGACCCCGTGTCATTGATCCACTACCGGAATGTGATTCTTACCCGTAAAGCGGTAGCTAAATTCGAGGAGTTGATGAAATGAGTGCCTCGACCGTAAAAAATGCAGAACGTCTGCTGCAGGTGCTGCTCTCGCCGGTAGTGTCGGAAAAGAGCACTTACGTTGGCGAAAAGCATAATCAGTACATCTTCCGTGTCGCCGCCGATGCAACCAAGCCAGAAATCAAGGCTGCGGTGGAA
>CAITSH010000286.1 GCA_903895005.1 uncultured Pseudomonadota bacterium
GGTCGGCGCCTACGATGCGATGGACATGATTTACACCGCCATTCGGGAGCAAAAAGGCAAGGTAGATGGCGACCAGACCATGAAGATCCTCGCCAACTACAAAAACCCGAACAGCCCGCGCGGTCCCATTTCGATCGACCCGGCTACGCGTGACATCGTGCAAAACATCTATATCCGCGAAACGCGCAAGGTCGGCGGCCGCAACATGAATGTGGAGATCGATACGATCGCGAACGTGAAGGACCCCTGGAAAGAGTTCAACAAGTAAAACGAACCGGCGTGCGGTGCGGCTGTTCCGCACAGTCACCATAAAAAAAGCGGACCGCGGTCCGCTTTTTTTATGTGCTCTTCTTAGTGCGACATCAATACCGGTACGGTCATGTGATGCAGCATCGTCCGGGTCACGCCACCGAGTGCCAACTCGCGCAGGCGAGAGTGGCCGTAGCCGCCCATGACGATGAGATCGGTCCCCAGGTCGGCGGCACGCGACAACAGCCATGGTCCGACTTCCATGCCACCGGACTCGCTGGCGGACACCTCGGCCTTTACGCCGTGGCGCGCAAGGAAAAGCGCGATGTCGGCGCCCGGTTCCTTGCCGTGGTCGCCGGTGCGTCCCGGGTTGACCGCGAACACCGTCACCTTGTCGGCGCCCTTGAGCATGGGAAGCGCATCGGCCACGGCACGCGCCGCCTCGCGGCTTGCGTTCCAGGCGAGCAAGACGTGCTTGCCGATGGTCGGAAACGAACCGGCATAAGGGATCACCAGCACCGGACGTCCCACCGACAGCAGCACACGATCGACAAAATCCGGGGGCATCATCGCGTGATCCTCCTCCGGATCGGCCTGACCCATGATGACGAGGTCGGCGTAGCGTGCGTGCAATGCGACGGCATCGACCGCGTCCTTGCCGGAGACCCGCAATTCGGCGCCGGGCATTCCCGCGCGCTTGGCGTGCTCCTGGAACCGTGTGGTCATGGCCTCGAGTTGCTCGCGTTGAATTTCAACCACGCGGTCATGGAAGAGATCCGCGCCCATGCGGGATCGCGCATAGCGTGGCAGCTCCGGTTGGCTCATCACATACAGTCCGGCCAGATGGGCGTCAAAGCCCTGACACAGGCGCGAAGCGATTTCGATCCTGCTTTCGCAATGGCGGTCGTCGTCAAGATGCACCAGCACGCTTTTGTAACTCATCACACTCTCCTTCACTGATTGCCTGAACGGCCACACCCGCGCTTTTCGCAGGTCCGATTACACGGCATCAGATTGGCAGGATGCGGTTTCGCCGGTTTGACCAGGATCAAACCGGCGCGATATGCCTCAGGAAAAGCGGCGGCGAGGAGCGCCGGAATGCCCGTCAGGGCGTGTCAGCGCGAAGCCACGGGGCGTTCGGCTACCCAGCCGCCACCGAGCGACTTCATCAGGTCAACGCTATAAGCGAGCCGTAATTGGCGGTTTCTGACCAGCGCGAGCTCGGCGTCGTTGGCCGTGCGCTGCGAATCGAGAACATCAAGAAACCCCGAATAGCCGGCCTCGTACCGCAATTTGGCCAGGCGCAAAGAATTCCGGGCAGCGTCCACACGCGTCTGCAGGTCTGTTTCGGTTTCCACTGTTTGTTGCACATTGCTCAACGCGTCTGCTACTTCACGGAATGCGGTTTCGACGGCCTTCTGGTAACTGGCCTGCGACTGGCGCTGCCGCGCCTCGGCTTGCTCGGTCCGTGCGGCGTATTTTCCCGAATCGATGACGGGCATGAGCGCACCGAGGCCAAGGGACCAGATGCGTGCGCCGCTCTTGAGCAGGTTGCCCAGCGTTTCGCTTGATCCGCCTAAGGAAGCCGTCAAGGAGATGGTCGGCAACTGCGCGGACCTGGCGACCCCGATCTGCGCGTTCGCGGATATCAGGTTCTGCTCGGCCTGGCGCACATCCGGCCGGCGCTCAAGGAGCGTCGATGGTAATCCGGACGGGGGTAGCGGGGGAATGGGCAGGCGGAGCACATCGCCCTCGGCAACGCGCAGATCGAGCCTGCCCGTCAAAGCTCCCAGCTGGTGCTCATAAGCGAGGCGCTGGCGCAGCAATTCCTTGAGTTGGACCGCCGCATCCGCGCGCGCCGCCTCGGCCTGGTTAACATCGAGGTCCGAGGCCAGCCCGCCACGGGCGCGGCTGCCTACCAGAGTGCGTGACGCTTCGCGCGTTGCGAGCGAAGCGCGCGTCACGACAATTTGCGCATCGATCGATCGCAGGCTGAAGTAGACCTGTGCCACCGAGCCTGCCAGCGTCAGCCCGACCACATCACGACCGTAACTTGAGCTAAGCAACTGCGCCCGCGCCGACTCCGCGGCGCGGCGCAAGTGACCCCAAAAATCGAGTTCAAACGATGTCGAGGCAATGAGTTTCTGGTTGTTCTGGATAACTGGCACGCCCGGCGGGATGGGTTGCGCATTGAGCGCGCTCGAACGAGAACGGCTGGAGTTGCCGCCGAGGTCAATCTGCGGCAACAGGGTTGCGTTAACCTCGCGCAACGCGGCGTCGGCCTCATCAAGCCTCGCGGTGGCGATGCGCATGTCGGCATTCTTTTGCAGCGCCGCGTCGACAAGTTCGTTAAGCGTGGCATCACCGTACAAGGTCCACCAGTTCGCCGGGATCGCAATGGCCACACCGCTGGATGCGCCCCGGTACGACGCGGGCAGGTCGAGCGCCGGGCGTTCATAGTCGGGGCCTACTGCAGCACAGCCGGACAAGACGAGTCCCATCGCCGAGGACGCGAGCAGTAAATGCTTCATGTTGCACCCCCGACGGTCGGTGCTTTCGGCGGGGTTTTTTCGCGACGTGCGAACAGGGTGAAAAACAAGGGTACGAATATCGGCGCAATGAATGTGGCGATGATCATGCCGCCGAACACCCCCGAACCCATGGATTGGCGCGCCGCAGCGCCGGCGCCGGTTGCGATCACCAGCGGAACCATGCCGAACACAAATGCCAGCGAGGTCATGACGATGGGCCGGAATCGCAACCGCGCCGCCTCCACCGCCGCTTCCATCGGTGGTTTGCCAGCGAGCAGACCCTGCTGCGCGAACTCGACGATCAGGATCGCGTTCTTCGCCGCAAGACCTATAAGCACCACCAGGCCGATCTGGAAATAGATGTCGTTTTCCATGCTGCGCAGCCAGACAAATCCGAGCGCGCCACCGATGGCGAAGGGCACAGCCAGCAACACCGCAATCGGCAGGCGCCAGCGTTCGTACAAGGCTGCCAGAATCAGGTAGACCATGATGATGGCAAAACCAAAGGCGAAGAGCGAAGCACTCCCGGTGCGCTTCTCCTGGTAGGCCTGCCCGGTCCATTCAATGGTGTAGCCGTTCGGCAATGAGGAGAGCGCCACTTCCTCGACCGCCTTGATCGCATCGCCCGAACTCACGCCGGGCTTTCCGCTGCCCAACACCTTGGCCGCGATAAAGCCGTTATAACGATCGACCTGCTCCGGCCCGATGAGGTTGTCGACGCGCAGCAGCGCCTTCAGGGGAAGCATGCCGCCTGTCGTGGACGAACGCACGAATATATTGCCAATATCCTCGGGTTTGGCGCGGAATGCGGCATCCGACTGGATCTGCACACGGTAGGTGCGTCCAAATTTATTGAAGTCGTTGACGTAAAGGGACCCAAGCTGCGCCTGCAACGCGGCAAAGACGTCCGACTCGGCGACACCCAGGGCGAGCGCCTTTTCACGATCGACTTCGACACGAAGCTGCGGCACCGTCGGCCGGAAAAAGGTGTTGATACCCGCGAGGGCCGGATGTTTGCCCAGCGCCGCAACAAAATCCTGCGTCACCGCAGCAAGCTTTTGCGGATCGGCATCGCCGCGTCCCTGCACATAGACCTCGAAACCGCCGGCCGTGCCAAGGCCGCGTATGGGCGGGGGGTTGAACGAAAAAGCGATGCCGTCAGGCAGCATGAATCCCTTGCCGGAAGCCTCCTTGGCGATCTGCTGGGTGCTTTGAGTACGCTGTTCCCAAGGCTTCATAATCGAAAATATGGTCGCCGCGCTCGACTTGTTTCCACCCCCGATAAGGTCAAAGCCGGTGACGACGAACACGTTCTGGAAGCTCGGCCCCCACATGGCTTCGCGCAAACTCTCCGCTGTCACGCTGGTGCGGCCTATGGATGCGGCGTCCGGCAACACGACTGCGGTAATGATATAGCCCTGGTCTTCGGCCGGTACGAAACTGCCGGGCACTTTTACGAACATGAACCCGACAAAACCGAGCAGCAGCCCAAAAGCCACCAGTGCAGCAAAGCGACGGTGAAGGGCGAGGTTGACGCCACCGAGGAACCGCGTGGTCAACCGCTCAAACACACGGTTGAACGGCCGGAACCAGGGCGATTCCTCTTCGTGCGGCTTTAGCAATAACGCGCACAGCGCGGGGGTCAGCGTGAGTGCCACCACGCCGGAGAGCACCACGGCGACCGCGACCGTGACGGCAAACTGCTTGTACAACTGCCCGGCGATACCGCCGAGGAAGGCAACGGGAATGAATACCGCGCACAACACCAGCACGATGCCGATGACCGCGCCCGAAACCTCGCGCATCGCCTCGATGGAGGCCTCCTTCGCGCCCATGCGCTCTTCGCGCATCAGCCGCTCCACGTTCTCCAGCACGACAATTGCGTCA
>CAITSH010000287.1 GCA_903895005.1 uncultured Pseudomonadota bacterium
CCCTGGACGCAATAAATTCCATGACAAAAACAGCAAAAAGCGACACCCCGCCGACGTTTGAAGCGGCTTTGGCCGAACTCGAAAAAATCGTTGCCAGCATGGAAACCGGGCAATTGTCCCTTGAGCAGTCTCTCGCCGCGCACAAGCGCGGACTCGAACTGGCGCAGCATTGCCAGACGGTGCTGGCCCAGGCACAGCAACAGGTGCGGGTGCTCGAAGAATCGACCTTGAAGGCATTTCCAGGGGCGCAGTCTGAAGCCTGACCAGGGCGCGGGCGCCGATTTCGCCGGCTGGATGGGCGGGGTTCAGGGCCGCGTCGAGACAGCGCTTGGGCGCCTGCTTCCGGCTGCGGATGCGCTGCCGCCGCGCCTGCATGCTGCGATGCGCTATGCCGTGCTTGACGGCGGCAAGCGAGTGCGGCCGCTGCTCGCCTTTGCCGCCGGCAGCCTTGCCGGCGCGCCTGAAGAACGCATCGAAATCGCCGCCTGTGCGGTTGAAATGATCCATGCCTACTCACTGGTGCACGACGACATGCCGTGCATGGACGATGACGTGTTGCGCCGGGGCAAGCCCACGGTGCACGTTGAATACGACCAGGCCACGGCCTTGCTCGTCGGCGATGCCCTGCAGTCGATGGCATTCCAGTTGATCACCGAACACGCGCTTTGCGATGACCCGGCGCGGCAGTTGGGCATGGCCAAGCTGCTCGCCGTTGCATCGGGCAGCCGCGGCATGGCCGGCGGCCAGGCCATAGACCTTGCGAGCGTCGGCAAGAGCCTGACTCTGCCCGAGCTTGAGAACATGCACATCCACAAGACCGGCGCCCTGATCCGCGCGGCGGTGCTGCTCGGTGCGCGTTGCGGCGCGCCCCTGGCTGACGAGGCGCGGCTCGATCACTATGCCAAGTGCGTCGGGCTCGCCTTCCAGGTGGTTGATGACGTGCTCGATTGCGAGGCGCCCACGGCGACCCTTGGCAAGACCGCAGGCAAGGACGCCGCCGCCGGGAAACCGACCTACGTCAGCCTGCTTGGCATGGCGCGGGCCAAGGAATTCGCGGAGGAGTTGCGCCTCGAGGCGCACCAGGCGCTTGCGGGCTTTGGCAATGCGGCCGCGCGGCTGGCGCAACTGGCCGATTTCATCGTGTTGCGAAAGTTCTAGGGCACGCGTAGATTCCGTAAAAGGCCTGCGCCCATGCCAGCATGCATGACGCACCGATACACCACACTATGACGACATTTAGCAGATTTTCAGACATGCCGGGCGGGCGCGGGGGCGCGAAGGCGCCGGCGCATGACGCGGCCGATAAAGGGTACAACCCGGCGATGTACGAGCTGCTCAAGACTGTCAATTTCCCCGCCGACCTGCGCAAGCTGGAGCGCCCGCAGCTCAAGCGGCTTGCCGACGAATTGCGCGCGTACGTCATCGATTCGGTGTCCAAGACCGGCGGTCACTTGTCATCGAACCTCGGCACCATCGAACTGACCATCGCGCTGCATTACGTGTTCGACACGCCGCGCGACCGACTGGTATGGGATGTGGGCCACCAGACTTACGCACACAAGATACTGACCGGTCGTCGCGAGGGCATGTCGCGCCTGCGCATGGCTGGCGGCATTTCCGGTTTTCCGCGCCGCGCGGAAAGCGAATACGACACTTTCGGGACAGCCCATTCGAGCACGTCGATGTCGGCCGCACTGGGCATGGCCCTGGGTGCGAGCCTTGCCGGCGAGGACAGGCGCGCGGTGGCGATCATCGGGGACGGTGCGATGTCCGCGGGCATGGCCTTCGAGGCGATGAACAATGCCGGTGTGTCGGATGCCAACCTGCTTGTCATCCTCAACGACAATGACATGTCGATTTCGCCGCCGGTGGGCGCGCTCAACAAGTACCTCGCGCGCCTGCTCTCGGGCAGCTTTTATGCAACGGCGCGCAAGGCCGGTGAGCGCGTACTCGGCGGCATGCCGCCGCTCTGGGAACTGGCGAAAAAAGTCGAGGAACATGCCAAGGGCATGGTCACCCCCTCAACCATGTTTGAGGAATTCGGCTTCAACTACATCGGCCCCATCGACGGGCACGACCTTGACGCGCTGGTGCCCACGCTGAAAAACATCCGCCAGTTGAGCGGGCCGCAGTTTCTGCATGTCATCACCAAAAAGGGTCACGGCTACAACCGTGCGGAGGCCGACCCGGTGCTCTACCACGGCGTGTCCAAGTTTGCGCCCGACGAGGGCATCAAGGGTGGCAAGGGCGGCGGCAAGCCCACCTACACGCAGGTGTTTGGCGACTGGTTGTGCGACATGGCGGGGCGCGACAAGCGCATCGTCGGTATCACCCCGGCGATGCGCGAAGGCTCGGGCATGGTGCACTTCGCCGAGTTGTACCCTGACCGTTACTTTGACGTGGGCATTGCCGAGCAGCATGCCGTCACCTTCGCCGCCGGGCTCGCCTGCGAGAACATGAAACCGGTGCTGGCGATTTATTCGACCTTCCTGCAGCGCGGTTATGACCAGTTGATCCATGACGTTGCGATTCAGAACCTGCCGGTGGTGATGGCGCTTGATCGCGGCGGGCTTGTCGGCGCGGACGGCGCAACACACAACGGTGCGTTTGATCTTTCATTTTTGCGCTGCATCCCCAACCTCACGGTGATGACACCGTCTGACGAGAACGAATGCCGGCAGATGCTCTACACCGCTGTCACGCTCGATACCCCCACCGCCGTGCGCTACCCGCGCGGCAGTGGACCGGGCGTGGTCCCCGAACGCGAAATGCGCGCGCTGACGGTTGGCAAGGGCGAAGTACGCAGGCGCGGCAGGGCGGGCGGTGTGGTGATGCTCGCCTTTGGCTCCATGCTGGCTCCGGCGCTTGATGCGGCTGCCGCGCTCGATGCCACGGTCGCCAACATGCGTTTTGTTAAACCGCTTGATACGGCGCTGGTAGCCGAACTTGCCGCTGAAGCCGCGCTGGTGGTGACAATCGAGGAGAACGTCATCATGGGCGGCGCCGGCAGTGCCGTGGCCGAGGCGGTTGCCGTGCTCGGGCTCAAAGTGCGCATGCTGCACCTCGGCCTGCCGGATCGCTTTATCGACCACGGCGATCCGGCGCAATTGTTGGCGCAATGCGGGCTTGATGCCGAAGGCATCGCACGCTCCGTCGGGGCCGCACTGCACGCAAGCTAGGGCCTATTGCGCGGTGCGTGGCAGATATCGCGAGCTCCGGTGCTTCCCGGGTTGTAACGTGGACGCCAGAGAATACGTCTACACAGGGTGTGGGCATTCGGCACAATTTGTGCATGCTTGTAAATTGGCGCAAGCGTCGCCATGTTAGAATCATTCCAATCCATTCGCGTCGGAGCGCTTCGCTCCGCGAAAAGGCCCCCCTGATGAATACCCGAGATTCTTCCGCCCCCATTCCGGACGTGCAGGCTTCCGCCGACGTCAGGCACCTTGCCATCGACCGCGTTGGCATCAAGGCGATCCGTCACCCGGTCAAGGTCATGGAGCGCGGCGGTGC
This sequence comes from uncultured Pseudomonadota bacterium, assembly GCA_903895005.1. The sequence continues at coordinate 3,514 of CAITSH010000287.1, forward strand.
AGTCCAGCACACCATCGCACACTTCAACATGTATGTCGGCCTGCCGCACCAGTTCAAGGGCACCCACATGTCGCGCTTCGTCCAAATTCTCAACGCCCATGAGCGCGAGATCTCGGTCGAGAGCTTCCAGGTCATGCTCAAGGAAATGGTCGAACGCCTTGAGGCGCAATCCGGTGTGATCGAAATGACTTTTCCGTACTTCGTCAACAAGGCGGCACCCGTGTCGGGCGTGAAAAGCCTGCTCGATTACGAGGTCACTTTCATCGGAGAAATCCGTGATGGCGTGCAGCACTTCACCATGAAGGTGGTGATACCGGTCACCAGCCTGTGCCCGTGCTCCAAGGAAATTTCCGAGTATGGCGCACACAACCAGCGCTCGCATGTCACCATTTCAGCGCGCACGCGCGGCTTTGTCTGGATCGAAGAGTTGATTGAGATCGCCGAGCGCCAGGCTTCGAGCGAACTGTACGGCCTGCTCAAGCGTCCCGATGAAAAATTCGTCACCGAGCGCGCCTACGACAACCCCAAGTTTGTCGAGGACATGGTGCGCGACGTCGCCGCCGATCTCAACGCCGATAAGCGCGTCGAATGGTACGTGGTGGAGAGTGAGAATTTCGAATCCATCCACAATCACTCGGCTTACGCGTTGATCGAGCGCGACAAGACGAAGGCTTAGCGCTTCGAATTCTCAGTGGGGACTAACCCGCGCAGCGGGTTACGGCCTTACTACAATCCCCGGCGGGACAATCACTCGGCTTACGCGCTGATCGAGCGCGACCAGACGAAGTCTTAGGCCGCGTCGCGGCTGGGAGGAGTGAGCGAGGCGCAGCTAGAAGCGCTTGGTCAGGGTCATGGTTTCACCCTCGCGATTCATCTGAAAGCGATTGAGGAAACTCATTCCCAGCAGGGCCATGGGCAGCTTGCCTTCGGGCATCACCACCGCGTCGATATTGCTGGCTGATACATCACCGATTTTCACGCTGTCGAGTCTGACGCGCCAGGCCTGTGCCACGCCGTTGGCCGTACTGATCGAGGCGGTGGCGCCTTTTTTATAATCAAGTCCCATGCGCTGGGCGTCGGATTCGGGTATCGCGACAATGCTGGCACCGGTGTCCACCAGCATGCTCAACTGGCCCGTTTCATTGATGGTGCCGGCTGCGACAAAGTGCCCGCGCCGGTCGGCAGAGAGGCTTACCGTGCCGCCGCGCGAAGGGGCGGCGCTTGAGCGATGGTGCTGCCCGATGCGCAGCGTTTGTTTCTTGCCGTCGACCTCGATGACCGCGGTTTCTTTTTCGGCGGAAATGAGTAATATGCCTTCGGGGGATTTTTGGCCCAGCTTGAATGTCCTTGGCGCCGAACCATCAATGACCAGCACGGCGCCTTTGCCGGGGAACAGCCCGATCAGGCTGATATCCATGGCGAGGACGTCGGCCGCGCCGAACGACAAGGCGAGCAGCAGCGACAGCGCGCGAGGCACCGTCCCCGCTGGCGTGTTCACAATGCGTGCTTTCATCAAGAGGCTCCAATGAAACCGGTTGCGGTATTTCGTCACAGCGGTACCGAAGGCCCGGGTTATTTTGCCAGATATCTCGACGAGCACGGCGTGCCCTGGACCATGGTGCGCATCGACGCGGGCGACGCCTTGCCGCTGTCCCCGGCGCACTACTCCGGCCTGGTATTCATGGGCGGGCCGATGAGCGTCAACGACGACCTGCCCTGGATTCCGCGTGTGCTCGCGCTCATTGCGCGCGCCGTTGACGAGGATGTGCCGGTATTGGGGCATTGTCTCGGCGGGCAGCTGATGTCCAAGGCGCTCGGTGGAAAGGTCGCGCCCAACCCCGTCAAGGAGATCGGCTGGGGGCGGGTCACGGTCGAGGACGAGCCGGCGGCGCGGCAGTGGTTCGGCCCGGTGCGCGAGTTCCTGTCTTTTCACTGGCACGGCGAGACCTTCACCATTCCGCAGGGGGCGACGCGCATCGCTTCGAGCGCGCATTGCGGCAACCAGGCCTTTGCGCTCGGCCGCCATCTTGGCATGCAATGCCATGTCGAGATGACACCGGAAATGATCCGGTGCTGGTACGCCGATGGCGCCGAGGAGATTGCCGCGAACCCGGGACCAGCGGTGCAAAGCGCCGCCCAGATGGAAGAGCAGATTGATGCACGCCTTGCCGCACTCAACGGGGTGGCGACACGACTGTATGACCGCTGGCTGGAGGGCTTGCAGCGCTAGTGCGGCGCGGCTGCGGCGGCGCCCCGGTCCCCGGGTGTTTCATCAGGTGGCGTGGCCGAGCGAAAAGCGGAAAGTCGCCCCCTCGCCCGGAACCGCAGTCGCCTCGATATGTCCGCCGTGGCGTTCAATCAGGCGTTTGACAATCGACAATCCGACGCCGTTGCCGGCAATACTCGGGTCCGAGTGCAGGCGGCGGAACATTCCGTAGAGTTGCGCCGTGTGCGCCATGTCAAATCCAACGCCGTTGTCGCGGACAAAATACTCCGGCGTGTCGGTGGTCGGGTCGCTTTGCGCGTCGGCGGATGCGGCATTTTTTGTCTGGCACCCGACCTCCACCACGGGTGCCTCGCGCATCGCCGAATACTTGCAGGCGTTGCCGATCAGGTTGGCGAGTATCTGCCGCACCATGACCGGGTCGCACTGTGCCCGACCCACCCGGTGCAGTTCAAATCGGGTCCTCGGGTACTGCATGCGCAGCTCGCCGACGATGTCGCCGATCTCCCGGTCGAGGTCCAGATCGATGCGGTTCAGGTCGCCGCGCGTCGCGCGGCCGTATTCGAGCACATCATCGATAAGCCGTGCCATTCTTGCCGCGGCGGCGGTGATTTTATCCATCAGCCTGCCGGCCTCAGGCCCGGCAGCTTCTCCCAATTCCTCTTTCAGGATGCTGGTGTAGCCGTCGATGGCGCGAAGCGGCGCCCGCAGGTCGTGCGAAACCGAATAGGAGAAGGCCTCGAGCTCGCGGTTGGCCTGCTCCAGTTCCACGGTGCGAATGCGCACGCGCCGGTCGAGCGAATCGTTGGCCTCCTGTAATGCCTGTTCGGCGGCGATCCGCTCGGTCACATCGCGCAGGATCACCGTCATCAGGCGCCCCGATTGTGTGGCAAGGCTGGAGATGGAAGCTTCGAGAGGAAACTGCATGCCGTTCTTGCGCAATCCGTAGACCATGCGCCGGGACGACATGCGGCGCTGTCCTTGTCCTGTTCGGGCGTACTCCTCGATATGACGCGGGTGCGCCGCTCTGGCTTCCAGAGGGAGCAAAAGATCAAGCGGGCGTCCGATGACCTCGCGCGCGCTGTAGCCGAAAATGTTTTCTGCGGCGGTGTTGAACAGGACGATGGCGTGGGATTCGTCTATGGTTATCGCGCCGTCCATCGCCGTGTTGACGATGGATTCGAGCATTTTGTACTGCGCGGTAACATTGCGGGAGGCTCCACGATAGCCGGAAAAGCTGCCATCGGCGGCGAACACGGGGTCGGCATTAACGCTGATGTACACAACCCCACCGGCGAGTGTGGTGCGTTGATAGACGAAGTTGCGAACCGGTTGCCTGGCTTCGAGCATGGCCTTGTGCACCGACCATGCCTCGGGGGTAGCCTGGGCTCCGGGCAATTCCCAGAGACATTTACCTAGGTCATCCTTGGTAAGTAAGCCGGCTGAATCTGAATCTACCTTGGCCACTTCGACAAAGCGGAACTGGTCATCCTGCTCCCAATACCAATCGAGGGACAGGTCGACGAGGCTGCGAAAGCGTGCTTCGCGGTTGGCGATCTCAAGACTTGCCGCCAGCTGGCGCACGCGCGTGCGCCGGGCAAAGTACAGGAAGCCGGCCAGCATCATGAGCGAGATCGACAGCAAGACGCCGACGATTTGCATCGTCTTGTTCCACGGCGCGAGAAAGTCTCGGGCGTCAAGACCGGCAACCACGACGAAAGGGTAATCGGCCACGCGCCGGAACGCCCACACACGGTCGACCTGGTCGACCATGGATGCAAACCGATAGGTTCCACGCGTTTCACCGGAAGTATAGGCGCGCGTCAGGGGGGTGCTCGCAACCACCGCGCTGGCGGCGTTTTGCGGTTCGGGCCAGCGCACGACAAGGCGTCCGTCCTCGGCACGCCGTATGTTCATGACGCCGCCGGAGCCGAGGTTGAGCGTGGCGAAAATCGATTGGAAGTACTGCATGTCCATTGAAGCGCTAATAACCCCGATGAATTCACCTCGTGGCCCGCGCAGCGGTCTGGCCACAATAAGGGCAGGCTTTGCGGACAAGCGACCTACGATCACATCGGAAAAATACAGCCCCGGCCCAGTGCGGGTTTTGATTTCCTTGAACCACTTCCGGTCACCGTAATTGACCAGTTCGCCGGGGCGGCTCGAATAACGTACTTGGCCCGTGGCATCGATCGCGGTGATCTGGCCGATTTCGGCGAAATAGCGCACCGTGACGCGCAGGTCTCCGGTGATATGGGTATCGCGTGACTCTGACTTGGCACCGGACAAGTCTCCCGGATGAAGATTCAGTGCCAGCAGATCGAGCGACGCCTCGACGCGGCGCAAGGTCGAGTCAAAACGGGTTTCGGCGATGGATGCAAGATTGTCGGCATTGGCGATTGCCGCGCTCTCGGCCTGCTTGTACGTGGCATAACCGACATAGGCCAAGAGAAGGAACGAAAGGCAGGCGACCGCGGCAAAGGAGAGGGCGTATCTTGCCTTGCTCACCGGTTTAAACTCGAATGACGATGGGGCCATGTTGCCTCGGTTGCGGTGCAGCCTGTTGGCTTGCGCCGTTGCGGGGATCGCGACAATTCGTGAGTCAGTACGAACTTTGCTCCGTGATGCGCGTCGCGTATCGGTCGAGCACAGGGGAGAATACCCGTTTTCTCTTAACCCGCGCTGGCGCGGCGGGCGTCGTAGGGGCGGAGCTTAGTCGCGGAAGTTGTTGAATTGCACCGGCGTTTCGGTGACTGTCTTCCTGACCAGGGCCATGGCCTCCTGGAGGTCGTCCTTTTTTGCGCCCGATACGCGCACGGCGTTGCCCTGGATGCTCGCCTGAACCTTGAGCTTGGAATCCTTGATTGCCTTGACGATTTTCTTGCCCAGTTCCTGCTCGATGCCTTCCTTGACCTTGACCACCTGCTTCATCTTGTCGCCGCCGATTTTTTCAGGGTCCTGCGGGTCGAGGGAGCGCGTGTCCACGCCGCGCTTGCCGCACTTGATGCGGAACACATCCATGACCTGCTGCAACTGGAAGTTGCTGTCGGCGAAAACCGTGAGTTCGAGTTCTTTTTGCTCGATGCGCGCGTCCGTCCCCTTGAAGTCAAAGCGGTTGGCGACTTCCTTGTTGGACTGGTCGAGGGCATTGCGCAACTCGACCTTGTTGATGTCTGAAACGATGTCAAAGGACGGCATGGCGGTTCCTCATGTTCGCGCCCGGAAGTGGCGCGCAATCCCCGCGTGAGGGGAAAAGGAATTATACCGGAGCCCCCCGGCGCTTCCGCCGGCGCTTTGGGTGGACGGGGTTAGGCGCCGCCCCGGAACAGCGAGTAACCCCAGGGGGTGAGCTTGAAGGGCAGGTGGTAGTGCTGGGCCGGATCGGCGATGCCAAACGCGTAGGTCACCACATCGAGAAAGGGCACCTCCGGCAGCGCGATGCCAGCCTTGCGGTAGTAGTCGGCGACGTGGAACACCGCCTCGTAAGTGCCGGCCGCGAAGGTGGCGGCAAGCGCCGCTTCGTCCAGGACGCCCTTGCCGCTGATGCTGCCGGCGGCGATCAGGCGGGCGCCGCCGCCGTTCGCCCGCAGCTCCCGCACCGCTACGCGCATGCCGTGGGCGACAACGCCGCGGGATACATCGACAACGTGGATCGAAATACCGGGCATGTCAGCGGTCCCGGTTCAGTCGAGCTTGGCGCCGGAAGCCTTTACCGCGGGGGCCCACTCATTGACCTGCTTTTGCACGAACGCGGTGAATTCAGCCGCGGACATCTTGCGGCCGCCGACCCCAAGGTCTTCCATGCGCTTGATGATGGTCGGATTGGCCAGCACCTCGACCATCGCTGCATGCAGCTTGTCGACGACATTTTTGGGCAGGCCGGCGGGGCCGGACACGCCGAGGAAATTTTCGGCTACCAGCTTGGCCTGGCCCACTTCGATCACCGTTGGCACGTCTGCGGCCATGGTGGCGCGCGCCGGAGAAGTCACCGCGACCGCGCGCAGCTTTCCATCCTTCATGAAGGGCACGTTTTGCGGCAGCGTGTCGATGGCCAGCATGATCTGCCCGCCCAGCAGGTCGTTGTGCATCGGCGAGGAGCCCTTGTAGCCGACATGCTCCATTTTCAGGCCGAGGTCGTTTTTCATCATCTCACCGACGATGTGGCCGATCGAGCCGATACCACCCGAACCGTAGTTCACGGCATTGGGCTGCGCCTTGATCCAGGTGACCATTTCGGCGAAGTTCTTTGCCGGCACCTTGGGGTTGAGCACGAACACGTTGGCGACCGAGCCGATGTAGCTGACGTGGGTGAAATCCTTCACCGGGTCGTAGGGCAGTTTGGCGAACATGAAAGGCGAGATGCTGATGGGCGCGCTGTTGGAGAGCATCAGCGTGTAGCCGTCAGGTGCGGCACGCACGGTTTCGGAGGCGCCTATGGTCGCGCCGCCGCCCGGCTTGTTGTCGACAATCACCGGTTGGCCGAGCTTTTCCTGCAACGGACCGGCGATGAGCCGGGCGACGATGTCGGATGACCCGCCGGGGGCGAAGGTGACGATCAGCCGGACCGGCTTGGTCGGCCAGGCCTGGGCGTGGACGAGTCCGGTTGCCATGCTTAGGGTTAGGCACGCGGCTGCGGTGATGATGGAAAGGCGTTTCATGGTGTGGCTCCCCTGTTCAGATGTGAACGTGCAAAAAATACGGCCGGATTGTTGTCGCTAATTGCCGCTTCAGCGCGGTTCAGCTGCCCCTGTATGTTGAATAACTCCATGGCGAGCAAAGCAGCGGAACATGGTAGTGCGCGTTGACATCGGCGATGCCAAAGCGCAGCGGTACGCGGTCAAAAAAGGCCGGCTCGGGAAGTGCCACGCCCTGCTTGCGAAAGTAATCGGCGACGTGAAACTCGATCTTGTACTGGCCGACGGCCATGGCCTCGGGTGCGAGCAGCGGCGCGTCGGTGCGCCCGTCGGCGTTGGTGCGCAGCGTCTTCACCAGGCGCCAGCGCTCACCCTCGATGACGGAAAAATCAATACGCATGTCCGCGGCCGGCTTGCCGGCGGCGGTGTCGAGTACGTGTGTGGAGAGTCGGCCCATGTGTTTGGTGAGTGATCCGTATCTTGGTGTGTCGGTCGGCGCGTCAGTCCTTGATCATCGCTTCAAGGCGCAAACGCGTGATGGTGAACACTTGTTCCAGGCAGGCGGCAAGTTCGGTCTCCGGGTCGTTGCCAAGGCGGCGGGCGAACTCGGAAAAAATCTGCGCGCGCGTGTAGTTGCGCACCGCGATGATGAAGGGAAATCCGTGCTTGGCGCGATAGTCGGCGTTGAGCCGCGTGATCTGGGCTTTTTCAACGGCATCCAGGTTGATCAGCCCCGCGCCGCGCTGCTCGCTCGTCGAATCGTCGGTTAGCGTGCCAGATTGCGCTTCCTTGCCGGCAAGTTCCGGGTGGGCGCGCAACAAGGTCAACTGCTCGTCGCGGCTGGCATTCTGTACCGCCAGCACCATGCGCGCATGCAACATGGCAAGGCTGGCAAGCGGCCGCGCATCTGCGCTGCGCTCGGCCACCCAGGGGGAATGCTCGAACACGCCGCCAAGCCGGGACACGAAGGCCTCACGCGTCAGGCGGTTGATTTCAGCGATGGACAACGGGGCGGGGGATGCAGACATTTCGGATTGGCTGACCTGAGGATGTCGATAGAAACGAGACTGACTGGTGGCAATAGCGAGGGATGCTGCAGTACAGCGACAATAAACGCTCGATTGTATGCAGTCAAGATTACGAGCGCGGCCTAAAAGCCCAATGTTTTCAGTGGGATTTAACCTGCGTGTTTGCAATTCATTGAATGATAGACGATTTTTTCTTTGCAGCTGGAATTCTCGCTGTGTACAATCACTGAAAACGCTGTATGCAAATCAACCAGAATCAAGCCCGGCCCAAGGTTTCAATTCATCCGCGACAGCCCCTAGAGCCTCCACAGCCAAGCATGTCAGCCACGAGCGATCCGATTACGACTGAACACCAGGGTGCAGAGCCGCGCAAGGCGGGCCAACGGGTGCGACGCAGCGTGAACAAGCCGGTTACCACGGAGCAGATCGCCAGCCGCCTTGCCACTGCCATTACTGAGCACCGCCTGCCGCCCGGGACCCGCCTGGTTGAGGAAAGCCTGGGCGATGTGTTCGGCGTGTCACGCACCAAGGTGCGCCAGGCCCTGTTCCAGCTGGCTCGCGCCAAGATCGTGACACTTGCCTCGGGTCGGGGCGCCTGCGTGGCGCGTCCGGGCGTGCAGGAGGCACGCGACATTTTCGAGGCGCGCCGTGTCATCGAGCGTGCGCTGGTGTGGCGTTTTACCCAGGTGGCGTCTGCGGCGAGCATCGGACGCCTGCGCGCCCACATTGCGTTGGAGCAGGCGGCGCTTGTGTCGGGCGACCGTGCCGCCGGGACACGCCTCTCGGGCGAATTTCACCTGCTCATCGCCGAGATGTCGGGCAACGCCGTGCTCGCCGAGTTGTTGCGCGAGATGGTCTCGCGCACCTCGCTTATCATCGTGCTGTACGGCTCGATACTGCCCGCCTCGTGCTCGGCCGAGGAGCATGCAGGGCTGCTGGAAAAAATCGAGAGTCGTGACGCCGAGGGCGCATTGCGCATGATGGCGCACCACCTCGATCACATTGAGCGCGGGCTGAATCTGCGCGAAGAAGAGCAGCCGACGGTGGACTTGCGTACGGCACTGGCGGAAAAATAAGGACGGCATCATCGAAACGGAATCGAAGCACACCATGACCCTAGACATGACCCCAGCGAAACCATCGGCCCAACGAATCTGGGATCACTGCGAGGAACTCGCGCGTTGCAGCGAGCAGCCGGGTGCGCTGACGCGCATTTTTCTCTCCAAGGAGCAGGCCGCTGCCAGCCAGGTCGTGCTGCAATGGATGCGCGAGGCCGGCATGAGCGCGCGCATCGACGCCATCGGCAACGTGGTCGGCCGCTACGAGGGCGACAAGCCGGGGCTGCCCTGCCTGATGCTCGGTTCGCACCTTGATACCGTGCGCGACGCCGGCAAATACGACGGCCCCCTCGGTGTGATCTGCGCGATCGAATGCGTGCGCACGCTCAACGCCACGGGCCGGCGCCTGCCCTTCGCAATCGAGGTGGTAGGGTTTTCTGATGAAGAGGGCGTGCGCTTTGGCGCGACACTGCTGGGCAGCCGTGCCATCGCGGGTACCTTCGACACGGCGGCACTGGACAGCAAGGACCGCAGCGGCACGAGTATGCGCGAGGCCCTGGACAACGCCGGCTTTGACGCCGATGCAATAGGCACCGCGGCGCGCAAGCGCGAGGAAATCCTCGCCTATGCCGAACTGCACATCGAGCAAGGGCCTGTGCTCGAAGCCGAGGGCCTGGCTGTGGGGACGGTGACGGCGATCAACGGATTTTCACGCCGGCGTTTCAGCGTGAAGGGCTTTGCCGGGCACGCCGGGACCGTGCCCATGCGCCTGCGCCAGGACGCGCTGACAGCCGCAGCCGAATGTGTGCTGGCGGTCGAGCGTATCGGACGCGGTGAGCCCGACCTTGTCGCAACGGTCGGGCGCATCGAGGCGCTGCCCGGTGCGATCAATGTCATTCCGGGCGAAGCGCGTTTTACGCTCGACGTGCGCGCGCCGCGTGATGCCTTGCGTGAACGGGCGGTGGCCGATATCGGCGCTGAAGTGAAGCGGCTGTGCGCTGCGCGCGGTCTTGCAGTTGAAATGGAAGTCATGCAGGACAACCCTGTGGCCGCCAGTGCGCCCTGGATGATGGACCAGATGGATGCGGCGGTTGCGGCGGAAGGACTGCCGCTGTTCCGCCTGCCATCGGGTGCTGGCCACGACGGCATGGCCGTGGTGGCGATCGCACCGATCGTGATGTTGTTCGTGCGCTGCGAAAAGGGCATCAGCCACAACCCGGCCGAACGCGTGACGCTGGCCGACGTGGATGCCGGTGCGCGCGTGCTGCTGCGCTTTATCGAACATTTCAAAAGGCCGAACTCATGAGCGCCAATCTTGTAGCGGAACGCAGGAAAATCCGCGAACTGCTCGCTGCGCGGCAAAAAGAGGAAACGCTATTTCTTGCCGAACTGGTGAGGGTCCCCTCCGACAACCCCCCGGGCGATTGCGCGCCGCACGCCGAGCGCGCCGCGGTGCTGCTCGAGGAGCTCGGTTTCAAGGTCGAAAGGCATGCCGTGCCCGATGCGCTGGTAAAGGCCAACGGCATGGTGTCCTGCGTCAACCTGGTGGTGCGCGAGCGCTTCACCAAGGATGGCCCGACCATCGCCTGCAACGCGCACGGCGACGTGGTGGCGCCGGGGCTTGGCTGGACCACCGACCCCTACGGTGCGGAGATCCGCGACGGCGTGATGTACGGGCGCGGCGTGGCGGTGTCCAAATCCGATTTCGCGACCTACGCATTTGCGCTCGCAGCGCTCAAGGCGAGCGGGGCAAAACTCAAGGGCGGGGTCGAGCTTCATTTCACCTATGACGAGGAAGTCGGTGGCGCCATCGGGCCGGCCTGGCTGCTGGAGCAGGGCATCTCCAAACCCGACTATGCCATCTCGGCGGGCTTCGCTTATGGCATCACCACCGCGCACAACGGCGCGCTGCACCTGGAGGTGGAGGTCATCGGCAAGTCGGCGCATGCGGCGCGCCCCGATACCGGCGACGATGCGATGGAGGCGGCCACCGGAATCCAGGCCGACCTCTACGGCCTTCGTCGTGGCTACCGCGCGATGAAGTCCAAGGTCGAGGGCATAGACAGCCCGACCCTGGTCATCGGCCTGATACAGGGGGGCATCAACACCAACGTCGTCCCGGATAACGTCAAGTTTCGCATCGACCGGCGCATCATCCCGGATGAAAATGCCGAAGAGGTGGAGCGCGAACTGATCGCGCAGATCAAGGAGTCGGCGGTGAAATGGCTGGGAATACGCTGCGAGGTGCGGCGCATCCTGCTCGCCCACCCCTTTGTGCCGATGCCGGGGCAGAAAAGGCTGGTCGATGCGATTCGTGCCAACGCCTACGAAATACTCGGCGAGGACATCAAGCCGCACGGTGTGCCCATTTACACCGACGCGCGCCATTACAGCGCATCGGGCGTGCCCACCGTGCTCTACGGCGCAGGGCCGCGCACGCTGACCGAAGCCAACGGCCACCGTGCAGACGAAAAGCTCAAGCTCGACGACTTGTACAAGGCCACTGAAATCGTTGCACTGACTTTTCTTGACCTGCTGGGCAGCGAGGCATGAAGGACTATCCGCGTGACCTGATCGGCTACGGCCGCAAACCCCCGCACGCCCAATGGCCGGGCGGGGCGCGCATCGCGTTGCAGTTCGTGCTCAATTACGAGGAGGGCAGCGAGAACAACGTGCTGCACGGCGATGCCGGCTCGGAAACCTTCCTGTCCGAGATCATCGGTGCGCAGTCGTTTGCGGCGCGGCACTTGAGCATGGATTCGATGTATGAATACGGTTCGCGCGTCGGCGTCTGGCGGCTGCTCGATGAGTTTGAAAAGCGCGGCCTGCCGCTCACCGTGTTCGGTGTTTCAATGGCGCTGGAGCGCAACCCTGAACTGGTGGCGCGCTTCATGGCGCTGGGGCATGAGATCGCCTGCCATGGCTGGCGCTGGATCCATTACCAGCACATGGATGAAGCGACTGAAAAAAAACATATGAAGCTCGCCACCGAGATCATCCATCTGATGACCGGCGGTAAATGGCCGCTTGGCTGGTACACCGGTCGCGACAGCCCCAACACGCGACGCCTGGTTGCGGACCACGGCGGCTATGTCTATGACTCCGATTACTACGGTGACGACCTGCCGTTCTGGATGCCGGTGCAAAAAAGCGACGGCACGACCGAGCAAAGGCTTATCGTGCCTTACACACTCGATGCCAACGACATGCGTTTTGCCGCGCCGCAGGGCTTTAATACCGCGGATCATTTTTACGCTTATCTCAAGGACAGCTTTGACGTGCTCTACGCCGAAGGCGAGACCAGCCCGAAAATGATGTCCGTGGGCATGCACTGCCGCATCCTGGGCAAGCCCGGCCGGTTGCGCGGCCTGCAGAAATTTCTGGACTACGTGCAGTCGCACGACAAGGTCTGGGTGTGCCGGCGCATCGACATCGCCGAGCACTGGAAAAATACTTTCCCGCACCCGCCTAGTCGCTGAACAGGCTGGAAACCCCTGCCAGGCGCGGATTTTCAGCCGGTATGCGAATTTAAGTTCGAAGCGCAATGGGTATGGGCTTGAGGCCGAAGAGTACCTCG
>CAITSH010000288.1 GCA_903895005.1 uncultured Pseudomonadota bacterium
AGCGGCGAGGCCGATGAGGAGCGTTGTTGGCATGGTGTTCTTTCTTGAAACGAAATCGGAAGAGGGATCTCCACACCCTGATTGCGACCGCGGGCAGATTACGCGCAGTCATTGTCGTTTCTTGCCGGGCAAAGTAGCGCCAATATAATTCGCAGGCACGCGATGCGGAGGCAAGCCTCACGCCTGGCTGGCGCCGGGCAAGCGTTTCCGCATCCTGCGGAACATGAGGAGGACGTGGTAAAATGCTGATTATTCGACGATTGGGTGGCGTTTAGTTGTTTTCGGGACGTCACTTGAGCGTTTGTTTTGGCCTTATCGATGGCGGATTGAATGGTCTTGGCCTTGATCCGCCGCAAATCACCCGCCGCAAGGACACGCGTCATATGTTTGATCTGAAACAGACCCTCGCACAGGCTGATCCCGAAGTTTGGGCCGCCGTGAACGCTGAAAACCAGCGCCAGGAAGACCATATCGAGCTCATCGCCTCGGAAAACTACGTCAGTACTGCGGTGTTGAAGGCCCAGGGCTCGCAGCTCACCAACAAGTACGCAGAGGGCTATCCGGGCAAGCGTTACTACGGCGGCTGCGAGTTCGTCGACGTTGCCGAGAAACTGGCGATTGACCGCGTTAAGACGCTGTTCGGCGCCGAGGCCGCCTCTGTCCAGCCCAACTCCGGCTCGCAGGCCAACCAGGCGGTGTTCTTTGCAATGCTCAAGCCGGGCGACACCTTTCTGGGCATGTCGCTCGCGATGGGCGGCCACCTCACCCACGGCTCCGCGGTGAACATGAGCGGCAAGTGGTTCAACGTGTTGAGCTACGGTCTCAATGCCAAGGAAGAAATCGACTACGACGCGATGGAAGCCCTTGCGCGCGAGAAAAAGCCCAAGCTGATCCTCGCCGGTGCCTCGGCGTATGCGCTGCGAATCGATTTTGAGCGCATGGCACGTCTTGCCAGGGAAGTGGGCGCCTATTTCATGGTGGACATGGCGCACTATGCCGGGCTTGTTGCCGCCGGCGAATACCCCAACCCGGTCGGCGTTGCCGACTTTGTCACCAGCACGACGCACAAGACCCTGCGCGGCCCGCGCGGCGGCATCATCCTGATGAAGGCCGAACACGAAAAGGCCATTAACTCGGCGATATTCCCGGGCATCCAGGGCGGCCCGCTGATGCACGTGATCGCCGCCAAGGCCATCGCGTTCGGCGAGGCGCTGCGTCCGGAATTCAAGTCCTACCAGAAACAGGTCGTAATCAATGCCCGCGTGATGGCCGAGACGCTCGCCAAGCGCGGCTTGCGCATTGTGTCCGGGCGCACCGAAAGCCATGTCTTCCTGCTCGACTTGCAGGCGAAAAACATCACCGGCAAGGACGCGGAGGCCGCGCTGGGGCTCGCGCACATCACCGTCAATAAGAACGCCATTCCGAACGATCCGCAAAAGCCCTTCGTGACCAGCGGCATCCGCATCGGCTCGCCGGCCATGACCACACGCGGTTTCGGCGAAACCGAGGCGGTGAAGGTGGCGGACCTCATCGCCGACGTGCTCGATGCGCCGGCGGACGAGGGCAATCTTGCGCGTGTGCGCGCCGGCGTGTCCGCGTTGTGCAACGCATTTCCCGTCTACCGGGGCTGAGGCGCCGCGATGAAATGCCCTTACTGCAAGGCCGATGACACCTCGGTCATCGACTCGCGCCTGTCCGAGGACGGTGACAGCGTGCGACGCCGCCGCGAGTGCGGCGATTGCAGCAAGCGCTTTACCACCTACGAGCGCGTCGAATTGTCGATGCCGATGGTGGTGAAATCCAACGGATATCGCATCGCCTACGACCGCGAGCGCATGCGCACCGGGTTCATGCGCGCACTGCACAAGCGGCCGGTGCCCACGCCTGCCGTGGATGAGGCCATCGCCCGCGTCGAGCAACGCATACTCGCGCTGGGCGAGCGCGAGGTCAAAAGCCGCGTCATCGGCGAAATGGTGATGCGCGAGCTCAAGAAAATGGACGATGTCGCTTATATCCGGTTTGCCTCCGTGTACGAGGACTTCCAGCGCGTCGATGATTTTCGCGACGTTATCGCGCAGGTGCGCAAGCCCGGCGCCAAACGCATACGCTGATTGCAGGGGCGCGTCGGCGCCGGTGCGCTCAAGCCGCGCCTGGGTTCATGTGTCCTGCTTTTTCCGTTCAATGAGCGCCATCATTTTCATTACAACCCAATGATTGTCCAATGATTGCCGAAGGTAATTTTTCCGCGGTCGACCGCGGCCACATGGCCGACGCGCTGGCCCTGGCCGAAAAAGGCCTCTGGACCACCAGTCCCAATCCGCGCGTGGGCTGCGTCATTGTCAATGACGGAGAAGTCATCGGGCGCGGTTGGCATGAAAAAGCCGGGGGGCCGCACGCCGAGGTCCATGCGCTGCGCGAAGCGGGTGCGCGCGCGGCGGGGGCCACCGTCTATGTGACCCTCGAACCCTGCAATCATCACGGCCGCACGCCGCCTTGCTCCGATGCGCTGATCGCCGCCAGACCGGCGCGCGTGGTGGCCGCGATGCAGGATCCCAATCCGCAGGTGGCGGGCACCGGGTTCGCGAAATTGCGCGCGGCGGGCATCGCAGTCGAGAGCGGGCTGATGCAGGACGAGGCGGCGGAACTTAACATTGGTTTTATCGCGCGCATGACGCGCGGACGGCCCTGGTTGCGCATGAAAATCGCCGCCACGCTGGACGGGCGCACCGCGCTGGCGAACGGGCAGAGCCAGTGGATCACCGGCGCCGAGGCACGCCGCGATGGCCACGCCTGGCGCGCCCGCGCTTGCGCGTTGCTGACCGGCATAGGCACGGTGCGCGATGACGACCCGCAGCTCACGGTGCGCGATGTTGCGACCACGCGCCAGCCGCTGCGCGTGGTGGTCGATTCGAAGCTGCAGATTGCACCCACCGCGCGCATTCTTGAAAAATGCGTGGAGGGCGGCGGCCTGCTGGTGGTGAGCGCCATCGACGACCGCGAAAAAATCAAGGCCCTCGCCAATCGCGGCGCCGAGGTGGTGGTGCTCGCCAACCCGCAGGGCAAGACCGACCTTGAAGCCATCATGCGCGAACTGGCGCGTCGCGGCATCAACGAAGTGCACGCAGAGTCGGGCAGCAAGCTCAATGGTTCCTTGATCGCGGCCGGCATCGTTGACGAGTTGCTGCTGTATTACGCTCCAAGCCTGCTTGGCGACGCGGCGCGTGGCATGTTCAACCTGCCTGAGTTTGCGTCACTCGATCAAAAAATCGCCCTGCGTTTCCATGACGTGCGCAAAATCGGCGCGGATCTGCGTGTGCTCGCGCGAATCTAGTCCCGGCTTTTTTTCTGATTAACAGGCTGGAAAGCCATACCTGGCGCGGGTTTCCAGCCTGCGCCTCTTTTGCGCCGGCGCATCGCCGCGGCCAGTACCCTCCGGTAGAATACACCCCCATGCGAAGCAAACTGTTTGTCCCGGGCTCCCGTCCCGACTTTTTCGCCAAGGCCCTTGCCGGGGCCGCCGACGCGATTTCGATTGATCTTGAGGACGCGGTGGATCCGTCGCGCAAAGCCGAGGCGCGCGAGGCGGTCCGCCTGTTTCTTGCCTCGCCCGAAGCAGCGGCTTCGAACAAGCTGCTGATCGTGCGCGTGAACGGACTTGCCACGCCTTACTTTGAAGAGGATGTGCGCGCTGTGGTGTCCCCGCGCCTCAACCTGCTTAACCTGCCCAAGCCCGAGTCGGCCGACGATGTACGCGCCGCGGTCGCCGCACTTACCCGCGCCGAAGCGGCGCAGGGTCTGGACGGGTCCATCGGCATTCTTGCCAACATCGAATCGCCGCGGGGCCTGCGCAGTGCGGCGGCCATTGCCACCGCGGATAAGCGGGTGCTTGGCCTCCAGCTTGGTTTCGGCGACCTCCTGGAACCCCTGTCCATTGAACGCTACAACCCGGCCGCCATCCAGCAGGTGCAACTCGATGTGCGCATTGCCGCAGGCGAGGCGGGCATCTGGGCGTATGACGCGGCCTGGGCCGCCATTGCCGACCCGGAAGGTTACAAGCGCGAAGCCGAGGCGGCGCGTCGTCTTGGCTATATCGGCAAGAGCTGCGTCCACCCGAGCCAGGTGGCACTGGCCAACGATGTGTTCCGTCCGAGCGACGAGGACATCGCGGCGGCGGTGCGCGTGCTCGACGCCTGGCACAAGGCCGAGAAGGACGGTGTCGGTGCCATCATGGTCGACGGGCGCATGATCGACGCGCCCTTTGCGCAGCGTGCCGCAGCCATCGTGGCGGTGGCGCGACGCTTCGGGCTGCTTCCGGGGCACTGACCGGCGGCGGCCTTTGCAGAGGCCGGGTGCCAGGGGGCATGGTCATGCGCCATAAGCAAATCCAACGTGCGTGAATCGGGAATGCAGGGGGAGGGGGACGCATGGGTTTGAAACCGAAACAGCGTGACTACACGCCCGGTAAGCCTGGCGCGCTAGACGGCGTGCGCGTGCTCGATCTGTCGCGTCTGGTCGCCGGTAACACGCTGACGCAGGTGCTCGCGGATTTTGGCGCCGAGGTGATCAAGGTCGAGCCGCCTGCAGGTGACACACTGCGTGCCTGGAAGGTCGACGGCGTGGACACCAACTGGAAGCTCTACGCACGCAACAAAAAAAGTCTCGGTCTTGATCTGAAAATGCCGCAGGCGCGCACGTTGCTGCTCGACCTTGTGCCCTCGGCCGCCATGCTGGTCGAGAGCTTTCGACCCGGCGTGCTTGAGGAAATGGGCTTGTCGCCGGCGGTGTTGCATGCACGCAATCCGGGACTGGTGATCGTGCGCATTTCGGGTTGGGGGCAGGAGGGGCCTTACCGGCGCCGCCCGGGTTTTGGCACGCTGGTCGAGGGCATGTCCGGGTTTGCGTCGATGAACGGCTTTGCCGATCGCGAACCGGTGCTGCCGCCGATGTATCTCGCCGACACCATGGCCGGGCTTTACGGCGCATCCGGTGCGATGATCGCCCTGCGCGAGGTCGAGCAAAACGGCGGCCGCGGCCAGGTGATAGACCTGCCCCTGCTCGACCCCTTGTTTGCGGTGCTCGGTCCGCAGGCGGCCAACTTCAGGCTGACCGGCGAGATCAAGCCGCGGGTGGGCAGCGGATCGACCAACTCGGGCCCGCGCAACGCCTACCGTTGCAGCGACGGCAAGTACGTCGGCCTGTCGGCTTCAACGCAAAAAATGGCGCAACGCCTGTTTCAATCGATCGGGCGCGCCGAGTTGTTCGACGATCCGCGCTACAGCACCAATGCCGCGCGCGTAAAGCATGCGGCGGAGCTCGATGCCATCCTCGGCGAATTCATTGCCACGCGCACCCAGGCCGGGAACGTGGCGTTTTTCGAAAAAGCCGAGGTCACCATAGGCCCGATTTACGACATCGCGCAGATTCTCGAGGACCCGCACGTCATCGAGCGCGAACTCGTTGCCGATTATCCGGATGCCGACATGGGCGCCTTTCCCATGCATCACGTGGTGCCGCGCCTCGCCGGAACGCCAGGCAGCATACGCACGCCGGCACCCGCGATCGGCGAACACAATCGCGCGCTGCTCGCCGAGATTGGCGTCGACGCCGCCTCCTACGCAGGCTTGCTTGCGGCGGGCATCGCCTGCGAGGGCGGCGGCTGATGTTGCACCGCACGGCCTTGCCGCGAGGCTCCAGTGTGGATGATGCCTTCGCGCCCATCACCCGCCCTGACCGCCGCACCGGCCCGCAACGCGCAATATAGTGCCGCTTTTGCGGTGCGAGGCAAGCGCATCGGGTCCCCGTTTGATCCAGATCAAGTATGGCGATGTGGTGACCTCCATACTCACACCCGTTAGTAAGTGTACTTACATAATTTTCACGAAACGGGGAACACCATGAAAAAGACGATTCTGGCGGGATTGATTGGCGTGATGGGTCTGGCGGCTGCCGGAGCGGTGTCGGCGCAACAGGCTGCAAAGGGCGAAGGGCCGTGGATGATGCGCGTGCGCGCCGTCAATCTGGACTTTGTCAATAAATCCGAGGCCGGTTCCGGTGCGCTGAATCCGACCAACCTGCCCGCCGATTCGATCCAGGCCAATAACAAGGTCATCCCGGAAATCGACTTCAGCTATTTTTTCACCAAGAATTTTGCGCTGGAGCTGATCCTGACGGTGCCGCAAAAGCATGATGTCAAGATCAGCCAGGGTCCGCTGGCCCAGCCGCTGGGCAGTTTCAAGCACCTGCCGCCGACGCTGACCGCGCAATACCATTTCATCCCCGACGGCGCATTCCGGCCGTATGTCGGCGCGGGCATCAACTACACCCGGATTTCCAACGTAAGCCTGCAGACCTCCACCGGGACGGTGCTGACACTCGATGACAATAGCGTCGGCGGCGCCCTTCAGGCGGGCTTTGACGTGCCGATTGGCAAGAGCCTATTCCTGAACTTTGATGTGAAAAAAATCTACATCAGCACCGATGTGAAAATCGGCGGACAAAAGGTCAGCAGGCTGAACCTTGACCCGCTCGCCATCGGTGTCGGCGTGGGCTGGCGCTTCTGATCGATTCTGCCGGGTAAATTTTCCGCAGAGTTTAAGCAACAACGCCCGGAAAGCCGCGCCAGTCGCGGATTTCCGGGCGTTTTCGTTGCCGCTTGTATCCGCTCAGGCGGCGGGAATCGTGAACGAGAAGGTCGCGCCCCTTCCGGGCGCGGCATCGGCCCAGATGCGGCCGCCATGCCGGCTGACGATGCGGTGCACGATGGACAGCCCGACACCGGTCCCCTCGAAATCCTTGTCATTGTGCAGTCGCTGGAACACGCCGAACAGGTTCTTTGCGTGATCCATGTCGAATCCGGCGCCGTTGTCGCGTACAAAGTAGGTGACTTCGTTTGCAGCGTCGAGGGTAGATCCGATTTCGACGACAGGTGCGTTCGACCTGCTGCTGTATTTGAGCGCGTTAGACAACAGATTGGCATACACCTGCCGCAGCAGGGCGGGGTCGGCGTTGCAGGCCGGCATCGGCGCCATGATGATGCGTGCACGGTTTTGCTCGGGGAAGTGCAGGTCTTCAAGCAGTCCGGCGACAATCTCGTCCGGGTTGACCTTGCGACGGTTTATCGGTGTGCGCGACGCCTTGGAAAACTGCAGAAGGTCGTCGAGCATTTGCGACATGCGACCGGCGTTGTTTGAAATGAGGTCGAGGTAGATCACCGCTTGTCCGGACTCGTGGGCAGCCGCGAGTTCCTCCTTCACCAGCCTGGGGTAGGCCGCCATGGCCCGCAGCGGCGCGCGCAGGTCGTGCCAGATCGTGTGCGAAAAGGCCTCGAGCTCCCGTATCGCGGCCTGCAGTTCCGCGGTGCGCTCGGCCACGCGCTGTTCAAGTTGCTGGTTGAGCCGGTTGATTTCCAGTTCCGCCGTCTTGCCCGCGGTAATGTCGCGCATCACACCCAAAAGATAACCTGACACGGATCCGGGCCGGGGCATGAACCTTCCGCGCACGGCAAGCCAGCCCTCGGTGCCATCGGTGCGGGTGATGCGGAAATCGCAACTGTAGTCGGAGTTCGCGTGCACCGCGTCTGCGCGCGCGGCGAGAAGCGCCGACTTGTCCACGGGATGAACCATGTCCAGCAGGTCGGGGTAGGCGCGGCCCGCCGCCGGTCGCGGGCCGAGCAGGCGCTCGACGCCGACGCCCCAGTGCAGCGTGCCGGCATCGAGGTCCCGTTCCCAGGGGACCACCGCGCCCGCGTCCATGGCAAGGCGCAGGCGTTCCTCGCTATCCTCGAGATTGCGAATTTTTTCCTTGATCGCGCGGCTCATCGTGTTCATGGACGTGGCGAGGCGCGCGACCTCGTCGCGGCCCGAATCATCGAGCCGGAGGTCGAAGCGGCCGAGCGCCACTTCTTCGCCCGCCGCCGACACCTCGCGCAGGCGCCGCGTCAGGTGCACCGCGAGCAGGCCTTGTACCAGACCCAGCAAGAGCATGCCCGTGGCGACGATGGCGAAGTCACGGTCGCGCATGTCATCGCGGTAGGAAAGCAGCTTTTTGGTGGAGATGCCGAAATTGAGGGTGCCGTATTTCTTGCCCTCGTTCTCAATGAGCATGAAGGTGTCGTACACCTCATCACTGTCCAGCGCGTTTCGCGACGCGAGCGGCATCGGTGTTTCGGCATTCCAACCGGCAGATGCGACGACAAGGTCGTCGGCGTTGCGCACCACCAGGTACTGGATGTCATCGTCGCTGCGGGTTTCGCGCAGGCGGTCTGCGAGCGCGGCGTAATCGCGCGCCACCAGCAGCGGAGCGAGCGCGGAATTGAACAGGGGCTTGAGGCTTTCCACGCGCAGTTTGAACGGCTCCTCGATCGAGCCTTCCAGCAGACTGGCGTTGTGGCTGGTCAGTGCGGCGAACAAGATGAGTTGTCCTCCGACGGTCAAAAAGAGGAACTTGGTCGCCAGCGAATGTTCCGACAGCCAGGCGAGGGCGCGCGCGATCACCCCGGTCGTACCCCGGCGCGAGCGAGGGTTGCTCACCGATTCAGTCCGGGCCATGTGGCTGGTCTTGCTGCATTGGTATGCGGGATGGTTTGTGGGATGCCCTGTTCGACCTTACGGTCTTGGTATGGCATCCCTGGGCATGCGCGGAACGTGGCAGGTGGCTATCGTGATCCGCCTGCCGCAGTTTGAAAACGGGGAATAAACCGGTGTTTCAGTTGTCATATACATCCGTCACAATTACGCAGAAATGCTGAGTTTTGTGCTGGAAGAGCTGGTTCCAGAACGGACTTGCGTCGCTCAGGACGGACACTCTAAGCAAACAATGTTGCGGTATTGTGTCTCTTCGTTTGACTTCCGATTACATCCCCTAACATGCCGGTTTGATGGCTTGCCACCTTGATGTAACACTCCGCCGGTAACATGGCGTCGCGAGCTTTTATTCCGGAGTGCCCATTGATCCCCACCCTGAAGCGACTGACCTGGATTCGATTCGTGCAGGCCTTGATTGTCCTGGCCACCTGCGCTGCGGCCGGAGGCGTCCGGGCGGGCGTGATCAAGGTGGACGGTTCCTCCACGGTCTACCCGATTACCGACGCCGCGGCATCGGCGTTTCAGAAAAGCAGGCGCAATGCCACGAATGTGACGATCGGCATCTCCGGAACCGGTGGCGGCTTCCGCAAGTTTTGCCGGGGCGAATCGGATATTGCCGATGCCTCGCGGCCGATCAATGCCGTAGAAATGCAGGATTGCCGCGCCGCCGGTGTCGAGTATCTCGAACTCCCGGTGGCGTTTGACGCCGTTACCGTCGTCGTCAATCCAAAGAACGGTTTTCTTACGAGCCTGACCATCGAAGAACTCAAGCGCCTGTGGGAGCCGGCAGCCCAGGGCAAGCGCATGACCTGGAACGAGATCAACCCCGTCTGGCCGGCAACGCCGGTGAAGCTTTTCGGTCCCGGGCATGATTCCGGGACCTTCGATTATTTCACCGAGGCGGTGGTCGGCAAGTCCAAGTCTTCGCGCCAGGACTTTACCGCCTCGGAGGACGACAACGTGCTCGTGCAGGGTGTGGCGCGTGACACCAATGCGCTGGGCTATTTCGGCTACGCGTATTTCCTCGCTAACAGGCAAAAGCTGCGCGCGGTCCCGATTGCGAGCGCGGCAGGCCGGCCCCCGGTCGAGCCCTCAATGGCGACCGTCGCCAATGGCAGCTACCATCCGCTGTCGCGGCCGGTGTTCATTTACGTCAGCGTGAAATCGCTGGGCAATCCCGAGGTGCGCGATTTCATCGAGTTCTATTTGAGAAACGCGGGCGCGTTTGCGGCCGAGGCAAAATACGTCCCGCTCCCGGCCGGCGGTTACGAAATGGTTCGCGGGATTTTCAAGTCGATGCGCAAGGGCACCGTGTTTGGCGGGACACCGCAAATCGGCATGACCATAGAAGAACTGCTCAAACGCGAAGGCAGGCAATAAGCCTGAAAGTCCAGGCTAGGCCGGGATTGCCTGTGCGGATTCTCGCGCCCACGCGGCTGCGGTGGTCATGGTGTCATTGAAGGTCGCCGGGTTGAGGCCCATTTCAACGCACAGTTCCATCACTAGCGCGTCGTCCGACAGTTCGCATGCCTCGGCCAGCTGCAGGGGCAGGGCGCAGGGGCCGCGCCTGCCGGCGATCGCATCAATGGCCTCCGGCGGCAGCGGCAACTGCGACAGCAGGGTCGCCATCGGCACTTGCAAGATAAGGTCGAGCATCGAAAAGAGGCCGGTGAGGAAAAGCGTCTGGCGCGCCCTCGTCGTGACCTGGGGTGCGGCCAGCAACTCCATCAAGCGCGCGCGCGTGAGCGCGCCCTCGAGCAACACCTGCTGGCCGGGCGTGGCCGGCGCTGTCACGCAAAGCAGCAGCACGAGCCAGCGGTAAAGCGGGTCGCTGCCCAGGATCACGATGGCATCGCGGATCGAAGTGATGGTGCGGCTTGCGCCGACCGCCGCCGAGTTTGCCAAACGAAGGATACGGTAGGAGATCATTGGATCTAGCCGGATCTGTTCGGCGATTTCCTCCACCGTTGCGCCCTTGCGCACGCGACTCAGAAGGTCGCAAATGCGCAGCGCGCCGGGGTTGACGCGGTTTTCCTGCCAGTCGCCGCGCCGCCGGATGAATGGCCCGTGAAAATAACTGAAACCCATGCGCTTGCATGCGTCGAATTCCTCCTGGGTTTCCAGGCCGCGAATGCCAAGCCCCAGGGCCGGGTTCTGCCGGGAAAGGCGGCGTGCGATTTGCAGCAGGTCGGGCGGCAGGAAGTCGGTTACCGAAAAAAACACCACGCTTACCGACTTAGCGAGCGTTTCGTTGGCGAGTGCCGTGCGTCCGTCGGCGAGCGCGACCGGCACGCCGGCCCGGGCGAGCACCGCGATGCGGTGGATCTGCAGCGCATTGAGTTCCTGCGCGCCGCGGCGCACCAGCGGAACTGTCGTGGTGCCGGCCAGCGCGTCGATACCGCGATCAAACAGCAGCTTGCCGGCGATCGAGACAAAAGCGGTGCGAGTGCCGGTCAGTTTTCGCGCATCCTCGCCGCGAACATGGGCGAGCAGCGCACGATCGCGCTCGAATTCGTACTCGGCTTCGCCGACATCGCTGGTGTGCGTAAACTCGTAGGCATTGACCGCCATGTCGCGGTTGAGCAGGGCCTGGTGCATCACGACAAAGCGTCCGGCGGCCGCGTCCTGCGACTCGGGGGCCATGACAAGGGGCGCGGGATCGGTCGCTTCGGCGTACATCGCCACGCCGGCGTGGTCGTGCGGCCCGCCCAGAAGACGTCGCCACCATCGTGCAAAAAAGTGTATTGCCATGGCTTCGATGATATCCGTAGCGCAACTGGAGCGCACAATGTGCGCGGTCAATGCGGTTGGCCATAGGGACGGACAGGGCGGACTGTTGAAGCGGGCAGTGTTGGAGGGACGCTATCGGCGGGGCGGTTGCACGGCCGGTATGGGGTTGACATGGGGGGGCTGCATCTTTGCCGCCCCGGCGAATGCGTGCGGCTTCAGCCGCGGTGCGCAGGCGATTGCGCGCGCAGGGCGCGCAGGTCGGATTCAAGCGTCCGGATGCGATCAAGGAGGTTCATCGCGACTGTGAGCGCGTTGGTGTCCAGGCCGAAGTCCTGGCGCAGTCGGCCCGCAGCCTGGATGCGCAGCACGCACTCGCCGCTAAAAGTCCATTGGGTGTCGCCCGGCCGGTTTGGTATCAGGGCGCCGAACTCGACCATCTCGTGCAGGTCTGCTTCGCTGAGGCCGGACAACTGGACCAGCTCGCCGAGCGTGACTTCGCAGCGTGCGTCCAGCCAGACTATCTGGGAGGTTTCGTAGTTCATGCGGCGACTCCCGTGAAATGGCTGCGGGGCAGGAAGGTCGAGACTTCGGACAATTGCCGGTACAAGGCCTGCACTTTTTCGTCCGTGACGGCGGGGACGACGATTTGGACGATGACAAACAGGTCGCCCTCGCCCTCGTGGGGCTTTGGCAGGCCGCGTTTGGAAAGGCGCAGTTTCTGCCCGGCCTGCGTTCCGGGGGGGATTTTCATCTGCACCGCGCCGCCCAGCGTCGGCACCTGCACCGAAGTACCGAGCACCGCTTCCCAAGGCGCGAGCGGCAGATCGATGTACAGGTCGTGGCCGCTGGGGCGAAACAGCGCGTGTGATTTGAGCGCGATGTTCAGGTAAAGGTCGCCGTCGGGGCCGCCGTTAAAGCCGCGGCCGCCCTTGCCGCGCAGGCGCAATCGCTGGCCGTCTGTTGCGCCCTTTGGAATGCGCGCCTTGATGGTTCGCGGAACGCGGCGAATATAGCCCTCGGCATCATGCTCGGGAATCGCAAGCGACAACTCAATCACCGTTCCGGCGTAAGAGTCCTCGAGACTGACTTCGGCCTTGACCTCGAAGTCTTCTCCGGGAATGGGCACCGGACCGCCGCCATTGTCGCCGCGGCTTCGCTTTGCGCCGCCGCCACCGAAGTGTGCAAACAGGTCTGAAAGGTCTATGTCCTCAAAACCGCCTTGTCCGCCGTTCTGGCGTCCCCAGTCGGGCGGCGGGCGAAAGTCCTGTCCCGGTGCGTGGCTTCCCAGCTGGTCGTAGGCGGCGCGTTTTTCCTCGTCCTTGAGGGTGGCATAGGCCTCGGCGATTTCCTTGAATTTGGCTTCGCCCTGTGGGTCCTTGGATACGTCCGGATGGTATTTATGGGCGAGTTTGCGATACGCCTTCTTGATGGCGTCGAGTCCGGCCTTGCGATCCACGCCGAGAATGGCGTAGTAATCCTTGTATTTCATATCACGGCCCCCAGGACGGTTACGACACGGGCGGCGATGGTTTTGCCAAGAGTCCGACGGTCAGCCCAGCGCATGCCCTTGCACGTATATGGGGGTGGGCGCCCGCTTTATCCAGAGCAGTCGACCGCGGAATATTCCTGCCCGGGGCGTCTGTATGTGCAATGCCTGGAAAGCCTCGCCAGGCGCGGGTTTCCAGGCGATGGTCAGCGTGGCGAGGCCTGCAAACGCGCCTTCACCGCGGGCCATTCACTGTCCAGGATGGAAAAGTACACCGTGTCGCGCACCCGCCCGGAGTCGCAGATCACGTGCCGGCGGAAAATGCCTTCCTCGGTCGCGCCAAGGCGTGCAATGGCGGTGCGCGATGTTAGGTTGAGCGCATCGGTCTTGAGTTCGACCCGGATGGCCTGCAGCGTTTCAAACGCATGGGTCAGCAGCAGCAGTTTCGCCGCGGTGTTGGCACCGGTGCGTTGGGCTGCGCCGGTCAGCCAGGTCGAGCCGATTTCCAGCCGTCGGTGCGCACGCACGATGTTCATGTAGCGGGTGGAGCCGATGACCTCGCCTGTCGCGCACAAGATGATGGCAAAGGGCAGCGATTCGCCTGCGGCGTGTTCCTTGAGCGCCTTGTCGACCCAGGTTTGCATTTGCGCGGCGTCCGCCACCTGTGTAGGGATCCAGCGCCACAGTGCCGGGTCGAGTCCGACCCTGACCAGTCCGGGGACATGGCCCTGGTTGAGCGGTTCGAGGCGCACCACGTCGTTTTGCAGGGTGACGGGCGCGATATTCATGATGTCGGGCACGGGACGGTTTTCGCGGGAGCAGGGGATGCGCGTAACCATACTACAAACCCCGCACCGGTCGGGGGCGACAATGCCTTGATATACTGCCGCCGCCCGGTTGTTTCGGCATCCGTCAAATTTGCGAGGTAACTCCATGTCCGTTCATTCGATTTCATCCACGCGCGCAGTCGATCCGGTCACACGGATCAAGGTCGAGCTGGCCGCCGCCCACCGCCTCGCCGTTCTCGACGAACTTGACGAGGGCATAGACAACCACTTCACCGTCGCCGTGCCCGGGCGCAGCGGCCATTACATGATCCTTCCCTTCGGCCTGCACTGGTCCGAGGCGCGCGCCAGCGACATGATCGTGTTTGATGAAACGGGCAAGACCCTCGAGGGCGAGGGGGTGGTCGAGCTTTCGGCGCAGTGCATACACGCGCCCATCCATCGCATCACCGGCGCCCAGGTGGTGTTGCACACCCACCAGACCTGGGCGCTCGCACTCAACATGCTCAAGGACAACCGACTGCTGCCGGCCAACCAGACGGCGGCGTTTTTTCACGGGCACATCGCCTACGATGACCACTACTGTGGCACCGCGGATTTTCTGGCCGAGGGCGAGCGCCTTGCCGCCGTGATGGGCGACAAGCCCATCGTGTTCATGAAAAACCACGGGGTTCTGGTGACCGGCAATACCATTGCGCAGGCTTACCGCCGTCTCTACAAGCTTGAGCGCGTGTGCCGCACGCAAGTGCTGGCCATGGGCACCGGACGGGAACTTGAATTGCTCGGCGACGAGATCGTCGCCGATGTGCAGTCACCGCCCGTAAACGACCGCCATACGCGCGCAGATCGCGAACGTCTTTATTTCGAGGCGATGATGCGCGTGCTCGACCGCGACATGCCCGGCTACGCCGACTGAGGCACGCGTCGTGTCCGGCAATCAGAGCATAACGGCCGGTGCGCGCGCCGCCCTTGGGGATTTGCAGCGTTTTGCAGCGCTTCCGCAGGTGATGGCGGCGTTCCGGCGCGCCCAGGCAGTAGCAGCAGCCCGCCTTGCCGGCGAACCGGGCCTGCGCTCGACGTTTATTTCAATCGAACCGGCTTCGCTCGGTGTCGCGGTTCCGGAAGGGGCGGCGACAATCCGGGTGGCCGTAAGCCGTGCCGGCGTGGACACTGCTGTGGAGCGGCATCCGAACAGCACGCAGGTGTTGCTGGTGCTCGACGGGCCGGTGGAGACCCATGTCGAAACGCCCGGCGGATGGCGCGTGGATCGCTATGGTGACGACGATGCGGACACCCTTGAAAATCTCTGGCACCTGGTGCCGCCAGGCGTTTGGCACAAGTCAAATTCCCCCGGGCCCGGCGACTGTACCGTTGTGGCATTTCATTCCGCCCGCGTTGTACGCGACGATTACCGCTGAACGCATCCCGGAGCCCGCGACATGAGATCAGAATCCCGAACGAGAACCGTACGCCTCGCCTGCGCTTGGCTGCTGTGGGCGTGCCTGGCCGGCGCCACGTTTTCGGCGTCGGCACAGACCGCACCAGCCCCGACGCCCGAGTCGACGGCAGGCAAGGGCAATATCGCCGGGCCTTACGTGCCCTCACCCTGGCCCATCGTCGATGAATTGCTCAAGATGGCGGACATCGGCAAGGACGACATCGTCTATGACCTGGGTTCGGGCGACGGGCGGCTGGTCATTACCGCCGCCAAGCGCTTTGGTGCCCGTGGTGTCGGCATTGAAATCGAGCCCAGGCTGATCGCAATGGCGAACGCGCAGGCGAAAGAGGCCGGCGTGGCTGATAGGGTTGTTTTCAGGGCCGCGGACTTGTTTGAGTCGGATTACGGCGACGCGAGTGTCATCACGCTTTACCTGCTGCCGCGCTTTGTGCCGCGCCTGGTGCCAAAATTCCGGGCCGAACTCAAGCCGGGTACGCGCATTGTCTCGCACGACTACCCGCTGTTACCCTGGCCCGCCGACAAGGTGCTGACCTTTGATGTCGCAGAAAAGGAACAAATCTCCGGCGTCACCCGGACCGTGCTGTATTTTTACCTCGTGCCGGCCCGCCTCGGCGGTCGCTGGGAGTTGAAACTGCCCCCGGCAATCCTGGCCGAACCGGGTGCCAGGCCGGTCACAATTCCGATCACAATCAGCGTGACCCAGGATCCGGAAGTGCTGACGGGCTTTTTGCACATCGGCACCGAAATGCACCCGCTGCGCGATTTCGTCGTAAAGGGCGATGCGGTGCGTTTCAGCGTGTTCGCGCGCGGACGTATGCTCAACTTCAGCGGCAAGGCCGATGAGCGTGAGATATCCGGGTTGCTGGAGGTTTCGGGCGGTACGCGCGAAGCCTGGTCTGCAAAAAAACTGCAGTAAGCCATCAGGCTGGCGTAATGGCGCGGCCGGCGGGGCCGTTGAGCAGGTAATCCATGAGTTCCCTCACCGGCCTGATCTCGGCACCAAAAGGCAGGGGCCCGGCGCCGCGAAAAAACAATCCGCGCTCGACATCGCCGGACACCGCAGCTGCAAGATGCAGGTCTATGCAGAACTGACCGATTTTCGGAAGGCCGTCGCGCATTCCGCAGGTGGCAAGGCAGTCAAAGGCGAGGGTGCACTGCGCGCGCGGCTTGGCGCGACGCACCAGCACCGGAAGCTTGTCGAGATAATGGTTCAGCCAGGGTGTGCGAACGGCGCGCGCTGGCAATCCGGCCACGCTCATGAATTCGACGATATCCGCCGGTTTCGCATCCGCGAGCACGTGCTTGAAGTTCGGATGGGCGTCGCCTTCCTCGGTCACTGCGAAGGGGGTGCCCAGTTGCACCGCGGAGGCGCCCAATGCGAGCAGTTCGCGCAGCTGTTCCGTGGTGGTGATGCCGCCGGCGGGAATCAGCGGCATGCGCTCGCGCTCGATGCCAAGCTCGCGCATCAAGGCGAAGGTGTCTTCGAGCACGCGCGGAAATTCAAAACGCGGGTCTGTGAGATCTTCGATACGCGCGGCACCGAGGTGGCCTCCCGCATGGAGCGGGTGTTCGATCACGATGGCGTCGGGCAGGCGGCCTTTTTTAAGCCATTTTTTCAGCACGATGGCGATGCCGCGCGCATCCGAGAGTATCGGGATGAGTGCGACGTCCGGCCAGTCCGCTGCAAGCTCCGGGAGGTCAAGTGGCAGGCCAGCACCGACGACCAGGGCTTGCGCGCCCGATTCGCAACTCTGTCGCACCAGTGCGGCGTATTCGGATACCGCGCGCATGATGTTGACCGCGATGAGGCCGCGACCCTCTGCAACGGCAAGGGCGGCGCGTATTTCGCGATCGAGGGCCGTGAGGTTGGCGGCGTTGATGAGCGACTTGTCGCGGCTTTTTCCGGTTGCGGCCATCAAGTCCGGGTGATGGCGCCTGAGGTCGACGCTGGAGATGGTGCCGACCCCGCCCAAACGCGCAACACTGCCCGCAAGCTTGTGCGCGGAAATGCCCACGCCCATGCCGCCCTGAACGATGGGCAGGACGGCGTGGCCGCGGATAACGAGCGGCGGCAGATCGGTCGTGAGAATGGCTTGCATGATGGTGCAGCGAGTGTGCGCACTATGGGTTTGAGGGGCTTGATATGGATCAAGCTCCGGCGCCTGACTCAGCACCGCCCGGCGGTTCTGAAGGTGGTATTCGACTGGTTTGGCCCTCAAACAAGGGGCGGGCCCTTGTTTCAGTTGCGTATTCTTTTATTTCGAGATGGTTTTCGAACGCGGTTGCGCTAGTCGCAACCGGTTCAGCTGCCAACCCAGTCCGATTAAGAACGCCGCCAGCAGTACGAGCCTTATCGGAACCAGTTCTGCTGCGACCGGCCCCGACGCATACGGATGCCCGGGTGGCAGCCGCGTCAGCCCCTCCGTGGTGGCAAACACGATGAGCAGGAAAAACGTAGTCGTAAGGCTGGCGGTTTCAATATACGGCGCGGCGCGGCCAAGCCACCGGATGCGCTGTGCGAATGCCCCGATGAGCAGCAGCGCCAGCATGATGAGGGTGAGCAGGTGTCCGATGCTGAATCCGCCGTGCGCGAAGATCACAAACCCCGTGGCGCAGCCAAGCAGCATGGTGATGAAATAGGCGCGGCCGGCGCGGTGCGTGATGTTGATGCGGCCTTCCTGCGCCAGCGCAACGAGACCGAATCCTACGGGCAGTACGCTCACCGCGGTATGCACAAAACCGAAGGCGGACATTTCAGTGGGCATGGGTGCTCCGAAAATTGCAGAAAGGTTCGACTGCTGACCGGCATCTTACCGTGGCGGCCGGCCGTGCCTTGGCACCCCGCATGCGGTGCAAACGCGTGGACGCTGGTTTGCGTATTATTCGGTGCAGCAACCATGGCGGTATCTGCGCCGTACCTGTACCTGTATGACAAAAACGACACGCGCCACAAACAGGGGGAGAAGCATCATGAGGGGAACCCGTTCGAGCTTTGCAGCTGGGTGCGTGGCAAAGGGGTTTGCGCTAATCGGGCTTGCGCTTTGTTTCACCGCCGGCCCTGCTGTTGCGCAACAGGGCAAGAGCCTGCGACAGCAGATCGTCGGTACCTGGGATTTTGTCGTGGCCGAGGTAACGGCGCCCGATGGCAAAAAATCTTTCCCCTTCGGCGAAACGCCGCGGGGCATTCTCGTTTTCACGCCGGACGGGCGTTTCGCGCAAATCCACGTCGCGAGTGATGTGCCAAAAATCGCCTCTAACAACCGGCTCACCGGTACCGCCGAGGAGTACGGCGCGATCATGCGCCGCAGCATCTCGGTGTTTGGCACCTATGTCATCGACGAGCAGAAAAAGACTGTCACCTACAAGATCGCGTCCAGCTCCTTTCCCAACTGGGAGGGCGAAGCGCAGGAGCGCTCCATAGACCGGCTTACCGATGACGAGTTCATCAACACCAATCACAACGTTGCGGGCGGGCGCGGCGCGGCATCGAATATTTACAAACGGGCCAAATAGGTCGGGGCGGCCGCGCGGGACGCCGGCTGCAACAGGGGGTGAGGATGAATACTGCAGGCTACGATCGCGCACTCGAGGACCTGGGCAACATCATTGCGCTCGAGCACGTCAATGTACAGATCGATGACCAGCGCATCGCCACGCTGTTTTATATCGGCGGCCTGGGCCTGACGCGCGATCCCTACATGAACGTCCTTGACACCAACATGTGGGTCAACGCCGGCCGCAACCAGTTTCACCTGCCCACCGGCAAGCCCCAGGTGCTGCGTGGCGTCATCCACCTGGTACTGCCCGATCTCGAGGGTACGCGCCGCCGGCTGGAACGCATTGCGCCAAAACTCGCAGGAACGCGCTTTGATTGGCGGGATGATGGCGTTGATATTGTCGCCGCCTGCCCGTGGGGCAACCGCCTGCGCATCCATGCGGCGGGAGCGCAAACCGGCCGCATGCAACTTGGCATCACCTGCGTGGAGTTTGCGGTGCCGATGGGTACTGCGGCGGGCATTGCTCGGTTTTATCGAGAGGCGCTAAATGCCCCTGCGTCTGTTTTAACTGTCGAGGGCGTGGCTGCGGCGAAGGTCGGTGCAGGCGTGGGCCAGCATCTCGTATTTCGCGAAACCGGCGGGGCCATCGCGCCCTACGACGGTCATCACCTCGCCATGTATGTCAGTGATTTTTCGGGTCCGCATGCGTGGCTTTCCGAACGCGGCGCGATTACCGAGGAGAGCGACGCCTTCCAGTACCGTTTCGAGGCCATCCTTGATCCGGACTCGGGCCGTGAATTGTTCCGCATCCAGCATGAAGTGCGCAGCCTCAGCCACCCGATGTTCATGCGGCAATGGAGCCTCGTGAACCGCAACCCCATGCAGGTGGGCCAGGGTTACGGTACGGGGCGCGATACTTACTACCCGGGGCCGGCCGGTGCCTAGCGTTCAAACCGATTCGGTTCCGGTCGGATAAAGCGTGCGCACTTCCTCTCGCCTGCGCAGCCACCAGGCGTAAGTCTCGGGCAGTAAAGCCAGAGGATCGGCAACGCCTAGTTCCTGGGCTGCGTGCGCGGGCCAATTGGGATTCCACATGAGCTCGCGTGCCAGCGCGATGAGGTCGCAGCGCCCCTCGGCAAGATAGGCCTCGGCCTGTGCCGCTTGCGTGATCAGACCCACCGCCATGGTGGCAATGCCGGCGTCGCGACGGATACGCTCGGCGAACGGGACGTGATAACCGGGCACGCGTGGCACCACCGCCAGCGTCAGCGGGCCTTCGATTCCGCCCGAGGAGCAGTCGACGATGTCCACACCGCGCGCCTTGAGTTCGCGCGCGAGCACCACCGTATCCTCCAGGTCCCAGGCACCGCCCTTGCCATCAACGCAGGAGGCGCGGAAAAACAGCGGTTGCGTTTTTGGCCAGGCATCGCGCACGGCCTCGACGATCTCCAGGCAGAAGCGCATGCGGCCCTGGATGTCGCCGCCATACCCGTCCTTGCGCAGGTTAGTGATCGGTGAAAGGAATTGCTGGATGATGTAGCCGTGGGCGCCGTGGATTTCGACAATGTCAAAGCCGGCGTCAAGCGAACGTTTGCTGGCGTCGACATGCGCCTGGATGACGCGCTTGATATCGGAGTGATCCATTTCGATTGGCACCGGTCCGCCGGGTTTTACCGGGACCGGGCTGGGAGCGTAACCGCGCCAAGGCGCCTTGCCGTTTTTCGCATCGGCTTCGGTCAGTGGCGCAAAGCCGTCCCAGGGGGCCTTGGTTGCGACCTTGCGCCCGGCATGCCCGAGCTGTATGGCGGTGAGGGCGCCCTGGGCGCGCAGGAAATCCGTGATTCGCCGCCACGCACGTACCTGGTCGTCGTTGTAAATGCCCGGGCAGGAGTAGGTCTTGCGCGCCACTTCCTCAATGGAAGTTTCCTCGACGAATACGATGCCGGCGCCGCCCATGGCGAACTTGCCAAGGTGAACCAGATGCCAGTCGGTGGGCGCACCGTCCTTGGCAAGGTATTGCGACATCGGCGACACGACGATGCGGTTGCGCGCTGTCACGCCGCGCAGCGTGATGGGCGTGAAAAGCTGCGGAACGGGTTTATTTGGTGCATCAGGGGCTGTCATGGGGCGCATACGCTTTCAGAAATCAACGGATGGAACAAAAATGCAAAGCGGCAAGCCGGGGCGCAGTTAAATGCCGTTCTGGCGCGCAAATTGCGTGAGGGATGCGTCAGTGTTGCGTTGTTTTTACCTGGGTTGGTGCTGATGTGGCCGCTCAGGTTCAAGTCAATTCAGTTTCAAGGGCTAAACTTTCAAGCGATAAAAGCGGTGTGCGCAATGCCGATACACGATATAAAGAACACTTTAAAATTACGCTGCGGGCGATGCACTCAATCATGACTATTTTAAGCAATCAGGGTACCGATCCATGAAAATTTTACAAGGCCTGCGTACAGGCTTGATGTTCACTTTGATGTTTGCGTTTGTGTTGATTCTGTCCAGCGCTCCGGCTTTGGCGCAGCCGGCTGCAAAAGCCGGAGATGATTTTCCCTCCAAGCCGATACGCCTGATCGTGCCGTTTGCGCCAAGCGGTGTGTCCGACATTATCGGTCGCGTCATCGCCACAGGCATGGCCGAGGCCCTGGGCCAGACGGTGATCGTCGACAATCGCGCCGGTGCCAGCGGTTCGATCGGATCGGAAGCGGTTGCCCGTGCCGCGCCCGACGGTTACACACTGCTGCTATCAAGCCTGTCAACGGTGGCGATTTCACCGAACTTCCTCACCAGCGTGCCCTTTGACCCTCTGAAAGATTTCACCGCCATCGGTGGTGTGGCGAGCACGCCCAATATCCTTGTCATCAATCCGGATTTGCCGGTGGCTTCGCTGGGCGACCTGATTGCTTATGCAAAGGGCGCCGGCAAGGATAAGCTGAGCTTTGGTTCATCGGGCACAGGCAGCACCGGCCACCTTTCGGCCGAGGTCCTGCGTGCGGCGACTGGCATAGAAATGAGCCACATACCGTACAAAGCCTCGGCGCTGGCTTTTCCCGATGTTATCGCCGGGAGGGTGTCCATGGTGTTCGATTCACTGCCTTCAACCATCAGTCACGTGAAATCGGGGAAGGTGCGGCCGCTTGCGGTCGCCGCGCCGAGGCGCTCGGCCCTGCTACCTGAAGTGCAAACTTTCGCCGAGGCGGGCTTTCCCGGGGCGACGCTGTTGTTCTGGACCGGTTTGGAAGGGCCAGCGAACCTGCCCGAAGCGGTAGTGCAAAAACTCAACGCTGCGCTGCGCAAGGCGCTGGGCGCACCGGGCTTGCGCGAACGCATGGTTACGCTTGGCGCCGAGCCGCTGGTAACCTCGGCGCATGAGTTTGCCGAATTGCGCCGTAGTGATGTCGCACGCGTGAAAAAACTGATCAAGGACGCGGGCATACGTCCGGAATAAAAAAGGGGCCGGACCAATATGGCCGGCCCCTTCGTGATGCCGCGAGACGCTGCGGCTAGATCGGACGGATTTGCACGCTGCGGAATTTCACCACGCCGCCGCCGTATTGCAGGGCGATCGGACCGCTGGGGTGCTTGCTGTCCTGCACATCCACGGTGCGCACGCCGTTGAGCGAGACCGTCAGTTGCGGTCCCTTGGCGGTGATTTCGAACAGGTTCCATTTGCCGCCGGCCTTGGGCATCGGCGAGACCTTGGCGATATCAACGATCGCACCGGTGCCATAGCTCGGGTCTGGGCGGGTGTCGAAGATGTTGACCTCATACGAATTCGCGGCGGTGACTTTTTTCTCGTCGGCAACGCGGATGAATATGCCGCTGTTGGCCTCGTTGTCCACCCAGAACTCGGCGCGGATCTGGAAGTCCTTGTAGGACTTTTTGGACACCAGGAAGCCGTTGCCGATTTCAGCCTGCACATTGCCGTCGGTCAGGCGCCAGTTGGCGTTGCCGATGGCATTCCACTGGTTCAGGTTGCTGCCGTCGAACAGGGTAATCCATCCTTCCTCGGCGCGTCCCATCTGGTTGGCGCAGCCTGACAGTGCCGACAAGATCACAAACAAGCCTAATGCAATTGCACTAAAGCGTTTCATGGCGTTTCCTCCTTGGTTGTTGACGGCGCCGCCGGTGGTCCGGCTTGTGTGATCCGCTACCGTGCCTCCATGGTAACAATAATCGCAATAATGCAAGGTCGGCCAGCTGATTTCACCGCCGAAGGGCTCTTGTATCAGGCGGCAATATTTAGCGCCGGAACAATTCGGCCAGGGTGGCGCGAAACCAGCGGTGTCCCGGATCGTGGTGGCAGCGCTCATGCCAAAACTGGCGCACAACCACTGGCGGCAGTTCAAATGGAAGGGGAAGCGATTTGAGCTCCCCGGTGTGGCCGAACGCCGTGCTGACGGACTGCGGCACCACGGCGATCAGGTCACCGCGCGCAAGAATCATCGGCACGACCACGTAGTGCGGGATGTGCAATGAGATTTTTCTTTTAGAAGCGCGCTTGCCGAGGGCGCGCTTGATCAGTCCGTCGACTTGGGCCGGCGCCGATACGGAGATCTGCCAGTTGTCCATGAACTGCTCCATGCTCAGACGCCGGCCGATGCGCGGATGGTCCTTGCGCATCATGCAGATCATCGGCTCGTCAAAAAGATGCTGCTGATAGAAATCCTGCTGCATCTTGGGCAGTTGGCCTATGGCGAGGTCGGCGGGGCCGCGCTCAAGCGCATCGCGGTATTGCGCGCGCCCGGTTTGCATTGAAACCACGATTACGCCCGGTGCCGCGGATTTAAGATGAGCGATCAGGCGCGGCAGAAAGATCATTTCCGCTATGTCGGTCATCAACAGGGTGAAGCTGCGGGTCGAGGTCAGGGGATCAAAGCGTGTGTCGCGCTCGAGCGCGATTTTTATGGAGCCTATCGCCTGGGCAATGGGGCCGGCGAGGGTGTGCGCGTATGCGGTGGGTTCCATACCATGCGTTGTGCGCACGAACAGCGGGTCGTTGCAGGCCTTGCGCAGGCGCTGCAGCGCGTGACTCATGGTCGACTGCGTCAGGCCGAGCTGCGCGCCCGCCGCGGTGATATTGCCCTCTCGCATCACCGCGTCGAAGACGCGAAGGAGGTTGAAATCAAAGGTGTTGAGGTTCATCGTCATGCGCCCGATGCATTTGATATATGGTTACTATCGATTAGACACATTCTATCTTCATCCGTAACCTGCTCGCTTAATAAGAATCATTCAAAGTAGTTCGCAGGCATACCCGCGTCCGGAAAACAAGGAGGAGTCAATATGGGCAAAGTCGCATTTGTTTTGCTGGGAAGCATGGCGCTATCCCTGGGTTTGAGCCAGGCCGCCTGGGGTCAGGTGCAGCCCTTCCCGAACAAGCCAATCCGCATCGTCGTTTCAACCGCGCCGGGCGGCTCGCCAGACGTCCTGGCGCGCACAGTGGCACAAAAGCTCGCCGAGAACCTCGGACAACAGGTGGTCGTAGATAACCGTCCCGGCGCAGGTGGACTGCTTTCTGCGGAACTGGTCATGGCCGCACCGGCCGACGGTTACACGCTGCTCATGGCCGACTCTTCGGTGGTGTCCATCAATCCTCACTTTCCTCGCAACGCGTCTTTCGAACCGCTCAAGCACCTGGTGCCGGTAAGCCTGTCTGCGACCTCGCCGCTTTATCTTATTGCCAACGCCGGGGCGAACATATCCAACGTGAAAGAACTTATCGCCCTCGCCAAGTCCAAGCCGGGCCTGCTTTACGGTTCGGCGGGCAACGGCGGGGCGCACCATCTTGCGATGGAGGCGCTCAAACTTCAGGCGGGACTGGATATGAGCCATGTCCCATACAAGGGGGGCGCGCAGGTGGTGCCTGCGGTCATCTCGGGTGACGTGGTTGTTGCTTTTGCGGGCCTTAATCTTGCCGGTCCCCAAGCCAAAGCGGGAAAAATCCGTATCCTGGCCTCGGCCACTGCCAAGCGCAGCGCACTGTCACCGGAAATCCCCACCATCGCCGAATCGGGTGTGCCCGGATTTGAACTTACGCCCACGCTCGGATTTTTTGCGCCGATCAAAACGCCGCGAGATATTGTCGAGAAACTCAATGCAGAGTTGATCAAGGCGGTGCGCTCGCCCGATGTGCAGCAGCGCCTTGCCGTGCTCGGCGTCGAGGGTGTGGGTATCGCCTCGGAGCAATACGCCGAGATCCTGCGCGAGGAAAACAGCCAGTACGGCAAGCTGGTCAAGGCCACCGGCGCGCGCGTCGACTGAGTCAGGCCTTTTGTTCGCGGGTTAAAGGGGGGGCACGGTGAGCGTCATGGATTTATCGGGAAAACCTAGCAAGGAGTCTTACGCCGCTTTTTTGCGCGAGTTCCCACGCACGGGACCGGGCACCCTGGGCGGGAAAATGCTGCGTCATTACTGGCATCCGCTGTGCCTTTCCAAAGACCTCAAGGACCTGCCTTACCCGGTGCGCATGCTCGGAGAAGACCTGGTGGCGTATCGCGAAGTGGACGGCGGCATCAGTCTTCTTGGGGCGCGTTGCCCGCATCGTTGCGCGTCGCTCGCCTACGGCCAGATCCGGCCCGAAGGCCTCGCCTGCTCCTACCACGGCTGGACCTTCAACAGTCGCGGTCGCTGCGTGCACACGCCGCTGGAGCCGGTCGACAGCAGGCTAAAGGATGAAATTGCCCACCTCTGGTACCCGGCGCGCGAATGGGGTGGTTTTGTCTGGTGCTACATGGGCGAGGAAAAGGACAATCCGCCGCCGCTTCCCAAAATCGACATCCTGGCCCGCACCGACGGCGAACTGATCATCGAGCGCGGGGATTTCCGACCCTACAGCTACCTTAACTTTCTCGAGAACTTCGTCGACATGGGGCATGTGTTCACCCTGCACATGCTGGTGCCGGGCAAGGTTCCTCCGGAGGTGGCGCCTTATTGCGACATGTCGGTCAGCACCGATTGGCATGCGATCACCCATCGCTCGTTCGAGACGGCGTTTGGCATGAAGAGCGTGCTGGTGCATGACACTGCAGATCCGGACAAAAAATTCGTCAACACCTGGAGCCTTGCGCTGCCGTGTTACTGGCGTTTTGGCGGCATCTCGGCCGGCCTCCCGCCGGACTTCACCAATGACAGGCGGGAATCGGGCGGCATGCTGCGCATCATCGATGACGGAAATTTTGAAATCCTGCGCTATTCGCTCATTCGTCCGGGCAATATGCGAACGACCTTCATTCCGCGCTCCAGTGACGCGAGCCGCGGGCTCGCAGAGGGCATGCGCGGCCTGGTCGAGAAAAAAGACTACGACTTCCGCAAGTATCCGGCGTGGGAGGGGCGGCCGCCGACCGAGGATTATGTCATCCAGGAATCTCAGGGCGTGATCCCGCCGCGCGAACTCGAGCACCTCGGCAGCTCCGACGCCGGTGTGGCGCTGCTGCGGCGCATCTGGCGCAAGTCGCTCGACAACGTCGCAAAAGGCAAACCGCCAAAACAAGCGCAGACAAATGCCGAAGGGATAATCGAGGTAGACAGTTACAAGGGATTTGCCAAAGCGGCCGAGGTCAGGCTCTCGCCGGAGAACATGCCATCTTCGAAAGACGGTGCCGGCTTGATTCGCGACGCTGCGGGAAAGCTGGTATTCGCCTGACCCATTTGCCGACGGGAAACACACATGGACCGCGATGAAGCACGAAAAATAGAATGGGATTGCAGCCAGCTGCTGCTGAAATTCTACGGATACCTGGATGAAAAGCGCTACGACGATCTGGTGGCCTTGTTTGCCCCCGATGGCGCGTGGGTGCGACTGGGCAAGGAACTGGCCGGTCCCGCCGCCATTCTTGAGGCGATGAAGGAGCGGGAGGACTGGATGACGGCGCACCTTGTCAGCAATATCCGGGTCGAGATAATCGGCCCCGACCGCGCCGACACCACGCAATACATCACGCTCTACCGCCATGAGGGTTTCGATGCCGCGGCGGGTCCCGGCCCTGTGGTGCTGCCGCTTGGCATCCTGCGCCACAAGGACCAGCTTGTTCGCATGGGCGGGGAGTGGAAGTTCAAGCGCAAGACCAGCCGCGCGATGATGGTCAATCGCGAGCGGGTGACCATTTAC
The DNA here is from genome assembly GCA_903895005.1 of uncultured Pseudomonadota bacterium. The sequence goes on from CAITSH010000288.1 coordinate 26,647, forward strand.
GACAAACCACCCGTCCAATCCGGGACATCCTGAAGAAAGAAAGTACAACATGCTCAGCGCAAAAGACATCCGCGGCCTGTATGCCATCCTGCCAACGCCGGCCAAGCCCGGAGCCAACCGCACCGACGCGCTCGATACCGTGGACCTTGATGAGACCGCGCGTTTTGTCAACGCGCTTATCCGCGACGGCGCCGCAGGCGTGATCGCACTTGGCACCACGGGCGAGTGCGCCACCCTGTCGAGGCCCGATTACGAGGCCTTTGCCCGTTGCGTAGTCGAAACGGTGAACAAGCGCGTGCCGACCTTCATCGGGACGACGGCGCTTGGTGCGCACGAGGTCGCGAGCCGCATGAAGTTCATTCGCGGCTGTGGTGCTGATGGCACCCTGCTCGGCCTGCCGATGTGGCAGCCCCTGACCAACACCACTGCGGTGCGTTTTTACCGCGAGATGTCTGAATGTTTTCCGGATGTGGCGATCATGGTTTATGCCAACCAGCGCGCCTTTCGCTACACCTTCCCGCAGGAATTCTGGGAGGCGCTATCGCGCGAGGCACCTACAGTGGTGTCAGCCAAGCTGTCGCGCCCAAAGGACCTTGCGGCCCTGATCAAGGGGACGGGCGGGCGTATCAACATCATGCCCAATGAAATGACGGTGCATGAATTCTTTGCGCTCTCGCCCGAGTCAACCACCGCCTGCTGGGCGACCGCCGCGGGAATGGGCCCGGCTCCGGTGATTGCGATGATGGACGCCGTGCTCAAGGGTGACAAGGTGCGTGTCGAGAGCATCGCCGCCGAGATCAGCTGGGCCAATGAGCCGGTGAAGCCGATTTTTCGCGATCCGGAGGTGTTCGCCCAGTACAACATCCAGGTGGAAAAAACACGCATCAACGCCGCCGGCTATTGCAACAGCGGTCCGACGCGTCCGCCGTATGACGACCTACCCGAGCAGTATCGGACGCCCTCGGTCGAGTGCGGCCAGCGCTGGGCGCAGTTGCATAAAAAGTTTTCTGGCGCGGCGATGACAAGCGAAGCATGAGCGCCCCGCGGGTGTTTGCGCTGCGCAGCCTGCAGCTGGCGGTTACCGATGTTGAAGCGTCCGCACGGTTTTATCGCGACGCCTGGGGGCTGGAGGCGCTCCCGGAGGATTCGGCCGATCCGCAGGCAAGGCGCTTTCGCGGCACGGGTCCAGAGCATCATGTGCTGACAGTGCGCAAGGCGGCACGTGCGGGCCTGCGCGGTTTGCAGTTCGCGGCGCGCGATGCGGACGCGGTGCTCGGCCTTCAGGCCAGGGCAAAGGCCGCCGGCGCGACCATCGCGCAAACGGCCGCCGAACTGCCGGCGGGGGCCGGTGGCGGCTACGGGTTTGTACTGCGCAGCCCCGACGGCCTGGATATCGGCGTTTCCAGCGGGGTCGCCGCGCATAGTGACGTGATCAACGACCGTTCCCGGCCGATGAATCTCACCCATGCGGTGCTCAACAGCAAGGACGTAACTGCACAGGCCGCATTTTTTCGCGATGTGCTCGGATTCCGCTCAAGCGACACTACGGCGCGCATGGAGTTCATGCGATGCGGCGCCGACCACCACAGCCTGGCGATCGCCAAGGGCGACGGTCTTTCGCTCAACCATGCATCGTTTGAAATGCAGGACTTTGACGGCTTGATGCGCGGCTGCGGCCGGATGACCCGGGCCGGTCACGCCATCGAATGGGGCGTCGGCCGCCACGGACCGGGTAACAACATTTTTGCCTACTTCATAGACCCGGACGGTTTTGCCGTCGAATACACCACGGGCATGGAAAAAATAGACGAGGCCGAGCATGTTGCCGGCAGCGCCGAATTCTGGACCAACTTTCCCATGCGCCCCTGCCGCTGGGGACTGGCGCGCAAGCCTTCCGATGCGATGGAGCGCGCCTTCTCCGGCGTGCTCAAATCCTGAGTCCCGCGCCGTCGCGGCTATGAATATTCCACACCACGACGTCGCCATCACCGGTTTCGGGCCCTGTGGCGCCGTGGCGGCGGTCTTGCTCGGAAAAATGGGACTGCGCGTGCTGGTGGTGGAAAGGTCGCACACGATTTACGACAAGCCGCGCGCCGTGGCCATGGACCACGAAATCATGCGTGTGTTGCAGGGCTGCGACGTCGGCTCTGCCGTGGCGCCGCATACCGCGCCATTCACGCTGTCCGAGCGCATCGGCGCCGATGGCCAGTTGTTGCGCCGCGTCGGCATGCTGCCGCCGCCCTATCCGCTGGCCTGGGCGCCGACCATGGCTTTTCACCAGCCGCAGGTGGAGGGCATCCTGCGCGCGCGTGTCGCCGAACTGCCCTGCGTCGAGGTCCGGCTTGGCCTTGAACTCACGGCACTGTCGCAGGATGGCGAGGGGGTTACGCTGAGCTTGCAGGGCGAGGATGGTGTGATGCAGTCGGCGAGGGCGCGCTATGTCATCGGCTGCGACGGCGCGTCGAGTACGGTGCGGCGCCTGCTTGGCATCGGTGTGGATGACCTTGGGTTCAACGAGCCCTGGTTGGTGATAGACCTGCTCGCCAACGACAAGGGCCTCGCGCACCTGCCCAAGGTGAGCACGCATTTTTGCGATCCTGCGCGGCCGGCGATGTTCGTCGTCTGCACCGGCAGGCACCGCCGCTTCGAGATCATGCTCAAGCCCGGTGAAATACCGCAGGACATGGAGCGCGCAGAGGCGGTTTGGGATGTGTTGTCGCCCTGGGTGGCGCGCGACGAGGCCGAACTGTGGCGGCGTGCAAGCTACTGTTTTCGCGCGCTGGTGGCAAAACAATGGCGCGTCGACCGCGTGTTTCTTGCCGGCGACGCCGCCCACCAGCAGCCACCCTTTCTCGGGCAGGGCTGGTGCCAGGGCGTGCGCGACGTCTGCAACCTCGCCTGGAAGCTGCAGCAGGTGTTGGCCGGCGAAGCGGGCGAGGCGCTGCTTGACACCTACTTCGCAGAGCGCAGCACCCATGTTCGCGAACTGACGCACACCATTCTGGGCATGGGTCGCTTCCTGTGCGAGCTTGACCCGGTCGCCGCGCGCGCGCGCGATGCACAATTGCTGGCCGAGGCGGGCGGCGAAATACGCACGGTGCTGCGCCAGGATTTGATTCCCGGACTGCGCGCGGGGATGTTGTCTTCGCGTGAACACGCCGCGCATGGCACGCTGTTTCCACAACCCTGGGTGCGCGACGGCGGCACGATTGCCAGGATGGATGATGCGGCCGGTTCCGGCTGGCGTGTGGTTCTGGGCGATGCGGCCTTGTCGTGGCAGCCCCAGGCGCGACCTCCGATGCGTGTGCTGCGCGTTGCGGCTGCGCCCGGCACCGAGGCCGGCACAGAGTGTTGGGCGGAGACCGAGGGGGTGCTCGCGGGCTGGTTTGCCCGCCATGGCGCCGCGGCGGCCATCGTGCGGCCGGACCACTACGTGTACGCCGTCGCGGCCAGCGCAAGGGTGCTGCAAGACGAACTTGACGCGCTCCCCGCCGCTGCGGCCGGCGCACCGGCCCCGGCATGGCAGGTCGCCTCAGGGCATGCGGGTTTGCGGGCGCTCGGCACATGAAGGTTTTAGTCACCGGCGGCAGCGGACAACTCGGGCAGCATGTCGTCGGCGAATTGGCCTGCGCCGGCCATCATGTCTTGAGTATCGACCGTCATCGGCATCCGGCCGGGCACCGCCCGTCGCTGACGGGGGACCTGCGCGATCCAGAGGTGCTGCTCGGTGCCTGTGCCGGCGTTGATGGCGTGGTCCACCTCGCCGCACACATCAAACCGGGCATCGCCAGCGACTACGCCACCTTCAATGACAACACGCAAATGACTTACAACGTGCTGCGGGCGGCGGCCGAGTGCGGGGTCAGGCGCGCGGTTATCGCCTCAAGCCTCGCGGCCTATGGATACCTCTATGGCCACCCCGGCGGCACTCCGGATTACCTGCCGCTGGACGAAGCCCATCCCTGCCGGCCGACCGACCCCTACGGGCTGTCCAAGGTTGTCGGGGAGACCATCGCCGACGCCTTTGCGCTGCGCAACGGCATGGGCATCGCCAGTTTGCGCCTGCCTGGCATCAACTACGACCCTGCGTTCAAGCGAATTTTTGGTTTGATGAATGATCCGGCCTTCCGGCGCCCGGGCTTCTGGACCTATGTGGATGTGCGTGATGCCGCACTGGCCTGCCGTCTGGCCGTTGAGGCGAGCTTCAGCGGCCATCGCGTTTTCAACATTGCCGCGCCGGGCAGCAATATGCGTAAATCCACAGCAGAGTTGATCGCGCGTTTCATTCCCGATTTGCGCGATATCCGCTGCCATGAGCCCGGCAACTGGAGCGGCATGGACTGCGCGCGCGCGGCGCACGAACTGGGTTTTCGTGCCCGCCACACCTGGGAGGGGGAAGGCTGATTCTTGATGGATGGCTGGAAACTCGCGCCGGTTGGGGCTTTCCAGCCATCGCTCTAGTACAGACGGGCCGGCGGGCGGCCACGTTATACTTTCTTCGTGGAACAAAGCTTCCCGCCTCTTGTTGCCCGTTACGCGGAGGAGAACCATGATGAAAACAATGCTGACGTGCGCGGCATGGTTTGCGATGCTGTTTGCCTTGCCGGTCTTCGCCGACGACACGGCCCGCATCGTTGGCAACTGGAAGCTGGTGTCGGTGCTCTACGAGGACGCGCAAACGAAGGAGCGCACGCCGGTGCTGGGGGCGAAACCGCGCGGCTACCAGATCGCCACGGCGTCGGGGCGATGGCTGGCGCTGGTCACGGCCGAGGGGCGCAAGATCCCGACCAATGACGAGGAGCGCGCCCTGGCGCTGCGCAGCATGATCTCCTATACCGGCGACTACCGCCTCGAGGACGGGAAGGTCATCACCAAGGTTGAGGCGGCGTGGAACGAGTCCTGGGTGGGCACCGAGCAGGTGCGCGCCTACCGTTTTGAAGGCGACACCTTGTATCTGGAAAGCCCGCCGCAGCCGCACCCGAACATAGGCGGCCGTGTGGTGCGGATTATTGTCACCTGGCGGCGTGACAAATAGATATTCGAAGCGGCTGCCCCCGGCAATTGCCGATAGCGTTTATCCTCGCGACACGCACCCAACCTCCTTGGAGTGGAACCGATGAAACGATCCCAGATGCATTCTTTATGGTTCGCGATCGCGCTGAGCGCGGCACTGAGCACGACCGCCATGGCACAGAACGCCGTGCGCATTCGTGGCGACATTACCGCCATCAGCGGCGATGTCTTGTCGGTGAAGACACGCGAGGGGCAGGATCTTAAGGTTGAGCTCGCCGAAAAGGCGAGCTTTGCTTATATGAAGGCCCTCAAGCTCGAGGACGTGAAGCCCGGCACGCCGCTTGGTACCAGCGCGGTGAAGGGGCCCGACGGCAAGCTCGTGGCGCGCGAATTGCATCTGTTCGCCGCCGAGCGCGGCGTTCCGAACGAAGGCCACCGCCCGTGGGATCTGGAGCCCGGCTCAACCATGACCAACGCCACGGTGTCGGCGGTGGCACAGGCTACGGGCGGGCGTGAAATCACGCTCATCTACAAGGACGGCAAGCAACAGGTCATCGTGCCGGCCAATGTCCCGGTGGTCAGCGCAGTGGAGGGCGACCGTTCGCTGCTGGTGGTGGGAACCTATGTGGTCATCGCCGCCACCGTCAGCCCGGACAACAAGATCACCGCAACGCGGGTGCAGGTCACAAAGGACGGCGTGAGGCCGCCGACCTGAGGTCGTCTTAGGTCGTCTGAGGCTGGTCGGCGGGCCGCGCGGCGCACCGAAGCGATGACTGCCCGCCGGAATTGGTGCATGCGTGGGCGCGGCACAGGCCTTTGTGTATGATCATTCTTGATCGTTCGTATTCGAACGTTTGGTGCGTTGCTGCTTCTTCCGGAGGGTTAAATGCTGCGAAAAATCCTGCTATTGACGGTGTTGTCTTACGCGCTGGTGGCGCCTGCCGCTGTGAAAGCCCAGGCCTGGCCGGGCAAGCCCATCAAAATGATCGTCGGCTATCCGCCGGGTGGCGGCGCCGACGTGATCGCACGCATCCTGGCGGAGCGCCTGACGCGCGGCCTTGGCCAGCAGGTGGTGGTCGAGAACCGCGCCGGTGCCAGCGGCACCATAGGCACCAATGCGGTGGTGCGCGCAGACCCCGACGGCTATACCTTGTTGCTTGCCACCATCTCAGACCTGTCCATCGCTCCGGCGCTGAACAAGTCGCTGCCCTTTGATGTCGAAAAAGACCTGCAGCCGATCATCCATGTGGCGCGCGGGCCTTACCTGCTGGTGGCCAATCCGTCCTTTCCGCCCAACTCGCTGCCCGAGATGGTCAGCTACCTGAAGGCCAACGCGGGGAAGGTCAGTTATTCGTCCTTTGGAGAAAAGACACTGCCGCATTTGTTCGGAGAACTATTCAAGTCCGCAGCCGGTGTCGACAGCCTGCACGTGCCTTACAAGGGCAGCGGTCCTTCCATCGCCGACCTTGTCGGCGGGCAGATCCAGTACAGTTTTGACAACCCGGCGGTGACGCTGGCGTTGGTAAAGGGCGGCAAGCTCAAAGCCATCGCCGTGACCTCGACGCAGCGCCTGCCCGGCGCGGACGGCATTCCGACGGTGGTGGAGGGCGGTCAGCCCGAGTTGGTGGGCGGCACCTGGTACGGGCTGCTCGCCCCGGCGAAAACCCCGCGTCCTGTCATCGACAAGCTGAACGCCGAAATGAGCGCGATCCTCAAATCGCCCGAGATGGTGAAGATACTGGAGGATCGCTACTTCCAGCCGGTCGGCGGATCACCGGATGATCTCGGTCGTTACATGACGCGCGAAATCGCGCAGTGGCGCCAGCTTGCCGCGAAAATAGGTCTCAAGATCGAGTAAGGTTTCACGAGTGCGGGGCGGCGCAGTAAGATAGGCGCTTTGCTTCAGTACGACCCTGTCCAATCTCAGTGTGCCCCGCCGGCATCGCCGGCCAGGGCCGCCCCAGCCCATGCCCACGATGACCCTGCCACTCGACAAACTGATGAACCCGCGCGCCCTCGCCATTGTCGGCGCGTCCGAGCGTCCTGAAGCCATAGGGACGCGCGTGCTCAATAACTTGCGCATCCTGGGTTTTCCCGGGCCGATTTACCTCGTCAACCCGCGCTATACCTCGCTCAACGGCGAGACCTGTTATCCCTCACTGGCCGCGCTTCCCGAGTTGGTGGACGCGGTGTTCATTGCCGTACCCGCGAGCGGTGGCCCCGAACTTGTCGAAGAGGCCGGCAAGTGCGGCATCAAGGCCGTGTTCATTAACGCCAATGGCTATGCCGATGGCGACGCCGAGGGTGTGGCGTTGCAGAGGCGGCTCGAGGCCGTGGCGAAGCAATACGGTATCGCCATTGCCGGGCCGAACAACCTTGGCCTGATCAACGTCCACGACAAAAAGGCGATGTGGACGCCGCGCTACATGAAGCGCATTAACCCGGGACCGGTCGCGGTGATTTCGCAAAGCGGTTCGATCGCACTGATCCTCGCTGAGGACGAACGCGACCTCGGTTTCGCCTATCTGGTCACCACCGGCAATGAGGCGGGCGCCAATGTCGCCGATTATCTCGGGGTGGTGGCACGCGACGACCGTGTGGGCGTCATCCTGATGTTTCTTGAAACCATACGAGAACCGGAAAAATTCGCCGCTGCGGCACGCGAAGCCGCCGCGCGCGGCAAGCGCATCGTCGCGCTCAAGCTCGGCACCAGCGACGGCGGCCGTGCGCTGGTACAGGCGCATACCGGCAGCCTCGCGGGCGAGGACAGCCTGTACGACGCTTACTTTAGGGCACTGGGCATCGTGCGTGTCCGCGACCTCGATGAAATGCTTGAGACCGCTGTGATACTCGCCAGCAGCAGCGCGCCGCCGTCGACAAAGCACACTGTCATCGTCACGCTCTCCGGCGGTGAGGCGGCATTGCTTGCCGATACCGGCGAGGAGCTCGGGCTGGCTTTTGCTCCGCTAGCGCCCGAAACCCTCGCCGCATTGCGTCCAGCTTATCCACCTTACTCTACAGTGGGTAATCCGGTGGATGCCTGGGGCCTGGGTTTCAATGGTGACCGCTTTCGCATTGTGCTGAAGGCACTGATCGATGATCCGGCCATAGGCACCATCGGGTTTTCGATCGATGCGCCCGGTCGCGGCGGCTGCGACACGCCCTACGCCTGCATCATGGCCGAGGCTTGCGCCGAAGCCCTGGCGCAAACCGGATCCGGAAAACGTCTGGTGTTCATCAACAATACCGCGGGCTCGGGTGTGAACCCTGATGTGCGCAAGATTCTTGATGCCGCGGGCATTCCATATTTGTCCGGCATGCGTACTGCGCTGGCGGCGATTCGCAACATGGTGCACCTGCCGGCAGCGCCAATGTCGCAGGCGGTCTTTCCCGCGGGCAAGGGTGAAGCAATTCCGGCAGGTGAGCCGGCGCGTTTCAAGATGCTGGCCGCAGCCGGTGTGCCGATGATCGATTCGGAGCGTGTAGGCAGTGCCGCGGAAGCCGTGGCCATGGCGGCGCGTATCGGCTACCCGGTGGTGATGAAAGGCATCGCCGATCACCTGCCGCACAAGAGTGATCTCGGGCTCGTCAAGCTGGGGCTGGACGGTGCCGACGCAGTAATTGCCGCTTACTCCTCCATCGAGGCAACACTCAAGGCCAATGCGGGGGGCAGTGCTCCCGGCGAGATCGTCGTCGAGAAAACCGCACCGGAGGGCATAGAGCTGATTGTCGGCATTCGGAACCAGAAGGGTTTCGGAAGTTTTGTCGTTGCCGGTCCCGGTGGTGTGCTGGTTGAAATCACCAACAAGGCGGCCGTGCGCATGGGCCCGGTGGACGAGGCGACGGTGATGGCCATGCTGGAAGAAACCGTCGCCGGCAAACTGTTGCGCGGCGTGCGCGGCAAGGGGCCCTGGGATATCGAGGCGGCGGCAAAGGCCATTGCCGCGTTTTCGCGCTTTGGCGCGGCGCATATCGACACGCTTGCCGAACTGGAAATCAATCCGCTCATTGTTGGTGCAAGGGGTAAGGGTGCATTCGGCGTTGACGTGCTGCTCGAAGCGCGCGAGTGACGGTGATGAAAAATCAGAAAAAACAGGAAAACGACATAAGGAGAATGCATGAGTTACGAACAACTGCTCTACGCCGTTGACGACCGCGTCGCAACGCTGACCTTCAACCGCCCCGAGCGCCACAACGCGCTGTCCGAGGTGCTGGTTGATGAAATCATCGCCGCGGTCGCGCAGGCGGATGCTGACCCCGAGGTGCGGGTCATCATCATCAGCGGCGCGGGCGGCAGGTCCTTCTCCTCCGGCTACGACATCAAGGAGTCGGCACTCAAGCCCAAGCGCACCATCGCCGACTGGCGCATTCGAATGCAAAAGGATATCAAGTTCACCTACTCGGTATGGGATTGCAGCAAGCCCGTGATTGCGCTAGTGGACGGATTCTGCCTTGCCGGGGGCCTGGAGTTCGCCATGTGTTGCGACATGCGTTACTGCTCCGAGGGTTCGACCTTTGCCGCGCTCGAGGCGCGCTTTTCCAATGGCATTGCCACGCTGATGATGCCCTGGCTGATCGGCCATCACGCGCGCCGCCTTATCTACACCGGCGACACCATCGATGCGACCGAAGCCTATCGCCTTGGCCTGGTCGACAAAGTCTTCCCGAAAGAAACCCTGCACGCCGAGGTGCTAAAGATTGCCAAGCGCATGTCGCGGGTATCGCTTGACTGCCTCAAGTTCAACAAGAAGGCCATCAACCAGACCTTCGAGACCATGGGCCTGCGCAATGCCATCCAGTATGGCTCCGAAGTGAGCGCGTTGATGGACTCGATCGGTTCGCCAGAGGCAGCACAGTTCGATTCCATACGACGCGAAAAAGGCATGGGTGCGGCGCTGCAATGGCGTGCCGAGCAGTTCGCGCCTTATGAATAGCGAACAAGGGCGTCGCTGAAGCCACTACAATAAAGACAGCAGGTACAACAAGGCGACTTACCGGGATACGCGGTATTGCTAACGCCAAGAAAAGGGGGGATTGCAATGAAATGGTGCAGGATTGCGCGCGACAGCGGACCGGCCTATGCCTTGATCGAGGGGGAGGGTGCCGACGCCGAGGTCACCTTCCTGCGTCGTGCCCCGTTTGATATCGTCGAGACCACCGGCGTGCGCAGACCGCTAGCCGGATTGACGCTGCTGCCGCCGGTGACGCCGTGCAATTTTTACGCCGCCGGACTGAACTACGCCGCGCACATTGAGTGGGCCAATGCCTATCACGGCATGTCGCTCAAGCCGCCGACGCAGGCGGACATCGGTTACCGCTCGGCCAATGCGCTGGTGGGCAGCGGCGGCGACATCATCATCCCGAAAAATTCCGCTGGCCCGATCGAATTCGAGGGTGAGCTGGTAGCGGTGATTGGCAAGATGGCCAAGCACCTGAGCGAAGACAACGCACTCGATTGCGTTGCCGGCTATACCCTGGGTAACGATCTTTCCGAACGCGGCTACCAGAAGTCGGACCGCACGCTATGGCGCGCCAAGAACATCGACACCTTTAAGCCCATGGGGCCCTGTGTGGTGAGCGGCATCGATCCCATGGACCAGATCGTCGGCGTCCGCATCAACGGCAAGCTTGTGTCCGAGTACAGCACCTCGAAAATGCTGTTCAGCCTGCAGCACTACATTGCTCGCATGACCGAATTCATCACGCTATACCCGGGCGATGTGATCTGGCTCGGATGCGACGGTCCTACTATCCCGGCGCTGGTCGAGGGGGATGTGATCGAAGTCGCCAACGAGGCGATCGGCGTGTTGTCCAATCGCGTGGTACGTGAGGTGTGATGGCTGGAAAGCCGCGTCTGTAGGGCGTTTCCAGCGTATGCCCTGTGCCGGGGTGAGGCTTGGCCGGTGCGCCAGCGTTTTGTCGGGTTGTTGCTTGAAGGCGAATATTTGGAGTTGCCACTACAACAACGGCGGCGGTGCAAAACAAAGCACCGGAACGCCGTTGTCAAAAATGAGTGCCGAAGGAAGCACGCAAAGCCCCGTCGTGTTCAGGCCTTGCCGGCCGCCTGCATCGCGCGATGGTACACCGGAAGGTCCATCGCAGGAGGGTGCTTGGGCACCTGGAAGAACAGGTCCGCCACCCAGCCACGGTGATAGCTGCAATGGGTCACCACGTGCAGCGCGATATCGCCACGGCGCATGCTGCCCTGATTGCCGCCGATCAGCGTGAAATCCACCGTCTCGTCAGCCTTGGCTTCGGTGAGTTTGTCGGCCCAATCGATGTACCAGGCATCTATTTCTTGTTGCGCCTGCCACAGCGGCGCGAGCTCGGTATGGATCCGTGTGTTGAGCGCCTGGATACCGTGTTCGCGACCCTCGAGGTGGGCCTGCCAGATCAGGTGCACGACGTATTGGTGGTTGAGGGTGTTGACCATGTTCTTGAACAGGGTCGTCCGTTCCTTGAGCGCCTCGCCCTCGGGCAGGGCCGCGACGGCATCGAACATCGTCTTGTTGGCCCATGCGTTGTAGCGGGTGAGCATTTGTATTTGTTGTGTGCCCGACATGGTGCTGCCTCCTTGCAGTCTTTGGGAAGCGGCATTGTAGGCGGCTTTTCGGGCGTGCGGGCCGGATGATGCACGCACGGCTGGAGGCCGGACGCGCTTTCGCCTACACTGCCGGTTCGCAAAAAATTGGAGCGCGGCATGCAACGACGCAAACTGGGTTCGGGCGGGCTTGAGGTTTCGGCTCTGGGTCTTGGGTGTATGGCCATGACCAATCTCTATGGCCCCGTGGACGAAACCGAGGCCATCGCTACGGTGCGCGCGGCCCTGGATGCGGGCGCGGATTTTCTCGACACCTCCGACGCTTACGCCGATGGCAAGAATGAAGAGCTGCTGCGGCGGGCGCTTGCTGACGGTTACCGTGCAAAGGCCGTTCTCGCGAGCAAGTTCGGAAACGTGCGCACGCCGGAGGGCAAGCCAGGCGCCAATGGCCGGCCGGAGTATGTCATCGAGGCCTGTAACAAAAGCCTCGCGCGCCTGGGTGTGGAGGTGATCGACCTTTATTACCAGCATCGTGTGGATGCCACGGTGCCCATCGAGGATACGGTCGGTGCCATGGCGCGGCTGGTGGAGCAGGGCAAGGTGCGTTACCTGGGCCTGTCCGAGGCGGGGGCCGATACGATCCGCCGCGCGGCTGCGGTGCATCCGATTGCCGCGCTGCAGACCGAATATTCGCTGTGGTGCCGGTTCGTCGAGGCGGACATCCTGCCGCTTTGCCGTGAACTGGGCATCGGATTCGTGCCCTATTCCCCGTTGGGGCGCGGCATGCTCACCGGCGCCATCGCCAGTCTCGCCGACCTCGGCGAGACGGACCGCCGTCGCGACCACCCGCGCTTTCTTGAGGGCAACATTGAGAGCAACGCCGCGCTGCTCAAGCCGCTCACCGACATGGCGAAGTCAAAGGGATGTACGCCGTCACAGCTCGCGCTCGCCTGGCTGCTGGCGCAGGGGCCGGATATCGTACCCATTCCCGGTACCAAGCGCCGCACCCATCTCACCGACAATCTCGCCGCGGTGGGGGTCGCGCTCAGCGCCGACGAAGCCGCGATGCTGTCGCGTGCCGTTGATGATTCGCAGGTGGCCGGTACGCGTTATCCCAAGGGCCAGATGGCCACCCTCGGCGTCTGACGGATGTGGCTGGAAATCCTCGCCTGGCGAGGGTTTTCAGCAGATCCCGTATTTTTTAAGCCTGGCCTAACGCTGCAGTGCGCCGACCAGGATGTTGGAGAATTCCAGGCGGTCTGCCACGGTCCTGACCACCATGGCATGAAAGCGCGCGGCTGCCTGCGGGTGTGCGGCCTCGATATCGCGCATGGCGTTTGCGCTCAGTTTGAATACGACGCTGGGTTCCTGCACGATGACGTTGGCGCTGCGCTTTGCCGCGCGGTAAAGCCCCATCTCCCCGAGCACCGTTTTTGGCCCGAGCGTACGCAGGCGCCGCGCCGCGCCGCCCTCGATCGCCAGATCAATCGCGACCCGGCCGCTTTCGATGAAATACATTTCATCGGCGGGGTCGTTCTGATGGCAGAGCATGTCCCCCCCTGCTAGGGCGCAGCGCTGCATGTAACCGATCAGGATGTCGGCATGCTCGCCCATTTCGGCCTGCAGCCAGTCGCGTATGACCTCGCCGCTTCCGCCGGGTGCGTCCGGATGAGCCCTGAGTATTTCCGATTCGCACCATTCTGCGCCCGCGTCCAGTTCGGTGAAGTGTCGGATGGCGACGAGGTCTTCATCGCCGCTGGCGTTCCATTCGGCCGTCTGCTCGGCGCGCATGCCGGTGATGACCAGGCACGCGCCGGCGGTGCGGGTGCTGTAGCTTATTTTCTTGAAGCTCGCGATGGCCGACGCGTCCACGCCATGCACGAGTTTGAGGTCAAGGATGACCAGGCGCGCACGCGGGCCGCTGGTCGGAAATGCGGTTTCCAGCACCGTGCGGTAAAGCCTGTCGGCCATGCCGAAAAAGACGAAGCCCTGAATCACGAATATGCGGATTTCCTCGCCATGCCGGGTGAGCAATGCCTTGGCCTCGGCCGAGCGCTCATGGCTGCTCCGGTATTCACGCCCGGTGAAACTGAACTTGATCACACGCACCTTGCTGTAGGTGACGGCGAACATCACGCAGCCGACGAGCACGCCGAGGAGGAGGCCGTAGCCAAAGCCCAGGGCCACGGTCACAAATAGAATCAGGAGCAGGGTCATGTACTCGGCAAAGGGCAGTTGCCGCCGCGTATCAAGCGCCCATTTGCGCAACAGCGTCCCGCCGAAATACAGCAACAGGCCGCCGAGCAGGGCGCGCGGCAGGTAGCCGATGAGGCCCATGCCGGTCCAGGCGAGCACGATCGCCACCAGCGAGAACACCAGCCCGCTGGCGCGGCCGGTTCCCCCCAGCTTCAAGTTCATCATGCTGCGGTTCATCGACAGGAAGCCAAGGAATCCGCCGGCGAGGGGGGCGACGATATTGGCCGCGCCCTGCAGACTCAACTCGCGGTCGAGATTGGCGTCGGTGCGCGTCTCCTCTTCAAGCCCCGTGGCGTTGATCAACACCGTCAGCGTCGTGACAATGACCAGTGTGCCGATATCGCCGACCCGCGCCATGAGCAGCGACCATTGGGTCTGCGCCAACCCGGTCATGCTCCAGGGCATCCAGGGCGTGGTGTCTGCCGGGGCGGCAAACAACCAGCCTGACTCGCGTGCGTCGAAAGTGGTTACATCAAGCGCAAGCAGTGCCGCGTGAAAGGCGGCGAGCCCGGCGATCTGGATCAAAGGCAAGGCGATGGCGGATTTAAAGCGCGGCAGGATGCCAAAAAGCAACGCGCACCACGCCAGGCCGAGCACCAACTGCATTTGCAATCGCGGTTCCGCCAAAAGGTCGAGCGTGCGCAGTGCCAGTGGTGTGCTTGAGATGACGCGGATCGCACCCAGGACGGTGAGCGCACCGGCGGCGGCGATGAGGCCGCCGATGACGGGGTAGGGAATAAACCGTATCCAGCGTCCGGCGCGGGCCGCCCCCATTGCGGCAAGGAAAAGGCCGGTGATCAACGTGCTCAGCGCGAGCATGTAAAGCACGTTGTTCACCGCCGCACCCGGCGCGGCGGTGGCCGACATATCGCCGGCAACGGCCGCAGCCATGCCCGCCATGACGGCACAGGCATTGCCGTCTGGACCGGAAACAGCGAAGCGAAATCCGCTGAACATCGCGACGGCGAGTGCCGTGGCCCCGGTGCCGATCAGCAACGCGCTGATGCCCTGTGAAAATCCGCCTGCGATCGAGCCCGAAAAAATGAGCGCCGCAAAGCTCAGGCTGTAGATAAGGGAAATGACCGAGGTGACGGTGCCGCCGGTGACCTCGCGTGCGAACTGCCTGACTGCTTCCAATTAGTGTTCTTGGTCGGATTCAGAGGAAGGCGGCGATGCGTCCTGAGCGCCAGCGTAGCGCAGTGCGAGCATGGTGATGTCGTCTGCCTGTGCCGCGCTCTGCACGAATTCGGCGAGGTCGGCACGCACCCTTTCCACCAGGCTGCGCGGGCCGGAGGCATCGGCGGCGCGCACCGTGGCGAGGAAACGCGCCTCCGTGTAAAAGGCATCGCGCGTATCCATCGCCTCGGTCACCCCGTCGGTGTAAAGCAGGAGGGTGTCGCCTGCCGACAATTCAATCGAGTCGATCGGGTAGTGAGAACCTTCCATGATGCCGGCAACCAGGCCCTTTTTTACCGGCAGCAAGCCGCGTTCGCCACTGGCACGCAGCAGTAGAGGCGGGTTGTGGCCGGCATTGGCAAAGCTGAGATGTCCCGTATTTGTGTCAAGCATGCCGCAGAATAGCGTGACAAACATGCCCGCGTCGTTGCCCTCGCAAAGCGAGCGGTTGACCGCCTCGAGGATCCCGGCGGGTGACCTGCTGCGCACGGCCTCCATGCGCATCTGCGTTATGGTGCGCGCCATGAACAGCGCCGCGGGCACGCCCTTGCCCGATACATCGCCGATGGCTATAAACAGCCTGTTTGGCGTGGCAAAAAAGGCATCGTAAAAATCACCGCCGACATTTTTCGCCGGTTCCATGATGGCGAAGGCCTGCACGTCGTTGCGGTCGGGGAGCAGGCGTGATCCCGGTGGCAGCATCGACAACTGTATGGTCGTGGCGATGGACAGTTCTTTTTGCAGGTGTTCGAGCGCGAGTTTGTCCTTCATGCGCTCAAG
>CAITSH010000289.1 GCA_903895005.1 uncultured Pseudomonadota bacterium
CGCAGTAGTCGCGGTCGCGCGGTGTCGGCAGCGTCGAGATCGGCACCGGGTTTTGCGGCGACCGCATGTCCAGGACGAAGGTGTGGAACAGGCCCTTGGCGCATTTTTGCGCGTTGGCTTCGTCGGCGACGACCGCGAGGTTGCGGCCCGGCAGTCCGAGCGGAGTATGCGTGCCGCCCGGGAAGGGCGGCGACCAGTTGATGCGTGAAATGAATTTTGGATTGGCCGGGTCGCTGAGGTCGTGCACCGTCAGGCCGCCGTCGCGCCACGCGCCCAGGCCCAGCGTGCCCATGGGCAGCAGGTGGTGCAGCGCATAGCGCTTGCCTTTGGGGTTTTGCGGTGTCTCGCCGGCGGCGCGGTTCATGCCCGGCAATGCCCATTTGGCGACGATTTCAGGTTTGGTGATTTCCTTGAGGTCGACCACCAGCAGGATGGTGTCGGTATAGCCGTCCACATGCGAGGCGACATAGGCATAGCGGCCGCCCTGCCAGGAAATGCGGTTGACGCCGATGCCGGGGATTTCGAGGAAGGCGATTTCGCGCATCTGGCCCGGCTTGGAGATGTCGTGTATCGACACGCCGGAGCGGAACTTGGTGCGCTTGGTCAGCGTATCGACCGGGTTGTTCTCAAAGTAACCGCGCATGCCGTCATAGGATTGCATCGCCACGATGTTGGCGCCGTTGGCGAGCAGCAGGTAGTCGCCGGAGGTCTGCAACTGGTGGGTGCGGGTGCCGGCGCCGGCGGTGAAAAACTGCACCGGTTTTAGTTTGCGCGGGTCGCTGGCATCGAGCACGGTGAGGCCGTCGCTGAACATGTGGCCGACGTAGACGTGCTTGCGGTTGACCATGACCTGCACGCCGTCGGGTCGTCCGCCCTGGTCGCTGTAGGAAAGGTGCTTGATGCGCCGGCCTATGCCCTCGAGCGGGACCGGTTTGTTTGAGTTTGCCGCGGCTGTGGCGCTCAGCGGAATACCGCCGAGTGCGGCGGCTCCAAGCAGGCCCTTCAGATGCTTGCGCCTGGTGAAATCGGTCATGTCAATCTCCCCTGTTTGAATGCGTTGTTCGGACGATAGGCCGTTCCGGATACATTGCTTGAAACGGTGCCTTACGCCCTGTTTCCTGCGTTCAAAGCCCCGGGTCTGTTGCCCGGGTGCCCCTGATTATTCTGCTTTTGCGCCCGAAGCCTTGACGATCGGGCCCCAGGTATTGACTTCGGTCTTGAGCATTTCGGTCATTTGCTCGGGCGTGCTGCCGATGATGTTGTAACCAAGATCGGTCATGCGCTTGACGAACTCCGGAGATTTGGTGCCCTTGACCGCCTCGGCGTTGAGTTTTGCGACAATCTCGCGCGGTGTGCCGGCCGGGACCAGCAGACCGAACCACACCCCGGATTCATAGCCGGCCACGCCGGCCTCGGCGATGGTCGGCAGGTCGGGCAACGTGGCGTCGCGCCTGGCGCCGCTGGTGGCCAGGGCGCGCAGCTTGCCCGACTTGATATGAGGCAGGGCCGAGGGGATGTTGTCGAACATCATCATCACCTGGCCGCCCAGCAGGTCGGTCAGCGCGGGCGAACTGCCCTTGTACGGGATATGCAGGATGTCGACCTTGGTGAGGTGCTTGAACATCTCGCCCGACATGTGGATGCTGGTGCCGCTGCCGCTCGATGCGTAGGTCATCTTGCCCGGCTGTGCCTTGGCCATGGCGATGATTTCAGTCACCGATTTGGCCGTAACCGAAGGGTGCAGCACCAGCACGTTGTTCAGGGATACCAGCGCAGAGACCGGTGCGAGGTCCTTGTTCGGATCGAAGGGCATTTTTGAATACAGCGCCGGGTTGATGGCGTTAATGCCGCTGGTGGTCATGAAAATGGTGTAGCCGTCGGGCGCAGCGCGTGCCGCCTCCGCGCCGCCGATGTTCCCGCCGGCGCCCGGTTTGTTTTCGACGACCACCTGCTGGCCGATGGTTTTGGACAATTCATTGGCAATGGCGCGTGAGGCGATGTCCACCGCGCCGCCCGGCGGGAAGGGGCAGATCAGGCGTATCGGCTTGGACGGATACGACTGGGCCAGCGCTGAAGTTGGTGCGGCGAGTGAAAGCATTGCGGCCGCGGTGACGCAGGCCGAGACGTGCAGCAGGGATCGAAACATGTAGAGGCTCCTCCAAGGGTGGGCATGCGCGCCATCCCGACGCGACGGGAGGCTGCTTGTTTCTTTTTCCGTTGAAAGCATACCCTGCTTCGTTGGCCTTGACTACGCACGCCGGGGGCGGCAGCCCGCTTTTTCTAGTGCAGCGCCGATACCAGCATGGTCGCGCCGGCGACGAGCATCATCGCATCCATGACCAGCCGGAAGTGCGCGGCGTCCATGCGCAGCACGATGCGCTTTGAAAGCCACGAACCGGCCATCACCGAGGAGCCGACGATCAGGCCCTTGAGCGCGGTGTCCCAGGGCAGGGCGCCGAAGTTCTGGAATACCAGTGATTTGGTGACGTACATGCCGAGTGAGCTCATCGCCTCGGTGGCCAGGAAGCCGCCCTTCACCAGTCCGTAGGCGATGAAGAACGGCGTGTTGACCGGGCCCGTCGAGGCGACGATGCCGGTGAGAAAGCCGATGACCGCGCCCACCGGTGCAAACTGCCAGAGCTTCATCTTGAAGCCCACCGCCTGCAGCCATCGGCGGCCCGGGATCATCAGGATGAAAAACGCCCCCATGGCGATTTCAACCGCGCGCGTGGACAGGTTGAGCAGCGCGGTCGCGCCCAGGCCGGCAAACGGGATGGCGGCGCAGCTGTAGACGGCACACACCTTCCAGTCCACCTCGCGCCACCACACGCCCACGCGCGACAGGTTGGCGAGGATGGCGGTGATCGCCATGACCGGCACCGCTTCGCGCGGACCAAACACGATCACCAGGGCCGGCAGCAGGATGATGGAAGTGCCAAAGCCGACGACGCCGCCGATGGTGCCGGCGGCAAGACCCAGCGCGAGGACGATGGCCCAATCCATGGCGTGCCCCCGTGACCCTGGCGCGGCCTCAGCGCGCGCCGGGGACGTTGCGTGTTTTCAGGAAAGTTTCCAGGGTTTCGCCGCGAAATGCGGCGACCATCATCGGGTTGGACACGTCGGTGACCTTGCCGAGTTTTTCCAGGCAAAAAAAACTTGCGCCATGGTGCAGCATGGCGCGCCAGTCAAGGCGCCGCAGCATGTCACGCTCTTCCGAACTGAGACCGGCCTGCTCGTAGGCGGCCTCGGGGTCACGCTTGAACAATTCGCGCCTGGCCGGCACGATCATGCCGTGCAAAAAACGGTTCAGGCGCAGGCCCTTGGCGCTGGTCGCAAGGTCGAACACATGGGTGCCGGTCAGGTTTTCGACGCCTTCGAGTTGCGGGTTCATGCGGCCTTCCTGTTTTGTTCGGCTTGTTCCTCGAACACCGCCACCGCCATCGCCGTGGTCATGGGCAGGTAATAGTTTTGGGTGATTTTTTTCACCTTGGGCGACAGTGCCCCCCGCATCGCCAGCCACATGATGATCTCGGCGCCTTCGGTGCCCCCCAGGCGTATGAAATCGGCGTGCTTCATCTTGAGCAGCGACTCGACGTCGTTGTCGATCATGTCGAGGAACTTCATGTCCCATTCGGTGTTGTTGAAGCCGCCGCGCTCGCCGTTCATCTGGTGCGACAGCCCGCCGGTGCCGACGATCACCACCTTGATGTCCTCGGGCCAGGACAGGATCGCGCGGCGCACCGCCTGACCGAGCTTGTAGCAGCGCAGCGGCGTCGGGATCGGGTGTTGCAGCACGTTCATTTCGATGGGCACGATGCGGCCGGGCCAGTCGGGCGAGCTTTGCCACATCATGGTCAGCGGCGAGTGCACGCCGTGGTCTATGGGCAGGCCCTGGAAAATCGAAATGTCGAACTCGTCGGTCACAAGGGCGTCGGCGATGTGGCGCGACAGCGCGGCGTGGCCCTTGAGGCTGGGAATTTTGCGCGGCCCGAAGCCCTCGTCGGCGATCGGGTATTCGTCGCTGACACCGAGGGCGAAGGTCGGGTAGTGGTCGAAAAAGAAAGTCGAGGCGTGGTCGTTGTAGAAAAACACCAGCACATCGGGGTTCTTCTCGGTCATCCATCTGGCCACCGGCTCATAGCCCTTGAACAGGGGCGTCCAGTCGGGATTGTCGTGCAGCTTGCGGTCGAATGCCCCGGCGATGGTCGGAACGTGGGAGGTGCCTATGCCGCCAATGATGCGTGCCATGTTGTGTCCAGGATGAATGCGGAGGAGTGAGTGTGATTATACTTGCCGTCGCCGCAAAAGCTTGACCGGCCCGCAATCACAACGCATACAACGCAACGGACTGCAAATGAAAATCACCCGCTTCGAATCGCATATCGTGCGCCTGCCCGCCGATGAACCGCTCGCCGACGGACCCGCGGTGCCGGGCGCCACGCGTAATTTTGTCGCGCTCACTGTTTTTACCGACGCCGGCATCGAGGGCGTCGGGCTGACCGGCTTTGGCGGCGCGCTTACCGGCGCACTCAAGGTGGCGGTGGATGCGCTCGCCGCGCTTGCTGTGGGCATGGACCCGCTGCACATCGAGGCGGTGGCTGAAAAGCTGCGTGCAGCGGCGGTTTCGTCGGGCCCCGGCGGAATATTCACGCTCGCCTCGGCGGCCATCGACATCGCGCTGTGGGACATCAAGGGCAAGGCGATGAACCTGCCGGTGGCCACGTTGATAGGCGGCAGGCGCGCGCGCGTTCCCACCTATGCAAGCGGTGCATTGATGCGCGAGTTTCCCCTCGATCACCTGCTCAAGGCCGGATCGCGGCTGGTGGAAAAAGGCTTTACGCAAATGAAGACGCAGTTGGCGCTGCCAGGGCACACCACGCCGAAAATCGAAGTCGAGCGCATACGCCTGCTGCGCGAATGCATCGGCCCGGATGTCGACCTGATGTGCGACATCAACCAGCGCTGGGATGTCAGCCAGGCCATCGCCATCGGCAGCCGCATCGAGGAATACCACTTGTACTGGCTCGAGGACGTGTTGGCGCACGACGACTACGACGGCCTTGCGCGCGTGGCGGCGGCGCTTGCGACCCCGCTCGCCGGCGGCGAATACGTCTATGGCATCCAGCCGTTCCGCCACATGCTCGAAGCGCGTTCGGTTGATATCGTGATGATCGACGTGCTGCGCGCCGGGGGCATCACACCCTGGCTGAAAATCGCCGCCATGGCCGAGGCCTTCAACCTCAAGGTGGTGAGCCACCTGGTGCCCGAGATCCACGTCCATCTCATCGCCGGTATCGCCAACGGACTCACGGTGGAATACATGCCCTGGTCAGGCCGGCTGTTTGAGTCGGTGCCCGAGCCGGTGAAGGGCGAACTGGTGGTGCCGCAACTGCCGGGGCTGGGTTTGAAGTTTGACCAGGCGGTGATCAAGAAATACGGGGAAGGCTGATCTGCGCGGTACTCCCTCCCCCTTGACGGGGAGGGAACCTACTAAATTTTGCTGTAGCTGCTTACTCCACCCGCATATTCCTTTCCTTGATCACGCGGGCCCACTTTTCGGATTCGCTTTTCAGGTGAACCCCGAATTCCTCCGGCGAACTGCCGATGATCTCCAGGCCGATCGCCTCGAAGCGCGACACCATGTCGGGTGCGCGCAGGATGGCGCGCAGTTTTTCGTTGATGAGGGTGACCACTTCGCGCGGGGTGCCCTTGGGTGCGACGATGCCGTGCCAGGTGGTGAACTCGTAGCCGGGCAGGGCGGCCTCCGAAACCGTCGGGATGTTGGGCAGTGATTTGGCGCGCTTCAGGCTTGTCACCGCGAGCACACGCACCCGGTTGTTGACGATGTAGGGGTTGGCTTCGGCGACGTTGGGAAAGTTGATGCCCGGTTCGTTGCTGATGGTGGCGATCATCGCCGGCCCGCCGCCCTTGAACTGGATGGCGGTGATGTCGACCTTGCCCATCAGGTTGAATAATTCGCCTGCGATGTGCGGGTTGGTGCCCGAGCCCGCGGCGGCGTAATTGAGCTGACCCGGTTTGGCGCGTGCCATGGCGAGCAGTTCCTGCACGGTGTTGACCGGCACGGAAGGGTGCACGACCACCAGGGACGGCGACGAGGAGACCAGGCCGACGGGGACGAAATCATTCAGTGCGTCGTAAGAAACGTTCTTGAACAGCGCCGCATTGGATACAAACGGGATGGTCTGGAGCAGTAGCGTGTAACCGTCGGGCTTGGCACGGGCCGCGATCTCGCTGCCGATGTTCCCCGAGGCGCCGCTGCGGTTGTCGATGATGACCGACTGGCCGAGGGCTTCGGACAGTTTGGGTGCGATCAGGCGCCCGACCACGTCCACGCTGCCCCCGGGCGGGAAGGCGACGATCATGCGTATCGGCTTGTCCGGATAGGTGGACTGCGACAGGGCGTTGGATGCGGGCGACAGCGCGGCGGCGAGCGCCAGGCCAAGGGCAAAGGCTTTTTTCACGGTTTCTCCTCTGGAGTGCGGATGACTGCATGCGCGGAATAGGTTTTGTTTGGCCGCGTTGCGCGCAACATAGCACGCTGTGGCTCGCTGTGGCACGGCGCAGGACGGCGCGCTTTCGCTGCACTGCAGCGTAGGTATTGTTTGAGCGACGCGTTGATTTGACGGACACTAGGACCTGCAAGCGGGGCCTGCAAGCGGGGCGTCCGCGAGGCGGGGCATTTGGTGTGTTCACGCCCCGGACCGATCCGCATTGACTGACAACGACAAGACCGAGGAGGCATCACGATGTTCCGTTCCGACCCCACCAACCAGGGCGCCAGCCTGCAGGGCCGCGCCACCAGCCTCGCCTGCGGCTGCAATGTTTCGCTGTCGCGTCGCGGCTTTCTGGGCAGCGCCACGGCGCTTGGCGCCGGAGCATTGCTGAGCAGTTGTGCCGGCGGCGGCCAGTCGCCGGCTGTGATGACAAAGAGCCGCATCGACACCCACCACCATTTTTTCCCGCCGACGCTGGTTGAGGCCTACAAGGCGCGCAACATCGCCGAACCGCCGATGCTCAACTGGACGCTCGCCAAGACCATGGACGACATGGACAAGGCCGGCGTCGCCACCGCCATCCTGTCGGTCACCACGCCCGGAGTGAGCCCGTTCGATGTGCCCACGGCGCGCAGGCTCGCGCGTGAAGCCAACGAGAACGCCGCCAAGCTGATGTCGGACCACAAGGGTCGCTTCGGCTCGTTTGCAATGCTGCCCATGAACGACACGGATTCGGCGCTCAAGGAAATTGAATACGCCCTGGATACGCTCAAGGCCGACGGCATCGGCCTGTTGACGAGCTACGGCGACAAGTGGCTGGGACATCCCTCGTTTGCGCCGATTTTTGCCGAGCTCAACCGCCGCAAGGCCATCGTCTACACCCACCCGACCGTGGCCAACTGCTGCCGCGGCCTGCTGCCGGATACACCGCCGACGGTGATCGAGTTTGGCACCGATACCACGCGCAGCATCGTCAATATCGTGTTCAGTGGAACGGCGATCAAGTTCCCGGACATCAAATGGATTTTCTCGCATGCCGGCGGCTCGCTGCCCTTCCTGACCGAGCGCCTGATCAAGATGCCGGTGATAGACAAGAAGCTGGCGGTGCATGTGCCCAACGGCGTGCTGCACGAACTCAAGCGCTTTTACTACGACACCGCCTGGGCGGCGCATCCGTATGCCTTGTCTTCGTTGCTGCAACTCGTGAATGTACAGCAGGTCTTGTTCGCTTCGGACTACCCCTACCGCACCAGCGAGGACAACGTGAAGGGCCTCGTCGACTTCGGTTTCAGCGCCGGCGACCTTGACACGATCTGGCGCGGTAACGCGCAAAAGCTGATTCCGCGGCTGCGCGCCTAGCGCGACCCGGAGAGCAGCAGGCTGGAAACCCGCGCCTGGCGCGGCTTTCCAGTCATCGTTCCTTCCTGCGCGTTGCTCCCGCGTTAGCGAAAGGGGGCCGCCCCGGTGCTTGCGCTGAGCAATTTTGGCGTTGTTGATGCGGCAGGAGCAAGCGTTGCCGCTTCGGACAAGGGTATCCGCTTCCCCGCGCGAATGCCGGTCATCAGCGTCTCTGAAGATTTGCGAAAGTCCGCCGACCAGGCGCCGTCATCCAGCGCGGGGGCGGCGACCAGCAGGCTCAATGACACATCGCGCAGGCGAAACCCCGCTGCTTCAAGCAGCACGAAGGCGATGACATCGGCTTCCTCGGCCTGCGTTTCACGCTTGCTGCCCGCGGCGATGCCCGAGCCCACCGTCGAAGCCGCGCTTTTGAGCAGACTGCTCCCGGGAATCAACAGGTTCATCATCACCGAGGTGGCCATGCTTGCGACGGAATTCTCTTCGTGGTGGCGGGCAATCACATGTCCCATCTCGCGGGCGATCACAAAGGCCAGCCAGTCATCGTAAGGTTGCAGCCTGCCCAGTGCGGCATTCAGGGCGATACGGCCGCTGGCGCTCGAGGTGCTGCCCTGTTGCCGCCCGGTGGTCACGTAGACGTCAAATCCGTTTGCGGCAAATCCGGGAATGCGGCTCGCTAGGTCCGGGAACTGACTGAGCGCCCCCTCTTGCAACTGCGTGCTGATGCGCTGCACCTGCAGCGAGAATGCCGCGGGGCTGTCATCTGGCATCTGCGCTCCGAAGCCTGCGACCGGCGGGCAGCTTGCAGCGGGGCAGGGTGCCCCGGGCGGTGCGTCGCGTGGTGTGTCCGCAGGCGTCACAGGTCGTGGGCCGTTCACCAGCATGAAGGCGATATCCGAATGCACCACCGCGAGCGAGCGGTCGAGCAGTCCGGGTTGTTTTGTTTCCTGGCCGGGCGCAGTGGCGCATCCTGACAGGACAAAGCCGCTGGCGGCGAGTGTTGCGATGGTGGCAGTGAGGGCGGTGCTGCGTTGGAGCCACATGGGATGCATCCGGTAATCGAAAAGACGCACCGGCGCTCAAGGGCCTTGCGTTGTCGTGAAGACTTTCGGTGACAGGGGCATGGTAGCGGCGAGGGGCACGGACGGACCCGGCGAACATGCGGATAAAAGCCGCTTAACTCGGACCATCTAACTCTGACCATCGCCCGCGCATCCCCGGTCTGGTACAGTCGGGCCATTCCGTTTCCGGTTCGCTACGCACGCGCCGCGCACGATGGCCCGCACCTATCTTTTTTTTCATCCCTCCCGGCTCCCGCTTGCCGCAGAGGAACTCGACGAAGTGACGGTAACCCCGCTACCGGACAACGCCGCGTTACGCGAAGCCCTGGCCCTCGCGTTTTCCGGCATCGAGTGGAGTACGCCGCATCACGCTCGTGCACAGGTCGGAGGCGACTGGGTGGAGTTGCTTGTGCCGCAGGACGCTGCGGACACGCTCAGCCTGCGCGGCTCGTTGCGGGTTGACCATACGGCGTTGATTCAGGGCCTGTGCGAGCGCTTTGGCTGGCTGGCGTTTGACGAGCGTCCGTATTGTTACCAGCGCGGCCGGGAGCCCATGCCGGTTTGAGCGGTCCGGCTAACGCTTGGCAGTGCCCAGCACGACGATCGCGCCGATGACCACCAGCGCGCCAACGCCCTGCCACAGGGTCAGGCTTTGCCCCAGTACGAACCAGCCCATCACCAGCGCGGCAACCGGCTCGATGTTGAGCACGCCGGTGTCGCTGGTGATGGCGATGCGCGGCAGGATGATGAACATGGCGGTGATGCCGCTGCCATAAAACAGCGTGAGCAGAGCAAGTCCGGTCCAGCCCGGAAGGTCGGTTGGCGCGGCCAGCCCGCCGGTGAAGATGCCGGCGGTGCCGACGATCAGTGCGCAGGTCGCCATGGCGAGGCAACTGCGCAGCCTGCCATCCACCTCCTTCAGCCAGCGGCCCGACAGGTACAGCATCAGCCCGAAAGCCAGGGCGGCGGCAAAGGCATAGCTGACGCCAATGCCGATTTCCTGCCAGCGTCCGGCGATGTCACCGGTGCGCCCCGACACGTCGAGGGCCATCGCCAGGCCGAACAGGGCGACGACCATGGCGCCCAGGGCGAGAGGCACCGGCCTCTGGCCGCCCGCGGCCCAGGTGATCAGCGTCAACACCATCGGGTAGATGTTGAAGGCGAGCAGGGCCAGTACCACGGGGATGCGCGCGATCGACGAGTACAGGCAATAGCTTTGTATCGCCACCAGCACACCGATGCCAAAGGCGCGGCGCAGCGTGGCCGCCGGCAATGCCAGCGGCACGCGGTAGACAAGCAGCAGTGCGAGCACGGCAAGCGCGGTGACGCCCGAGCGTATGGTCACCGCCGTCATGACGTTGACGCCGTGGTCGAATGCAACGCGCGCGCCGATATGGTTGGCGCCCATGACTGTGGCGATGGTGAGCATCAGTGCAATGCCCAGCCAGCGATTGAGGGGAGTGCTGTGCAAGTGGGGTGCCCGGTATGGTTGTTGTTCTGGTTAGGGTGGCGGGCGGCGCATATGCATGTCGTTGCCGGCCGTGGAACGGGACGATTCTAACCCGAGGGAGGCCGGCCTATTTGGTGAGCGCCCGGCCGGCGAGGCGCAATTGCGTTTCGTCGTAGCCAAGCAGCACACGGTCGCCCAGGATGATCACCGGTACGCCTTCGGCCCGCAGCACCCTGCCGTGGTAGCGCAGCGCGTCGGCGTCGCGCTCCACGTCGTAGTCCTTGAAGCTGATGCCGTCGGTCTCGAGCTGCTTGCGTGCCTCGGCGCAGTAACTGCACCACGACGTGGTGAACATCACCACCGGGGCATTGGCAAATTGCGCGAGCGTCTTGCGCGCATCGGGCAGCAGGCGGGCGACCGCACGCTCGCCTTCGAGGCTGACCGTGTAGGCGGGCATGCCCTGTCCGGTTTCACGTTTGATCAGCATGCTCATTTTTTGCACCTGCAGCACCGGCGCTGGCTTGGCGTAAATGCGGTCGCGAAGGAAATACCCGGTGGTGAGCAGGCAGGCGAGGCCTGCAATGATCGCAAACCAGGGAAAGGAAGTCGGCCGCGGCCCGGAGGCGCGCACCGGCTCGAGGATCGGCTGCAGTGTCGGTTCGGGACGGTATTTGGCGTAAACGAGGCCGCATTGGGGGCAATGTCCGCTCGGGGCCGTGTCCGCGCCCTGGCGAAGGTACTTGCACTTGGGGCAGGTGGTGCCCGCGTCGGTGGTGCTCATGACTTGTCCCCTCCCAAGGCGCGCCGTGCGCGGTCCCGGCGGAAGGCGCTGGTGCGATTATAACGTTCCAAATGTCTGGCAAAGTCGGGGCCCTTTGCTGCAGCCCGGCGTGCCCTGCGTGCGCTCGTGCCGCACGTGCGCAAGAAACCGCCGATCAGACTCAACGATTGCCAACCAGCCATAGGGGGAAACGCGCCGGTGTGCGAAAATCGGCGCGATGAACCGCTTAACCGCCCCCCCGTCCGAGCTCTCTCGCGCGCTTCGGTGCATCGCGCGCTGCCTGCCCGGCCTCGCCGTGCTCGTCTCGTTCGCTGCACAGGCGGCGCCGCAAACCCTGGTTATTGATCCCGGTCACACCTTTCCGGTGTTTGAAGTCCGGCATCTTGGCATCGCCACGCAGCGCGGCCGTTTTAACAAGACCACCGGCACAGTGAACCTGGATGCCGAGGCCGGGACCGGCACGGCGGACATTCGCATCGATGCGCGTTCGGTCAGCACCGGCAATGAGGACCTGGACACCCTGCTGCGCGGCGCATTTTATTTTGCCGTGCTCGACCATCCCGAGATCGCCTACAAGGCCGGCGCCATGCGTTTCGAGGACGGCAAACCGGTGCGCATCGAGGGTGAGCTGCGCTTTCTGGGCGTGACGCGGCCGCTTGCGCTCACCGTTTCGGGCTACGGCTGCATACGTTTTCCGGTCTTGCGCTGTGGCGCCGACCTGAGTGCGCGTTTCCGGCGCTCGGATTTCGGCCTGGTTGCCATGGCGAATTTCGTCGGCGACGAAGTGTCGATGCTAATCCAGGTGGAGATGGTCAAGCCCTGACCGGCTTGCCGCACATCGAGCCGCCTACCCGTCGCCCAACCGACTCACCGAATAAAAATGGGAATCGCCTACGCACTCGCTGCAATGCTCTGCTTTGCCGCCAATATTTTCATCGTACGTGCCGCGGCGACGCGCACCTCGGTGGAAATCGGCTTTATCGTGCTGTTGCTTACCAATGTGCTGTGCATCTGCATCGCGTTTGTCGTGCAGGCGGCGTTGCGTCACACACCGCTCCTCTGGCACTGGGCCGGGGCCGGGTGGTTCGTCGCCTCGGGCATCATCGGTATTTTCATGGGGCGGCGCATGCTGGTTGACGCCGTGATGGTGCTGGGCTCGGCCCGCGCAAGCGTTTTGCATTCGACCTCGCCGGTGTTCACGCTGGTTGGCGCCTGGCTGATCATCGGCGAGCGCCTGGGGCCCTATGAGATCGCGCTGACCGCCTTTGTCATCGCCGGTTTGTGGATCACGCAAATGCCGCGCAGCGGCGCGGCGGCGGTGCCCCAACTGTCCTGGCCCGCACGCCGCCGCGGCCTTCTGCTGGGCCTGGTGGCGGTGACCGGATTCGGCTTTGGCAACGCCATGCGCGGCGTGGCGATGCGCAACTGGGATGAGGCCATATTCGGCACCCTGATCGCGACGGTCGCGGCGATGACCTGTCACTTTGTCAGTATCCGCGATTGGGGCAAGGTGCGCGATGACCTGCGCTCTGGCGACAGGCGCGGCATTGCGCTGTACGCGGCAAGCGGCGTTGCTTCCGCCAGCGGTTCGATGCTCACCAGCTATGCGATGGACTTCATGGAAATCGCGATTGCAACGCTGATCACCTTCACCACGCCGCTGGTGGTGTTTCCGGTGAGCGTGTTCTTTTTGGGCAATCGCGAGGGCCTGAATTGGCGCACCGCGACCGGCGCTGCCATGGTGCTCGCCGGTATTGTCGCGCTGGCGGTGCGGTAATGCGCATCCGGACCCTGTTCATTTTTGCAGCGGTGACGCTGCTGGCGGCAAGCGTAACGGCACCAGCGCAGGCACAGCCGTATCCGAACCGGCCGCTGCGCATCATCGTCCCCGCAGCCGCGGGCGGCACCATTGATATCCTGACGCGCGTGTTCTCGGTCAGGCTGTCCGCGGGCCTGGGTCAGCCTGTTGTGGTGGAAAATCGTGCGGGCGCGGGAACCAACATTGGCATGGAGACGGTGGCGCGATCTGCGCCCGACGGCTACACCCTGCTGATGGGCGGGGTGACCATTGCCACCAATCCGGCGCTGTACGCAAAGCTGCCCCTGGATCCGGCAAAAGACCTCGTGCCCGTCTCGCTCGTCGTTTCGTCCGGGAACGTACTGGCGGTGAATCCCGATCTGCCGGTTAATTCGGTGAAGGAGTTGATCGAGTACGCCCGCGCCCATCCCGGCGAACTCAACTACGGCTCGCCCTCGAGCGGCAGCACGCCGCATCTTGCCGGCGAATTATTCAGCGCACTCACCGGTGTGAAGATGGTGCACGTACCTTACAAGGGCGCTGCGGCAGGACTGAACGATCTCATCGCCGGCAGGGTGCAGCTGTCCTTCGACAATATCCCGCCGGCGATTCCGCATGTGCGCGGCGGTAAGTTGCGTGCGCTTGCCGTCACCTCCGCGCGACGCTCGGCGCTGCTGCCGGAAATCCCGACCATGATCGAGGCCGGCGTCGCCGGGTTTGACGTCTCCGCGTGGTTCGGCCTGCTTGCCCCGACGGGCACGCCGCCCGACGCGATACAGCGTGTCCACGCCGAAACGGTGAAGGCGCTGCAAGCAGGCGAGTTGCGCGAGCGACTGACACAACTTGGATTCGATGTGGTGGGCAGCACGCCCGACGCCTTTGCCACGCTGATTCGCGGCGAGACGCTGCGCTGGTCCCGGATCATTCGCGATTCGGGCGCGCGGGCCGACTGAGCAAAGCTCGGCCGGCGGCGGTACAGGCCGCAGCCGGCGACTGTGCAGGCTGGAAACCCTTATCTGGCGCGGGTTTTCAGCAGGTGGCTATGCCGACCTCGTCGGGCGGTGTTAGTCCGCCAGTCGTCCTTTCCTGAACCACCCCGGCCGCTCCGCGCGGCAATGTGCAGGCGCATGCCCGCAAGACCTGTGCTGTCGCCGCCATCGCAACGCGCGTCTGTGCGTGCACTTTTTTTGTGCTTTGCAAATCTTAACGATCTGCACCTGTTTTTTATGCAATATTCTTAACTGCGTCTCGTTCTGGATTTTGTATTTGAAAACCCCTCCGGGTAAAGCTGCGGTGATACTGCTTCGCCACGGCTTGTTTATAACAATCGTGTATCGACATGGTTCAACTTAGGAGCGAAATCATGAGTCAATCACTTTTTGAACGTTTGGGTGGCATTGAAGGCATCACCAGGCTGGCGAACGATGTGGTGGACAACCACGTGACGAACAAGGCCATTGCCACCCGGTTTGCGGACAGTGATCTTGCAAAGCTGAAGAATGCCGCGGCCACTTTCTTTATTACGGGCACCGGGGGACCCAACGTCTACGCGGGCAAGGACATGTTGGCTGCCCACAAAGGGATGAATATCTCAGCCCTGGAATTCATGGCGGTGCTGGACGACGCCCTGGACGCCCTGAAGAAAAACAACATCGGTCAACGGGAACAGGAAGAAGTGTTGTTCGTGCTCTACAGCATGCGCTCGCAGATTGTTCTTGTTTAAAAGGGGCGTTCCCTTTGGTACCCGCGCGGCGCCTTGCCGCGTCGGGTGACGCGCCGGGAGTAAGGGGCAGGCGGCCCGGCGGGAGCGTAATGGCCCTGGAAACGCCGGCAGCAGCGCAATCGGCAGTCCACGGGGTAGCCCGTGCCAACCGCCGTGAACCTATCGAGTTTGAGCTTGGTCTTCTTCACCGCGTTGCGCCACTTGTCGATTTCGCTGACAAAGAATTTGTTGAAGTTGGCGTGGCTGTGCTCGTACAGGGCCACGCCCGCGGCGGTGAGTTTGTCGCGCGTCTCCGGTTTTTTTTCCGGTTTGCTTCAGGCTACGTTGACGGGAATCTTGAATTCGCGAATGCGTTTTTCCCATTCGGCCGGGCCGCTGATGTGGGCTGAGGTGCCGCCCGAATCCACCGCCACCGTGACCGGCATGTCTTTCACCTCGAATTCATAGATGGCTTCCATGCCGAGGTCGGCGAAGGCCAGTACTTTTTGCTTCTTGATCGCCTTGGATACGAGGTAGGCGGCGCCGCCCACGGCCATCAGGTAGGCCGCCTTGTGCTTCTTGATTGCGTCGATGGCGACCGGGCCGCGCTCGGCCTTGCCGATCATGCTGATCAGGCCGGTTTTCGCCAGCATGGTCTCGGTGAACTTGTCCATGCGCGTGGCGGTGGTGGGGCCGGCCGGGCCGACAACCTCGTCGCGCACCGGGTCGACCGGGCCGACGTAGTAGATGACGCGGTTGGTGAAGTCCACGGGCAGCTTCTCGCCTTTTTCCAGCATGTCGCTGATGCGCTTGTGCGCGGCGTCGCGGCCGGTCAGCATCTTGCCCGACAAGAGCAGGATGTCGCCTTGTTTCCATGCGGCCACTTCAGCCGGGGTCAGCGTGTCGAGGTTGATGCGCTTGGCGGTGGCGGCGGGCGTCCAGGTGACTTTGGGCCAGTCTTCCAGCGAAGGCGGATCCAGCGACACCGCGCCCGAACCGTCGAGCACAAAATGCGCGTGGCGCGTCGCGGCGCAGTTGGGAATCATCGCCACCGGCTTGTTTGCCGCGTGCGTCGGGTAGTCCATGATCTTCACGTCCAGCACCGTCGACAGGCCGCCCAGGCCCTGCGCGCCAATGCCCAGCGCATTGACCTTGGTGAAGAGCTCGATACGCATTTCTTCGGTCTTGTTCTGCGGGCCGCGCGCCAGA
The DNA here is from genome assembly GCA_903895005.1 of uncultured Pseudomonadota bacterium. The sequence goes on from CAITSH010000289.1 coordinate 15,873, forward strand.
AGCTCGTGCATGTCGATCGGGTCCATGAGCACTTCCTTGGCCATCATCATGGCTTTTTCGGCGGTGCCGCCCACGCCGATGCCGATGATGCCGGGCGGGCACCAGCCGGCGCCCATCGACGGGACGGTCTTCACCACCCAGTCGACAATGGAGTCGGAGGGGTTGAGCATGGCGAACTTGGATTTGGCTTCCGAGCCGCCGCCCTTGGCTGCGACGGTGACGTCGAGCTTGTCACCGGCAACGAGGTCGATGTGGATCACCGCCGGCGTGTTGTCCTTGGTGTTCTTGCGCGTGAACATCGGGTCGGCCAGCACCGAGCCGCGCAGCGGGTTGTCCGGGTTCAGGTAGGCGCGGCGCACGCCTTCGTTGACGGTGTCGGCGAGCGCGCCCTTGACGCCCTCAAAGCGCACGTCCATGCCGATCTTGAGGTAGACGTTGACGATCCCGGTGTCCTGGCAGATCGGGCGGTGCCCCTCGGCGCTCATGCGCGAGTTGGTGAGGATTTGCGCGATGGCGTCCTTGGCCGCCGGCGCCTGCTCGCGTTCGTAGGCGCGGGCCAGGTGGGCGATGTAATCCTTGGGATGGTAGTAGCTGATGTATTGCAGCGCGTCGGCGATGCTCTGGATCAGGTCTTCGGCTTTGATGACGGTCATGACGGCCTCATTTGGGGGAGACGGAGTGGGTGATTTTTTCGGTGTAGGCGATGGCCAGCGCCGAGGCGAGGAAGGACAGGTGGATGACGGTCTGCCACAGCAGCGTCTTTTCGTCGTAGTTCTGCGCGTTGATGAAGGTCTTGAGCAGGTGTATCGACGAGATGCCGATGATCGCCGTCGCCAGCTTGACCTTCAGTACCCCTGCATTCACATGCGACAGCCACTCCGGCTGGTCGGGATGGTTTTCCAGGTCGAGGCGCGACACAAAGGTTTCCCAGCCGCCGACGATGACCATGACCAGCAGGTTGGAGATCATCACCACGTCGATGAGGCCCAGCACCACCAGCATTATTTCGGCTTCGGTCACGCCCTTGGTGGCGGTGATCTGCATCAGATGCACCAGTTCGACCCAGAACTGCCAGACATACACGCCTTGCGCAAAAATGAGGCCTATGTACAACGGCGCTTGCAGCCAGCGGCTCATGAAAATCCAGCGCGGCAGCGTACGCAGCGTCTTGGGCGTGGTCTCGTTGTGGGATTGTGGGGTCATGAAGGGATGGTCCTGAATCGTGCGAAGGCGCAGATTTTAGTCGAAATCGGCCTTGACGAAAGGGGGCGCCGGCGCCGGTGAAGGCATGCGAATCTGGGCCGCGCAGTCAGTGTCCGGTCACGCGTGCGAGCACGGCGTTCGCGTCGGCCGGCAGGCCGTTGCCGCGCCAGGCGACATGCTGGTCGGGACGAATCAGCGCGAGGTCGCGGCCGTACAACTCGCGGCCGTCCTCATCAAACACATCGACAATCGACAGCGGAATGCCGCGTGTTCGCGCGGCGACGGCGAAGGCTTCCCCGCCGGGCGCGGAGGGCGCGAGACGCAACAGCGTGAAGCCGACCCCGAACAGGTCATAAAGAGAACGGCGCACCGGCATGCCCGGCGGGTCGAGGAAAAAGTGCGGCGCCCGGCCGCCGGGAACACCGCTCGGGGTGTAGGCCGTATAGCTGTCGGCGGGGGGCGCGCCATCTTCGGCGACCAGTTGCGAGCCGTCGTAGCGTGCGCCGAGCTGCACGCCGATGGAGCCGAATTCCTCGCCGAAGGTTGCGAGGTAATCGCCAGCGCGCTGGCGCGCGGTTTCCCCGGCTGTCCCGGTAAGTTCAATTGCCTCCGACACGTCCACTGCGCCGACATTTTTCGCGAGCTTTTGCGCTGCGGTCGTGTTGCGCGCGGCGATAGGCTTGCGTTCGGCTTCGTAACTCGCCAGTAGGCCGGCGCCACCCCAGCCCTGGACCATGGCTGCGAGTTTCCAGGCCAGGTTGGCCGCACCGTCGATGCCGGTGTTCATGCCGAAACCGCCCGTGGGCGTGAACAGATGGATGGCATCGCCGGCAAGAAAAATGCGGCCGCCGTTCCACAGGCGCTCCGCCCACAGTGCAACACCGGCGGTCCAGTTGCGATTGCCCAGCACCTCGACGGCGAGGTTTGCGCCGCAGGCCAGCGCTACGCCGCGGGCGATTTCGGAAGTGTCGAGGGTGCCGCCTTCGGGAAGCCGCGTCCAGTAAAGGAATTCGTCGCTGCCGTTGAGCGACACCAGTGCGGTGCGAATCTGCGGGTTCACCACCCAGTATTGCCAGGCGCGGCGTCCGGCGAAAAAATCGCCCGCAAGGCCCGGTACACGCAGGTGGCTGGCCACCATGCGGCCGCCCAGGAAATCCTGCTTCAGCGTGTCGTGCCCCTCATAGCGGATACCGAGGGTGCGCCGCACATGGCTTTGTCCACCGTCGCAACCAACAAGATAGTGCGCCCGCCATTGTTCGGTCTCGCCCGTGGTCGGCAGGGCTTTGCCCAGGTAATCGTCATCGGCGGCATGCCCGGCCACGCGCCCGGCCTGTAGTGTGACGCCCTGCGCGTTCTCGGAAAAATCACCGACCTGCCAGCCATAGCGCAGCGTGATGTTGGGCCGCGTGCGCGCGTGTTCAAGCAGGAAGCGCTCGACATACATCTGGTTGGCGCGGTGGATGGGTTCGAAGTTCTGGTGGATGCGCGGGGCCGCAATGACGGCGCGCATTTTCTCCTCCTCGGAGGGCATGACCACACGCGCGAGTTCCCAGGCGTTGTAGCGGGTGAAATAGGCGACGTCGGTCGGATGGTCGGCGGGCAGCCCGAGCTGGCGTACCTGGGCCGCAATGCCGAGCCGCCGGTAGTGTTCCATGGTGCGCGAGTTGTGGGTGCTCCCCTTGGGGTGCCAGCGCGCGTTGCGTTCGCTGTTGAATACAACCGTTTTGATGCCATGGCGATCCAGGAAAAGCGCGAGCATCAGCCCGACGGGGCCGCCTCCGACAATCGCTACGGGCGTCACCGTGGTGGTCGGGTTGGCTGCGCCTGAAGGCGCGGTGTCGGTGGAATTCAAGGTTCGATCCTGACTCTGGAGTGGATAAACGGTTGGAGCGGTTGGATTGGCGGTTCAGGCAACGATCCAACCAGGCAGCGATTCAACTCCAACTATAGCTTCGATGAAGGCGGCAAGGAATGTGCGATTCAATTCCATTTTGCCATCCATGGACAACGGACAGGGACTGGTCTGTGGTGTATTCGTCACCCCGATTGCGGACTGTCTGATGCCGAAGATACCAGTCGGATGCATTTCAGTGAGACTGACACGGCGGCAGGCTGCTGTCGGGGATGATTGACGCGGGTGCCTCGGCGGCAGTGTGGCCGCCCCGTATAATCGCGGCATGTCGCAGACGCCACCCACCGTCACGTTCACCGACCGGCCGGAGCGCGCGGTTCCCGCCTCGGAGGACACGGGCATTGCGCGGCTGGTAGAGGGCCTGTCGGAAGAGGATTGCGCTCGGGTGCTCGTCGCGCGCGCGTTCGCCCTGGAGCAGTACGCCGGGAAGGTGCTGGGAACCGGCGAGCCGGCGATGGCCCACGCGCTCGGACTTGCCGCAGACCTTGCGGCATTGCGGCTGGATGCCGACACGAGGGCCGCCGGCCTGTTGTTCACTATTCCGGATTGCCTGCCTGCGGGGGGCGAGGTGCTTGAGGCACGTTTTGGCAAGCCGGTCGCCGACCTTGTCGCGGGGATTGCGCGCCTTAACAGCATGCGCGTGGTGACGCGCGGACTCGACAGCCAGGGATTGTCGGCAGAGGCGCGCCGCGCCCAGGCCGAGGTGTTGCGCAAGATGCTCCTCGCTATGGTGGGCGACATCCGTGTCGTGCTGTTGCGGCTCGCCAGCCGGACGCAGTCTCTGCGCGCGCTGCCGCTCTCGCCTGCCGCCGAGCAGCGTGTCGTGGCGCAGGAGACCATGGATATTTACGCGCCGCTCGCCAACCGGCTCGGCGTCTGGCAACTCAAGTGGGAAATGGAGGATTTGTCCTTCCGGTATCTCGAGCCCGATGCCTACAAGGACATCGCGCGGCGCCTCGATGAAACTCGCGGTGCCCGCGAGGGGTTTATCGCAGCAGTGGAAAAGCAACTTGCAGCCGAACTTGCGGCGGCGGGGATCAAGGCCGAAATCAGCGGACGCCCCAAGCACCTTTACAGCATCTGGAACAAGATGCGCGCCAAGTCGCTCGCGTTCGATGAACTGTTCGACCTGCGCGGGCTGCGCGTACTGGTTGAGGACGTGAAGGACTGCTACGCGGCGCTCGGCGTCGTGCATAACCTCTGGCAGCCGATTCCGCGCGAGTTCGACGACTATATCTCGCGCCCCAAGACCAACAACTATCGATCGCTGCATACCGCCGTCACCGGTCCCGACGGGCGCGGGCTGGAGGTGCAGATCCGCACCCACGAGATGCACCGCCATGCCGAGCTCGGGGTGGCGGCGCACTGGAAGTACAAGGAGGGCGCACGCCCGGCCGGGGGCGCGCCCGGCGGGCAGGGCTTCGAACAAAAGATCGCCTGGCTGCGGCAGGTGCTCGCCTGGCGCGACGACATCGTTGACGCCTCCGACTGGGTGGCGCAGTCAAAGAAAGCGGCGCTCGATGACACGGTCTATGTGCTGACGCCGCAGGGGCGCGTTCTCGACCTGCCCGCCGGGTCGACACCGGTGGATTTTGCCTATGCACTGCACACCGACATCGGGCACCGCTGCCGCGGTGCGCGCGTCGACGGCGTGATGGTTCCCCTCGATACGCCGCTTGCCAACGGCCAGCGTGTGGAAATAATCAGCGCGAAAACGGGCGGACCGAGCCGCGACTGGCTTAATCCGGCGCTCGGGCTTGTCGGCAGCTCGCGCGCACGTCACAAGGTGCGCCAGTGGTTCAACAGCCAGGCACTGGAGGAGACCATCGCCAACGGGCGGGCGCTGGTCGAGCGCGAGATGCAGCGCGAGGGCAGGACCGGTGTCAATCTGGACGAGCTCGCCGGGCGTTTCGACTTTGCGCGCGCCGAGGATTTGTTTGCCGCTGTCGGGCGTGATGAGATCGGGCCGCGTGCGATAAAGACGGCGCTGCTTGGCGGTGACGAGGGGGGCGACGCCGCCGATGCGCAGGCTCCCGATGAGGTGAAGACGCGTGAAAGCCGCGCCGACGATCCGGGCAGCGGCATCCTGATTGTCGGCGTTGACCGACTGATGACGCAGCTTGCGCGCTGCTGCAAGCCGGCGCCGCCAGATCCGATCGTCGGATTTGTCACGCGCGGCCGCGGCATATCGATCCACCGCGCCAGTTGCGCCAGTGCGGCGAGGCTGAGTGCGCGCCAGCCCGAGCGCATCATCGCCGCCGACTGGGGCAAGCAAACTGCGAGCGTTTTTCCTGTCGATGTGGTGGTGAGGGCGGCGGACCGTCACGGATTGCTGCGCGATGTATCCGAAGTCCTGTCGCGCGAAAAGATCAACGTCACCGCGGCCAATACGCAGAGCAGGCAGAGCACCGCGACCATGCATTTCACGCTGGATATCGCCGATGTGGCGCAGTTGCGGCGCGTGCTGGCGCTGGTGCGCGAGGTGGCCGGTGTGCAAAGCGCGGTGCGCCGCTGATGGAACATGACGATGGCCGGAGAGCCGCGCCAGACAAGGCGTTGCGGGCGACGATGGCTGGAAATGACCGCCTGGCGCGGCTTTGCGGCCAGGCGGCATTTGCGCCGCCGCCGCGGGCGCGTTGAACGTCCTGTGGTGACACCCGGATCGTTTGCGACGGGGGCCTGAAGGAGCGTGTGGCGGATGCTTTATAATTCTCCGCTGCGGTCGCGGGGTTTCACGGCTTGGACGGTGCAGCTAGAGCCCCGTCGCATATAAACAAATATTTCAATACGCGAAAGTCACCATGGACAAGAGCCTGAAACAGGCGGCGCTGGATTACCACCGCCTTCCCAAGCCCGGCAAGATTTCCGTCACCCCGACCAAGGGCCTGGTCAACCAGCGTGACCTCGCGCTCGCCTACACCCCGGGTGTGGCCGACGCATGCCTCGAGATCGTGCGCGACCCGGTCGAGGCGCGCAACCTCACGGCGCGCGGCAATCTCGTCGGGGTCATCACCAATGGCACGGCGGTGCTGGGGCTGGGCGCCATCGGGCCGCTCGCTTCAAAACCGGTGATGGAGGGCAAGGCGGTGCTGTTCAAGAAGTTCGCCGGCATCGACGTGTTCGATATCGAGATCGAGGAGCGCGACCCGTACAAGCTGGTCGATATCATCGCCGCGCTCGAACCGACGTTCGGCGGCATCAACCTCGAGGATATCAAGGCGCCCGAATGCTTCATCGTCGAGCGCGAGCTGCGCAAGCGCATGAAAATCCCGGTCTTCCACGACGACCAGCATGGCACGGCCATCATCGTCGGCGCGGCCATCGTCAACGGTCTCAAGGTGGTGGGCAAGGACATCGCCAAGGTCAAGCTGGTGGTCTCGGGTGCCGGCGCCGCCGCGCTCGCCTGCCTCGACCTGCTGGTCAAGGTTGGCGTGGACATGAAAAACATCATCGTCACCGACATCGCCGGAGTGGTCTATACCGGCCGCAAGGAGGAGATGGATGACAACAAGGCGCGTTACGCCAAGGATATCAAGGGCCGCACCCTGGGCGAGGTGATCGACGGGGCCGACGTGTTCCTCGGCCTCTCGGCGGGCAAGGTGCTCAAGCCCGAGATGGTCAAGAAGATGGCGGAGCGGCCGCTGATTCTTGCGCTGGCGAACCCGGAGCCTGAAATCCAGCCTGCCCTCGCGCGCGAGGCGCGGCCCGATGCGGTGATCGCCACCGGGCGTTCTGACTTTCCGAACCAGGTCAACAATGTGCTGTGCTTCCCCTACATTTTCCGCGGCGCGCTGGACGTGGGCGCCACCACCATCACACCGGAAATGGAGCTGGCGGCGGTGCACGCCATTGCCGAACTGGCGCAGGCCGAGCAGTCGGACGTGGTGGCCATGGCCTACGGCGAACCGAACATCGCCTTCGGTCCCGAATACCTTATCCCGAGGCCCTTTGATCCGCGCCTGATCGTCAAGATTGCACCGGCGGTAGCCAAAGCCGCGATGGATTCGGGCGTGGCGACGCGGCCCATCACCGACTGGCCGGCCTATCTGGATTCGTTGCAGCAGTTTGTCTATCACTCCGGCCTGATCATGAAGCCGGTATTCGCCGGTGCCAAAAGCGGGCCGAAGCGGCGCATCGTGTACGCCGAGGGCGAGGACGAGCGCGTGCTGCGCGCCGTGCAGGTGGTTGTGGACGAGGGCTTGGCGCGTCCGATCATCATCGGCCGGGCCAACGTCGTCGACAAGCGCATCGAGAAATTCGGTTTGCGCATCAAGGCCGGGGAGGATTTTGACCTGGTGAACCTGGAAAGCGACCCGCGTTATCGCGACTACTGGCGCGAATACCACAAACTTACCCAGCGGCGCGGCGTGTCCGAGCAGTACGCGAAGATTGAAATGCGCCGTCGTGCCACGCTGGTGGGCAGCATGCTGATCCACCGCGGCGAGGCGGACGGTATGATTTGCGGCACCTTTGGCACGCACGCCCTGCACCTGCATTACATCGATCAGGTCATAGGCCGCCGGACCGGCGTCGACAATTACTACGCCATGAACGTCCTGATGCTGCCGCAGCAGACCGTGTTCATTTGCGATACCTACGTCAACCTCGATCCCACGGCAGAGCAGATCACCGAAATGACCCTGCTGGCTGCGGAGGAAATCCGCCGTTTCGGCATCACGCCCAAGGCGGCGCTGCTTTCGCACTCGTCGTTCGGTACCAGCGATTCGCCGAGCGCGAAGAAAATGCGCCTGGCGCTGCAACTCATCACCGCGCGCGACCCCGAGCTCGAGATCGAGGGGGAGATGCACGGCGATGCGGCGTTGGCGGAGCCCGTGCGCCTTGCGGCGTTTCCCAACTCCCGCCTCAAGGGCCAGGCCAACCTGCTGATCATGCCGACGCTCGAAGCGGCAAACATCTCGTTCAACCTGCTTAAGACGGCTGCCGGGGACGGCATTACGATCGGCCCGATCCTGCTCGGTGCGGCCAAGCCGGTGCATATCATCACGCCGACGGCGACAGTACGGCGTATTGTCAACATGACCGCGCTCACGGTGGTGGATGCCAACGCGCAACGGGGACAGCAGACGGCTTTGTTGTAAGGCATAACAGCACCAGCAGACGTAAGCAGGCTGCGGGCGGGAGGGGACGGGCACATGGCAGCGGCGGATGCAGCAGCGGGTACCAAGGCCGGACTCATCCTGACCGGGGGCGGCGCGCGCGCGGCGTACCAGGTTGGCGTACTCAAGGCCGTGCGGGAGTTGCTGCCCGAACCGGATCGCAACCCCTTCCAGATCGTATGCGGCACATCGGCCGGTGCCATCAATGCCGCGGCGCTTGCTGTTTACGCCGACAACTTCGACCAGGCCGTCGGACATTTACTGGACGTTTGGGAAAATTTTCACGTCCATCACGTTTATCGCTCGGATTTTTCCGGCATCGCCGGCAGTGGCGCACGCTGGCTGGGCGCGCTGACGTTGCTGTATCGTAACAACCCGATTTCCCTGCTCGACAACGCGCCACTTGGCGAGATGGTCAGACGGACCCTCGATTTTTCCCGCATCCAGGAAAATATCGATGCCGGGTCGCTGTACGCCGTTTCGATCACGTGCTCGGGTTACAGTTCCGGGCAGAGCGTCTCTTTCTATCAGGGCGGCCCCGAATGCGTGGCCTGGGAACGCACACAGCGCATTGGTTGCGCCACGACCCTGCGTGCCGAGTACCTCATGGCCTCCTCGGCGCTGCCATTTATTTTTCCGGCGGTAAAAATCAACCGTGAATATTTCGGCGACGGCTCGATGCGCCAGATCGCCCCGATCAGCCCGGCGCTGCATCTTGGCGCCGAGCGCGTGCTGGTCATCGGCACGGGGCGGCAGAGTGCCCAGGCCGCGCGCCAGCGTTCCAACGTCTATCCCTCGCTGGCGCAGATCGCCGGCCACGCGCTCAACAGCATTTTTCTCGACAGCCTCAACGTTGACATCGAGCGGTTGCAGCGCATCAACAAGACCATCAGCCTGATCCCGCGGGAACACCTTACGCAGGGAGGCCTGCCGCTTCGTCCGATAAAGGTGATGGTGGTGTCCCCTTCGAGGCAGATCGAGCGCATCGCGGCGGCCCATGTGCGAGATCTGCCCTGGACCATCCGGTTTTTACTGCGTACTGTCGGTGCAATGAATCGTAACGGTTCCAACCTCGCCAGTTACCTGCTTTTCGAGAAAAGCTTCTGTCGTGCGCTGATCGAGCTTGGCTATGAGGACACCATGGCGCGTCGCGGTGAGATGCTCGATTTTCTCAACGGTGCGGGTTGAAGGTCGCGGCGCGTGAAGCCAAGCGCGCTTTTTGCAGCCTGCTAAACTGACATCCCGGATATGCCCCCAGGTGCGACCATGAGCGATTCCTCCCAGATGCCAGACCCCCTCGAGATGCTCAAGAAAATGTGGGCGCCGATGGGCGTCCCCATGCCGGGCATGCCTGGCATGGTCACGCCGAGTTTCAATGCGGCTGACATCGAGAAGCGCATCACCGACCTCAAGTCGGTCGAGAACTGGCTGAACATGAACCTGAACATGCTGCGCATGAGCATCCAGGGCCTGGAAATGCAAAGGGCGACCATCGCTGCGATGCAGCAAGGCATGCAGGCGGCGCAGCAGGCCGCGCCGCACATGGGTTCGGGTGCGCAGGGCGCGGGCGCCTCGCCCTTCAATGCGCCTGGGTTCAATCCGACGGGTGCAATGCCGCCCGGCGCGAATGCGGCAGGGGTCAATCCGCTCACAGATCCGGCGATGTGGTGGAACATGCTGCAGCAGCCGCAGGCAAGCCAGGAGGGCTCCGCGCCCGCCCCTAAAAAGAAATGACCATGTTTCGCGTTGGTCATGCCGGCGCCAGGCGCTGGCAGGATGCGGTGCGTATCAGTGTCAAGGCGCTCTCGCCGCTGCCGCCGGCGGCCAATATCGGGTTCCTGTATTTCACCGATCACTTCGTCGCGAATGCCGCGGAGGTGCTCGATTACCTCAAGAATGTCACCGGCATCGAGCACTGGGTCGGCTCGGTCGGTGTCGGGGTGCTCGCGGGCGGTGTGGAATATTTCGACGAACCTGCGATGGTGGTCATGGTTGCCGCACTGCCCGAGGACGGCTTTCGCGTGTTCTCCGGCAAGTCCCGCGCGCCTGCGCCGGGTGAGCTCACGGCAGACGGTGGCGTGGCCGCGCATTTCGCAATCGTGCATGCCGACCCGCAGACCGAGGATGTGGCCGGGCTGGTCGAGGATATGGCGCAAAAGCTTGCCAGCGGTTTTCTTGTCGGCGGACTGTCCAGTTCGCGTCGCGAGCAATGCCAGATTGCCGATGGTGTGATTTCCGGCGGCCTGTCCGGGCTGGTGTTGTCTTCGGATATTGCGCTGGCAACGCGTCTCACCCAGGGGTGCGCGCCGCTGGAGCCGCGTCACCGCGTGACATCTTGTGACCGCAACGTGCTTATCACGCTGGACAATCGCCCGGCTCTGGATGTTTTCATGGAAGACATCGGAATGCGCTTCGCCCAGGATCTTGAGGCGGCGGGACGGGTTTTCAATGTCGGCCTGCCGGTCGAGGGTTCGGACACCGGCGACTACCTCGTGCGCAACCTTGCCGGGTTCGACCCGCGCAAAAAGCTGGTGGCGATAGGCGATTACCCCGAAGAGGGCATGCAACTGATGTTTTGCCGGCGCGATGCCGCGAGCGCGCGCGAGGATTTGTTACGCATGCTCGATGAGATCCGTCCGGCCACGCGTCCGCGTGGTGGACTCTACTTCGCTTGTGTCGCCCGTGGGGCGAACATGTTCGGAGAAAAGTCCGAGGAGATGCGTATCATCCGAGAGCAACTGGGCGATTTTCCGCTTGCGGGATTTTTTGCCAACGGTGAAATTTCCCATGACAGGCTGTATGGCTATACTGGCGTCCTCACGCTGTTTCTCTAGCCTCGCCCGATTGAAGACGCGAATGGCGCCGCAGATCCATGGCTGGAAACCGTCACCCATCGATTCTTGTTTTTATCTACCGCAATAAGGAGCAGACATGCCAAAAGCAATCCGATTCAGCACGACCGGCGGACCCGAGGTTCTCCAATGGGAGGACGTGCAGTTGGGAGCGCCCGGTCAGGGCGAGGCGCAGGTTCGGCACAAGGCCGTGGGCGTGAATTTCGTTGATACCTACAATCGCAGCGGCCTGTACAAGCATCCACTTCCTTCCGGCCTGGGTGCCGAGGGTGCGGGCATTGTGGAAGCTGTGGGTGCGGGCGTCTCCAACGTCAAGGTTGGTGACAGGGTCGCATACGGTACCGGTCCGCTTGGCGCATATTCGGAAGTGCGCAATATGCCCGCGGACAAACTGTGCATCCTTCCCGCGGGCATTTCTTTTGAGCAGGGCGCCTCGATGATGTTGCAGGGGATGACCGTGCAATACCTCATCAAGCGCATTTACCCCGCAAAGCAGGGTGAAACCGTGCTGTGGCATGCCGCTGCCGGCGGCGTGGGACAGATCGCCTGCCAGTGGCTCAAGGCCCTCGGGGTTACGGTGATCGGTACGGCGGGCAGTGATGATAAATGCGCCCTTGCCAAGTCATTGGGGGCGGACCACGTCATCAATTACCGTACGGAAAATTTTGTCGAACGCGTGCTGGCCATCACCGGCGGCGCGAAGGTGCCGGTGGTGTACGACTCGGTTGGCAAGGACACCTGGGTGGGTTCGCTCGACTGCCTGCGTCCGCGCGGCATGATGGTGAGCTTTGGCAATGCCTCTGGTGCGGTTACCGGCGTCGACCTGGGCATCCTTGCCGCCAAGGGCTCGTTGTTTGTGACCAGGCCGACACTGGGGAATTACGCCGGCACGCCGACCGATCTTGCCGCTACATCAAAGGATTTGTTCGACATCGTTTTGTCGGGCAAGGTGAAAATTGACATCAGCCGGACCTACGCATTGAAGGACGCGGCCCAGGCGCATATCGACCTTGAGTCGCGCAAGACCACGGGGTCGCTGATCCTGATTCCCTGATCTTCGTGGTACCGGGTTTAAAAAAGGGGCGAGAGCCCCTTTTTTATTTGGGCTCGCTCACAGCGGTGTTGGCGCGCCCGTCGCGCATGCCCAGCCATTCATTGGCGGCCAGCGCTGCGATAACGACGACCCCGCCGACCAGGGCGATATCCTGCGGCCGTTCGTTGACGCCTATCCATACCCACACCGGCGCAGCCACGTTCTCCAGAAGGGAATACAAACCTATTTCTCCGGATGACAGATGGCGGGTCGCGCGCGTCATCAGCACGCAGCCCAGGCCCAATTGGACGAAACCCAGCAACGCGAAATAAACCATGTCGTGCAGCGTTGGCGTAAGCGGCCATGCGAGGGGAAGCGCAATCGCCGCCGAGATTACGCCCGCGATCATCACGGCCGGGATCATGTCGACGCGTGCGTGCATGCGGCGCAACACATAAACGTTTACGGTGAACGCAAGTGGCACGCCCAGTGCCAGTAGGTTGCCGGTGAGTTGCCCGCCGTCCATGCCATCGGAAAACATCAATATCACCCCGGCGATCGCAGCGAGGATCGCGATCCACGTTCTTAACGGAATACGTTCGGCGAGAAAGAGCCAGCCGAAAACCGCGACGCAAAAAGGCGCGACCGCAGACAAGGCCATGGCGTTTGCGACCGTGGTGCGCGACAGGGACAGGATGTAGCAAAAGAACATCGTTGCGAACATCAAGCCTGAAATCAGTCCGCCACGTCCGACCGCGAGCACCTGGGCGGAGGCGGCGGTGCGATGTCGTACAACCAGAAAGGCGCCGACAAATATCGTCATGAACAGTGAACGCCAAAAGACGATTTCCCAGGGATCGGGAATGGAAATTTTGCGCACAAGGATGCCGCCGAGGCTCCAGCAAAAGGCGGCGCCGAGCATCAGAAGCACGCCTTTGCGGCGGCCTGCGAGGTCTGGGGTGTCCATTTGGTTGGGGGCGGGCCGGTTGATTGACATTCGGGGGGTGCTATGCAATTCTTGCCCGGCACCCGAAGAGACCCCGATTTTACAGGGGCGCACAGGGCGTTGAAAATCACAGGAGGAAACACATGAAAGCCGTCTCATCGCGCGCTCGCCGCGCAGCACTGGCTGCACTGTCCCTGGTCCTGTTTGCAGCAACGCCCGTCCAGGCGCAGACCAAACTTAAATTTGCACATGTGTACGAGGTCGGGGAGGCGTATCACACCGCAGCCTTGTGGGCCGCTGGAGAGATTCCCAAGCGCACCGGCAACCGTTACACCATGGAAGTGTTTCCGGCGTCCTCTCTGGGCAAGGAGACTGACATCAACCAGGGTCTGACGCTTGGCACGGTTGACATCATTTACACCGGCCAACTGTTCGCCGGGCGTACCTTCGGTCCGATTTCAATCGGTGGTGCGCCCTTCGTGTTCCGTGATTTTGACCACTGGAAGAAATTCTCAACGAGCGGCGTGTTCGCTGAAATATCGGATGGCTACCAGAAGGCGAGCGGCGGCAACAAGGTGGTGGCGATCACCTACTATGGCGACCGCCAGACGACGTCCAATAAGGCGCTGAACCGACCCGAGAACATGAAGGGCCTGAAAATTCGCGTGCCTGATGCGCCGCTTTACACGCTTTTTCCGCGAGCTGTCGGTGCCAACCCCACACCGATTGCGTTCGCGGAAGTCTATCTGGCACTGCAAAACAAGACCGTGGAGGCGCAGGAGAACCCGCTGCCTACCATTGACGCAAAAAAATTCTACGAGGTGCAGTCGCACATCAATATCACCGCGCACATCACGGACGCGCTGCTGACCATCGTCGGCGCGCCGCTTTGGGCCAAACTGTCTGAGGCCGACAAGAAGGCGTTTGCGGATGTCTTTCGCGAAGCGGCGGCGCGGGCCACGGGGGAGATCGTGGCGGTTGAGAAAAAGCTGATGACCGACTTCTCCAAACGCGGAAAAACCGTCGTCATGGTTGATCGCAAGCCATTTATTGCCGCCGTTCAAAAATTTTACAACGAGGGCAAGCTGCCCGACGGCAGCGCCTTGCCCTGGCCCAAGGACGTGTACGACAAGGTGCAGTCGATAAAGTAAGGTACGACCAGCGCCGGAAAATGCCCGCGTCGCGCGGGCATTTTTTTTCGACCTCGCGTCAGGCCGGAGTGAGAATAGGCCGCAGCGCAGTCTTGGCCGGGCGCAGCGGTACGAGCCGATCTTCGAGGCTGCCCAGCGACGCGCTGATATCCCAGCAACAGGCGAGCAGTTCACGGCCCGCGTCCGTAAGCTCAACGCCACGGCCGCTGGTGCGCAACAGCTTTACGCCCAGCGATTCTGAAAGCTTTTTCATTTGCACGGAGACGGTCGGCTGGGCGAGGTGCAGTTCTTCCGCGGCGCGGGTGAGGCTGCCCAAGCGGGCCACCGCCTCAAAGACCATGAGTTGGGTAAAAATGCCGTGGCGGAAGTAACGGCGCAGGTTTGCATTTCTCATTCGGTGTCTCCAAAGGTGCGTACGTTAAATAAAAAAGCCCTTACCTCAAACACGTAAGGGCCTCGCACATGACATGACCTTTGCGTGTTCTGGCAAAGGTCTCGCTCGCAGCCGGTTTCCCGACCACCAGCCGCGCCGGAAGTTTTTAGGCTTCGTCTTGACGACGGGCTGCTAGAAGCTACTCCCCTTTGGAGGGACCCCCAACCTTCTGAAGGTTACCCACTCTATCATGACGTTTCAAAATACCGCAAGCGGCGCGGGAACATTGTGATGCGTAATAACAGTCATTGTGTTTTCTCATTGGCTTTCCGGTGAGTGCGTATCGATAATCCGCCTGCGTCTTGAAGTGACGCACCCTTACAAAGGGGAGTAGCCTCGCGCGGTCGTGACCCCAGGGTTCCGCCGTGTGCCGTACAGCCGTCATCACGGGCTCCGTTTGAGCCCCGGTTGTTCGGATGAGCGCCGGCTTTATCAGGTGCGCTCTCTGGCGAGACCTTTGCCTTCCGGCAAAGCCTCGCCTTCCTTGCCGGATGGAATCTGCATGAAGGCGGCAAGGGAGTATGTGATGGAGTTCTTCTCACCCGAATTTTTTTCCGCGCTTGCGGCCATAGTGGTCATCGACCTTGTGCTCGCCGGTGATAACGCCATTGTCATCGCGCTCGCGGCGCGCGGTGTTCCCAAGGAGTTACAGCGCAAGGCGATCATGTGGGGCACCGTCGGTGCAATCGTCGTCCGAACCAGCATGACAGTGGTGGTGGTGTGGTTGCTAAAGATCCCCGGCCTGTTACTGCTTGGCGGGATAATGCTGGTCTGGATCGCATATAAATTACTGGCTGCGAATGACAGCGGCGAGGCGCACGTCTCCCCCGCGAGCAGTTTCTGGGGGGCGATGAAGACAATCGTTGTCGCCGATGCGGTGATGGGCCTGGACAATGTATTGGCGGTCGCAGGGGCGGCCCACGGGAACTTCCTCCTGGTTGTTCTGGGCTTGCTCATCAGCATTCCCATCGTGATATGGGGCAGCCAGCTCATCTTGCACTGGGTTGAACGCTATCCTTCGATCATCTACGTTGGCGCCGCCGTGCTCGCATGGACGGCCGCGAAGATGGTCTCCAGCGAACCGCTCATCAAGGAGTATTTCGAAACACACCACAGCTTGCACTGGGCCTTGTACGCCGCCGTGATCGGCGGGGTGCTGGGTCTGGGGTATTTGCGCAATCGTCGTTCCGCCACTTCCAACCAGGCAGCCTGAAGGAGATCCACATGCTAAATATTCTCGTACCCGTAGACGGTTCTGAAAACGCCCTTCTCGCGACCGGGCACGCGGCGGAACTCGCCGCGCGGCGCGGCGATGCGAAGGTTCACCTGATTAACGTGCAGCCTAAGCTGAATCGCCATGCCGCGCGCTTCGTTTCGCGAAGAACTTTGGCGGAGGCGTCTGATGCGGCCGGGCGCGAGCGTCTGGCCGGAGCGGAACGCCTGCTGCGTTCCGCCGGAATCAACTACAAATCCGAGGTGCTCTCCGGCGATCCGGCACTCACTGCCGCACGCTATGCACAGGAAAACCAGATCTCCCAAATCGTTGTGGGCACCGCGCGCAAGACGACCCTGTTGCGCTTCCTCTCGGGGTCGTTCACCAACGATCTTCTCGAGCGTGCGAACGTGCCGGTCGAAGTGGTTGCCGGTGGCCGCCCCGGCGCGCTGGCGCGCATCGGTGTGCCCGCCGGATTGGGGCTCGGCTTGACAACCATGTTGCTCGTTGCCGATTAGGACTTGCTCTCCCGTGGGGCGGTGAAGGCGCAACGTCTGCCTTTGCTGCGCCACTTTCTTTTGGCAAGGACGGCGGTTTGCGTCACCGTATAGGCGATCGCGCTAGAATGGGGCGGTGTCAGCCACGCAAAATGCAACCCACACAATGCTTTCAGAGCAGCAGCTCCGGCAGCGTTTTCGCGCGCCACTCAGCACCACGCCCGTCACGGTTGGCGACGGTCATCTGTGGCGGAGTCCGAAAGAAATCCGCCCCGCGGCTGTTCTAATCCCGGTCGTTCGCCGTGACGAGGGTCTTTGCGTCCTGTTTACGCGGCGCACGGCGCACCTGAATGATCATGCCGGACAAATCAGCTTTCCCGGCGGGCGTGCCGAGCCTGCGGACGCGAGCCTGGAGGCCACGGCACTGCGTGAGTCCGAGGAGGAAATCGGGTTGCACCCGGATCGGGTGGAGGTGCTTGGGCGTCTGCACGAATATGTCACGGTGACCGGATACCGCGTTACTCCGGTGGTGGGGCTGGTGGCGTCCTCGTTTGAACTCAAGCCCGACGCGTTTGAGGTGGCCGAGGTGTTTGAGGTGCCACTGGGAATTTTGCTAGATCCCGGCAACCATCAGCGCAACCTTGTGGTGTGGGACGGTGGTGAGCGGCACTACTATGCAGTTCCGTACGGCAAGTATTACATCTGGGGCGCCACAGCCGGCATGCTGATGAACCTCTACCAGCACCTGACGGCGGCCTAGCTGCGCTAGCCCTTCAGGTACGAACTGTCGCCGTGGTGTGTTGCCGGGCGCGAGCTTCGGCGCGTGTGTAAAGGTTCCCGAAGCGCTCTAGCGAATGCATGTGGGCGTAAATGCGTCCCATCATTCCCTTTGTCGCGAGTGCCTTCAGGCTCGCCGGCTTGAGGTCATTGAGCTTGGTTTCGTCAACGCGGTACATCCCCTGGATCGTGAGCATCGCCTTGTCGTCGTTCATTACTTCGAACTTGAAGGGTGACAACAGGTCAAGCTTGGAAAGAATCGCGCAAAACCGGGCAGTCGTATCGAGGTCGTCCTCGTAGCCCTGCAGCAGGCGTTCTATGGCCTGCCATTGCGCGGTCGGATTTTCCCCGCCGTCAAAGAGAGCCGCCCCCTGCGCGTCTAGGTAGGCTTTGACGATGCAGACGAGGCGCTCGCTTCGCGGTTGCCCGTCGACGTACAACTTGGAGATGCAAAACGGGTAGCGTCGAACGAAGGCGGGGAGGTAGCAGGTTCTGTCCCACTCGCCGGCCGCGTCCACAAACAGGTTTTGTTTCTCCCCCAGCCCGAGGACGGCGATCGGCGCGAAACTTCCGTCACCGTCCGCAGAACTGAACGCGATGGGGTAATCGCGCGCGGCGGTAATGAATTCCCCCACCGAAAGGGCAAGTGCATTGATGTCACGGCAGAACCCCGGCGTACTGCCCGCCGCCGGCAAGAGCACGCGGTCGGATTTTTGCAGGGGCGCGATCTCGCCGTATCCGAAAGGCGGTGTGATCGTCATTTCATCGGAGCTGCCGGGCATGCATCCTCCATCGGGCCGTCGGGATCAGTGCGGGTGTGGTATCTTCACCTCGCATTATGAGTCTCATTTCATTAATCATCGCACTGCTTCTGGAGCAATGGCGACCGCTTTCGGGGCGCCGTTACCTTCTATCCCCGTTGGGGCGCCTCGCCACCTGGCTGGAGCGGCACTTCAACGCCGGAGAGTCTCAGCATGGACTGATCGCCTGGCTTCTAGGTGTGGGGCCCATCGTGATCGGCGCATGGATTGCATACGCCGTCCTTTGGCGCATCAACACGGCGCTGGCTCTGGCGTTTAATGTGCTGGCACTGTACCTCACGATGGGCTTTCGCCAGTTCAGCCATTATTTTACCGATATCCATGTTGCGCTGAAGCAGGGGGATCTTGAAGGCGCGCGCTCGCAATTGGCGGCGTGGCGCGGTCACAGCTGTGCCACTCTGAACGTCGAAGAAGTGACGCGCCTGACGATCGAAGAAGCGCTGGCTGCGTCGCATCGTAACGTTTTCGCGGTGGTGTTCTGGTTTGTGCTGTTGCCGGGCCCCTCGGGCGCGGTACTGTATCGACTGACCACATTTTTCCGTCGTCGCTGGAGTGGTTCCGCCGAGGGGGAGCTGGGGCGTTTTGGTCATTTTGCCGGGCAGGCGTTTGCGGTGATGGAGTGGTTGCCGGCGCGATTCACGGCAAGTGCCTTCGCGATCGTCGGGGATTTCGAGGATGCGATATTTTGTTGGCGCGGCCAGGCTGCAAAATGGATGGATCCGGTGCTGGGAATCGTCATCGCTTCCGGCGCGGGAGCGCTCGGTGTGAGGCTTGGAATGCCCTACGTGCTTGATGGCGAGGTCGTCGAACGGCCCGAGATGGGCACCGGGGACGAGGCCGACGTGAGCTTCCTTGACAGCACGATCGGCCTGGTCTGGCGCGCGCTGGTTCTTTGGCTGGTGTTGCTGCTGGTGCTTGGTGTCGCAGCGGTTCTTTAGGGCCGGCACGCCAATCAGTCAGGCCGCCGCACCGGAATGTGCGGATAACTCAGGCGGGGCGGTCTTCTCCACACCGCCAGCATGCGCCGAATTGCCCTTCACTGTGTTCGCCGCATTGCGTGCAGATGTAGGACGGACCCCCTTTTACACCACACCGGAATGCAGCGAGCAAACGTTCCACGGCCTGCCTGTCGGTATCGCTCAGAACGCATAGCTGGGGTGCGCATTCGGTGAACGGCACTTCACCGGCGAGCCGCGACAACATTTCGTTCCTGATGAAGGTTTCAATCCCCTCGGCGGCCAGGAGGTTCCTGAAATGGTGGATCTCGTGCAGGTTAAGCGAGGTGAATACCGGCGTCATGCCCGCTCGGCTGCGAGGATGCGCAACAGCAACTCAAAGCGGCGCGCCGAGACTTTCCCCGAGTCGCGTGCGGCCATCAGCGCGCAACCGGGCTCGACCTCGTGGCGGCAATCATTGAAGCGGCATTGTCCGAGGAACGGGCGGAATTCGGCAAACCCGTATTCGATCTGGGCGCGGCTCATATGGTGCAGGCCGAATTCCTGCAGGCCGGGGCAGTCGATTATCAGGCTCGTCGCGTCGATCGAATAAATCCGCGCGTGTGTCGTCGTGTGGCGTCCGGAATCGAGAAAGGCGGAGATCTCGCGCGTACTGGCATCCGCGTCCGGCACCAGGCCGTTGATCAACGTGGACTTGCCCATGCCCGATTGCCCGACGAGCACGGTGGTTTCCCCTTTCAAAAGGGGCAGCAGTGCGGAGCAGTCGGTAATCGCCGACACCTCGATCAACCGGTGTCCGGCCGCTGCAAACGGCGCAAGGCGCCCCCGTACCGATTCGGTGCCGGGCAGGTCGGCCTTGTTGATGACAAGCAGGGATTTCATGCCCTGTTCCTCTGCACCAACCACAAGGCGGCAAATCAGTTCTTCGCTGAAGCTGGGTTCGGCGGCGACCACGATCGCAACTTGTGTTGCGTTTGCCGCAATCAGTTTCTGACGGTAGGCGGCGGAGCGCAGGTAAAGTGTACTTCGCGCATCGACGCTTTCGATCACGCCCTGGTTGGGGGAGGTCTGCGCCAAAAGCACGCGGTCGCCGCATGCGACTTCACTTTTTTTCCCGCGGGGTACGCATTGCAGCATGGCCCCTGCATCGGTCCGGACAAGGTACTGCCGGCCGAACGCGGCGACCAGTATGCCGCGCATCAATGAGGGGGCGGGTACGGTCGTGGTGCTCACATTGCTGCCATGGCTTCGATCTTTGCCGCACAGATGAAATCGTTCATCGAGATGCCGCCGGTCGAGTGGGTGCTGAATGCCACGCGGCATAAGTTGTATCCGACCGACATGTCCGGATGGTGGTCTTCGCGGTGCGCCACCAACGCGATGGCATTCACAAAGGCGATGGTTTCGTAGTAATCGCCGAAGCGGTAGGCCTTTTCGATGGCGCCGCCGGCAAGCGTCCAGCCGGGCAGAAGTTTGAGCAGGCTTGCTATTTCGCCCGGGGGGAGGGGCGGGGTTCCGGCGGGCAGGGGCCGGCACTTTTGCGCGAGTAGCGGCGTCGCGCTCACGCCGCTTGCCGAATGGCCTGCAGCCTGGCTATGCGCAAGGCCGCCGGCGGGTGCGAGTCGTATACGGCCGAATGGATCGGATCTGGAGTGAGCGTGGCGGCGTTGTCCTGGTAGAGCTTTACCAGCGCGTGCGCAAGATCTTCCGGGTTGGCCTGCCGTGCCGCGTAGGCGTCAGCCTCGTATTCATGCATGCGCGAATACAGGCTGGCGGCAGGCTGCAGCAGGAAGGTGAAGGCCGGCAATGCCATGAAAAACAGCATCAGTGCCATCGCTGTTCCCTGGCTTTGCACCCCGAGGCCCTGGTAGAACCATTCCTTGCTGATGAGAAAACCCAGCAGCCAGAGAAAACCGAGGCTGGTCATGAACAGCAAGGTCATGCGCTTTGCAACATGGCGGTATTTGAAGTGTCCCAATTCGTGCGCGAGCACGGCTTCCACTTCGGCGGGTGCGAGCCGCGTGATCAGTGTGTCGAACAGTACGATTCGCTTGGCTGCGCCGAAGCCGGTGAAGTAGGCATTGCCGTGACTCGAGCGCTTGGAACTGTCCATTACGAAAAGGCCTTTTGACGTGAATCCGCATTTTTCGAGCAGTGCCTCGATACGGGACTTTAGCGATGCATCCTCAAGCGGGGA
>CAITSH010000290.1 GCA_903895005.1 uncultured Pseudomonadota bacterium
CCGCCAAGGCCGACTCACTGCAAAAAGCCATGATCGGCCTGCTCGACAGCCCCGGCTTCCTCGACCCGGCCAACGGCAAGCCCGCATTCAGTTATGCTCACCCGCTCTTCTGGGCACCGTTCGTCCTGGTAGGCGATTAATACAACACCCAACACCGCAAGGAATCGACGTCATGAAACACACCCCGCTCTGGTTTGCCGCATGCGCAACAGCGCTCGTTTGCGTCTCGGCGCAGGCCGCTCCGTTGGTCACCGAAGAAGAGGCGAAGCTGCCTAACGCACCGGGCCTTGCCACGCGCGGCGTCACACGCGGACCGGGCATCAAGGTGGTGTCCCCGGATCCGGGCTCCAAGACGGTCAAATCGCCCTTTGACCTGAAGGTCGGTTTCGAGGCCCGGGGTGGCGCAAAAATCGATCCGGCCAGCGTCAAGATCCACTACATGAAGACCCCGTTGGTCGACATCACAGAACGCATGAAGAACGGCATCAAGGACGAGGGCATCGAACTGCCCAAGGCTGAGCTGCCCGCGGGCGAGCATCCGATCCGCTTTACCGTCAAGGACAGTGAGGGCCGCTCAACCAGCTCGGTCGTCACGCTGACCGTGGTCAAGTAAGGCGCGGCCATGCACTGCCCGTATTGCACCTCGGCCATCAACGATGCGGCCCTGGTCTGCCCGGTCTGCACCCGCGACCTGTACTTGTTCAAACCCCTGCTCGAAAAAATAGCCGGGCTCGAGAAGGCCGCCGCAACGCCCGCAGTTGTGGCACTGGAAGCGCGGATCGCGACGCTGGAAACCGAGCTTGCGGTATTGAGGTCGGCGGGGCCGGCACCGGCCACCGCAGCGGGACCGTCGAAGGCGCGAAGCTACATCGCGAGCACGCTCATCGCGTTTTTGATCCCGATGCTGCTGCTTCTGGCGGCGCACTTCGCGATCATCATCATGTACGACCTCAAGCCCCTGTACCTGCGCATCGCCTCCCTGCTGGTTCCGCTGCCGTTCGGTTTTGCCTTGTTCGTATGGCATCCGCGCCGCTTTTGGGTGTCTGCGTCCATCGCCTTCGGCATGGCGGTCATGACGGTCATGGGAATGAGTGCGATCACCGGCGCCGCCGACAACACACCTGTGCTGCCCCAGGATCTGCGCGAGGCGCGCGAAATGATCGAGTACGCGGCGAGCATCGCATTCGCCTTCATCACCGGCCTTTTGCTCGGCCGCTGGCGCTACCACCATGTGACGAGCAGGCGCCAGCCCAGCCGCATCGTCGTGTTCCTGGCGCAACTGCTCACCACCGACGCAGACGGCCAGCTGGGCATCCAGAAAATGACTGCGCGCATCACCAAGATCGTTTCGGCGCTCACGCCGGTGACCACCGCCGGCATCTCGATCTACACCGGGATCAAGACCTTCCTCGAAAACCAGTAGCGGATTCAGCCGCCGGATTTTTCCGGCAGCAGCAGGATGGCGTCGCGATTGCTCCAGGAAAAGCATTTTCCGGCGGCCTCGCGCCAAGGCAGCCAAATCTGCGCCGTGTGCTCGCCAGGCGCCAGCGTGACCGGCACCGGCGCCGGCAGCGTCAATCCGAATACATGCTCGGTGTTGCGGGTGACCCCCGGTGCATAACGGTTGCGCCAACGCTTGAATATTTCGTATTCGTTTTGCATGCCCCAGTCGGTCAGGACATGCCGGGTCGCGTCAATGCCGGTTTCCTCGCGGACCTCGCGCAGCGCGGTCTCGCGCAGCGGTTCGTCTTCGCGGTCGAGGCTGCCCGTCACCGATTGCCAGAAACCAGGCGAAGCGGCACGCTCGATGAGCAGCACCTGAAAATCGGGCGTATGGATGACCACCAGTACGGATCGCGGAATCTTGTGCGGCTGCATCTTCTGGGAATGTTCATCGGCTGGAAACGCCCGACCGGCGCGGGTTTCCAGCCCATTTTCTTGTTGCCCTGTCGCCCTTTTGTTCAGACCGGCGGCAGCGGCGGCACCCCGGCGTCCCAGCCCTCGGGGCCGCTGACCAGCGCCCAGAACGGCTTGCCGTGCTCCTGCCAACGGGTAGCGGCACCGTCGAGCACTTCCATTGCGGTATCAAACTCGTGTCGGTGACCCGCGCCAAAATGCTTGCTGTGCTCGAGCACCAGGACATAGCCGGGCGCCTCCACCCATGACAGGTCGGTGAGGCAGTCCTCGAACGCGTCCCAGTTGCCACCAAACCATTCCGGGAACGACATCGCCTTGGCGACAAGCGCGGTGAAGCCCTTCTTGTCGTGCACGTGGCCAATGTCCACGCGCCACACCGCGAGCCCCGCTTCCTTGGCGGCGGCCTCGATCGACTGGCTGCCCGGACCGATCTGGTAGACCCCGGCGCGGGCCTTGTCTGCAAGCAAAGTTTTGAGTGTGCTCATGCTTATTCCCGAATTTTCCGAAATGAGTTGTAGTGGTCGTCGGTGTAGTAAAACTCGACGCCCTTCTGTGCAACAGTGGCAGCGATGATGCGGCGTGCGCCGCGGTCTTTTGCGCCGGGTGTGCGCACCGTGTACTCGCGGTAGGTGCCGCGCGGGGCCGGCGGCAGCAGGCGCTCGCGGTTGCCGAACACGCCGTCATCCTGCTTGTGCGCATACGGGCCGCCCTTCTTGATCAGCGCGAGTGTGGCACGCGCCTCCTGCGGCAGGTCGGCGACCGCAACCTCGCCGACAGGGCCGCGCGCCATCGCACCGGCCACAAAGAGCAGCGATGCAAACAGCGCAATAAGCAGGCGCGTCACGTTTGGCAGGTGTGAAATGAGTGCCACGTGCGATCAGGCCTTCTCGACATTGCGCAGGCGGATGTGCAGTTCGCGCAACTGCTTGTCCGGCACCGCGGTGGGTGCGTGCACGAGCAAGTCCTGGCCGCGCTGGGTTTTCGGGAAGGCGATGACTTCGCGAATCGACTCGGCACCGCACATCATGGTGACCAGCCGGTCGAGGCCGAAAGCAATACCGCCGTGGGGCGGCGCGCCATACTGCAGTGCGTTGAGCAGGAATCCGAATTTCTTTTGCTGGTCTTCGGGCGTGATGTTGAGCGCGTCGAACACCTTGGCCTGTACTTCCTGGCGGTGGATACGCACCGAACCGCCACCCAGTTCCCAGCCGTTGAGCACCAGGTCATAGGCCTTGGCGATGGCTTTGCCCTGGTCATTGGCCAGATAGTCCTCGTGGCCGTCCTTGGGTGCGGTGAACGGGTGGTGGCGTGCCGCCCAGGTCTTCGTGTCCTCGTCGTACTCGAACATCGGAAAGTCGACCACCCACAGCGGCTTCCATTCCTTGGAGGCAAGGCCGCGCTCGTGACCGATTTTCGCGCGCAATGCGCCAAGCGCATCGTTGACGATCTTTTCGCGGTCGGCGCCAAAGAAAATGATGTCGCCGTCTTTCGCGCCGGTGCGCTCGAGCGTCGCGCGCAGCGCGGCCTCGGACAGGTTCTTGACGATGGGGGACTGCAGGCCGGTGTCGTTAAGCTGGGTGACGTCATTGACCTTGATGTAGGCGAGGCCCTTGGCGCCATAGATCTTGACGAACTCGGTATAGGCGTCGATTTCGCTGCGCGAAATGGTCGCGCCGCCGGGAATGCACAAAGCGGCAACGCGGCCGCCGGGGGCATTGGCCGGGCCGCTGAACACCTTGAACGCGACCTCTTTCATCGCATCGGTGAGCTCGGTGAATTCAAGCGGCACGCGCAGGTCCGGCTTGTCCGAACCATAGAGACGCATCGCATCGGCGAATTTCATCACCGGAATCGGGTTCGGGAGATCGACATTGATCGCCTCCTTGAACACGGTGCGGATCATGCCCTCCATCAGGTCGCGGATTTCCTGCTCCCCGAGGAAGGAGGTCTCGACGTCGATTTGCGTGAACTCGGGCTGGCGGTCCGCGCGAAGATCCTCGTCACGGAAGCATTTGGTGATCTGGTAGTAGCGGTCAAAGCCGGCCATCATCAGCATCTGCTTGAAGAGCTGCGGTGACTGCGGCAGCGCGTAAAACTCGCCCTCGTGGATGCGCGAGGGCACCAGGAACTCGCGCGCGCCCTCGGGCGTGGACTTGTAGAGCATCGGCGTTTCGATGTCGATGAAGCCGTTGGTGTCCATGTACCTGCGCACCGCCATCGCGACGCGGTGGCGCAGCATCAGGTTCTTTTGCATCGCCGGGCGGCGCAGGTCGATGACGCGGTTTTCCAGGCGCACCGTCTCAGAGAGGTTGTCATCGTCGAGCTGGAAGGGCGGCGTGAGCGAAGGATTGAGGATCTCGATCTCGTGCGCAAGCACTTCGATTTCGCCGCTGAACAGGTTGCTGTTGACCGTACCCTCCGGTCGCCGGCGCACGATGCCCGTGACCTTGAGCACAAACTCGTTGCGCACGGTCTCGGAGTTGGCGAAGGTCTGCTTGCGGTCCGGATCGGACACGATCTGCACCATGCCCTCGCGGTCGCGAAGATCGATGAAAATCACGCCGCCGTGGTCGCGGCGGCGGTGCGCCCAGCCGCACAGCACGACAGTCTTGCCTAGTTCGGCGGCGCTGACTTTGCCGCAATAATGAGTACGCATAGTTGGTCGATCTAAAGTGTTTGGTCTGAATTGATATCGGTGTCGGATGATCGCCGTCCCGCAAGGGAAAGCGTGTCGGATTCCAGCTTGCAACTTACTGGTTGATTTTCTTTCCGTTGGTTCGGCTGCCCGGCGCAACCACGCCCATCGAGATGACGTACTTGAGCGCATCGTCCACGCTCATGTCCAGTTCCACCACCTCGGAGGTGGGCATCATCAGGAAGAAACCCGACGTAGGGTTCGGGGTCGTGGGCACATACACACTGACATGCTCGCCCTGCAGATGCGCCGCCACCTCGCCGCCGGGTTGCCCGGTCTGGAACGCGATGGTCCAGCATCCGGCGCGCGGGTACTGCACCAGCAGGGCCTTGCGAAACGCCTGTCCCCCGGGCGCGAACATGGTGTCGCTCACCTGCTTGACGCCGTGATACAGCGTTTTCACCACAGGAATGCGTCCGAGAAGGTTTTCCCAGAATGTAATCAGGCGCTGCCCGAGGATGTTCGAGCCGAACACCCCGGTAAGGAACACCGCAAGAATGGTCGCGATGACACCGAGTCCGGGAATGTGCACCACGCGACCGAAGATCTCGAGTTCCGGGCGGAACTCGAAGGGCAGCAGCGTGAGTGTCTGGTCCATCGTCGTGACGATGAGGTGCAGCACCCAGATGGTGATCGCGAGGGGGATCCAGATCAGCAGACCCGTGATGATGTATTTTTTCATGTGCTGCGATAGGACCGGTATGACGGGAATGACTTTGTGACGACAAGAACCGCAACGCGCGGGCGGCAAATCGGGTGCGGCACGGCCGGCGCGCCAGGACGATCAGGTCGAGGACGAAGGTGGTGTCGAAGCGGCCGGAGCGGCGGCGGGCGCCGCGGCG
>CAITSH010000291.1 GCA_903895005.1 uncultured Pseudomonadota bacterium
GCACCCAGCGTGGCCGCGGCGGTGACCAGCAGCAGTGCCGGCACCGCCCAGACCTGTGGCGTAAAAGGCCATACGAGGAAGGCGATAAGCGCGAATTGCGCCGCGACGAGAAGCCGCCCGGATAGCGATACGGGCATGATCAGAGCAACGCGAACATCGCGAGCACCGCCGCCGCCATCACGGCGGTGGCAAACCAACCGAGCACGCGCAGCCGCCTGCCGATCACAAACCGCCCCATCACCGCCGGGCGCACCGCAAGCAACATCATCACCGCCATGATAGGCACCGAGATCACGCCGTTCACGATGGCCGCCCAGAACAGCATCTTGATTGAATCGACACCTGAGAAATCAATCGCCACACCGAGCAGTGTGGCCACCGTCAGGATGCAGTAAAAACCGCGCGCCTTGGCCAGCGGCAAACCCAGCCCGATCGGCCAGCGAAAACTTTCCGCCACCGCATAGGCCGCGGACCCGGCGAGCACTGGCACCGCCAGCAAGCCGGTGCCGACAATGCCGGCCGCGAAGAGCAGGAATGCAAAATCGCCAGCGAGCGGTCGCAGCGCCTCGGCGGCCTGCCCCGAGGTCTGGATATCCGTGACACCTGACACATGCAGCGTGACCGCCGTGGTCAGCATGATGCAAAACGCTATGAGGTTGGAGAACACCATACCAATGGCCGTATCAAACCAGATGCGTTTCAGGTGGGTGACCGCCTGCTCAGGCGCCCCGCGCAGCGGTTCATCGCCGGGCGCCGCGCGCTGCTCCTCAACCTCCTGGGAGGCCTGCCAGAAGAACAGGTAGGGGCTGATGGTGGTGCCCAGAACGGCGACCAGCGTGGCGATGTAATCGCGTTCAAACAACAGACGGGGCAGCAGGATCTCGCGGAAGGCCTCAAGCGGCACATGTACCACCAGCACCGTGCCAACGTAAGCAAACAAGGCCAGCGTCAACCACTTCAGGATCGGCGCGTAACGCGGGAAGGGCACGAATATCTGCAAGGTCAGGCTGACCAGCGCGAACAGGATGACATAAATGCTGCTGTGCCCGCCCACAAGCAGGCGCAACGCATCACCCATGGCCCCGAGGTCGGCGGCGATATTGATGGTGTTGGCAACGAGCAGCAGGGAAACGATGAAATAGAGCAGCGGCTTTGGGAACTGCATGCGGATGTTCGCGGCAAGGCCGTGGCCGGTGACACGGCCGATGCGTGCGCTGACCACCTGGATGCCGATCATCAGCGGCGTGGTGAAGAGCACCGACCACAGCAGGCCGTAGCCGTACTGCGCGCCGGCCTGCGAATACGTGGCGATGCCGCTGGGATCGTCATCGGCTGCGCCCGTGATCAGACCCGGACCGAGCCGCTTGAGCAGAGGAATTTCCGCCCGCTCCGTTACGGCCGCCGGCGCCGGACCGTGGTGACGATGCCTCACGCGCTTCTCCGCCTCGCGCTCAAGGCTTTACGAACCGAAGCGTCATGCGATCGCTCTCCCCTATAGCCATCATCCGCGCCAGGAGTTTTTCACGATCGGCGTCCTGTGTTCGAAGTGTCGGCGGCAAGGCCCAGACGCCCGCCGCATAATCCTTGGTATCGAGCGGATTGGCGTTGACCTCGGAACGGGCATCGAGCCGGAAACCGGCGGCCTCGGCAAAAGCGATGACCTGGGACTCGTGCACATAGCCGTTGGTCGCGCGCGCATCAACGGGCAGCGCCGGATTGGCGCGGTGTTCGACCACACCGAGCACGCCGCCGGACTTTAGCGCGCGAAACATGCCGCCGAACACAGCGGCGACCGTGCCTGCGGTGATCCAGTTATGCACGTTGCGAAAGGTCAGCACCGCATCGGCTGCCGCAGGCGCCGTCTGGCCGGGTTGCGCAGCGTTGATCGAAAAGTCGGGAGCACGAAAATCAGCAAGCGCCGCCCTGCCCAGCACGCCGGATTTGTCGGCGACGCGTGCGCGCAGGCCCGCGGTCGCGCCACCGGCAAGGATCAGCAGGCCCTTGTCGTGAAGAAACGCACCGAGTATTTCGCTGTACCAGCCGCCACCGGGTGAAATCTCGACCACGGTCATGTCCTCGCGCACGCCAAAAAACGCCAGCGTCTCGAGCGGGTGCCGGTAACGATCGCGCAGGCGGTTGGCCGGGTCACGGTGTCCGCCCTCGACCGCAGTGGCCAGCGCGGGGGTTACACCGACCGGCTGCGCACGCGTCAGTGGAGCGGCGACAAGAAGTGCAACAAAAAGGGCGACATGAAGGGCGGCAGGGACGATGGCTTTGATCATGGGCGTGACCGAATGCAAGGATGTGTCGGGATCGTATAAATCATCAATGGGCGAAAGCGTACCCGAAGAATGCCATGCCGCCCGTTCGATTGCGTACACAGGCGCGTCGCTATGGCGGCGTTGGCGTTTCGGCGCCGGCAAGGTGGTTCCCGCAACATGCTGACGTTTTACCCCACCCACCTTGCGGCACGCTGTCACCGCCTCATCGCAAACCCGCGCCCGGCCTCAGCCCGCAGCGGCGACTTTTTGTCCCAACTCGACACCTTCGAGCAGGCGAATTTTTTCCCTCACCGCAAACGCGCGCGCGTTCGGGCTGAGTTCGCCCGCAGTGACGAAAAGGCACTCGTGCGCCTCATGCGCGGCCTTCGCGTCGACCAGCGCGCGCAGTGGCGCGATGCCACCCTGCGCCACCTTCCAGCGCTTGCACGCAACCAGGGTGACGCGACCGTCCTTGTGCAGGGTGAACTCGACGGCCTCGCCGGCGACGGCGTCAACGCGGTAACCATCGGCGCGAAACACCGCTTCGATTTTTTCCGAAAAGTTCTGCCAGGACATCGCGCGCAAAGCCTCGAGCGAGGCGCTCACCCGTTCGGGACTGGGCGCGCGCAGCTGGCGCCAGCCGGCGTAAGCGGCGATCCCCAGAAAAGGCAGCGTCGAAAACGCCGCGGCGTAATCGGGCAGGAATTGCCGAACCGCCATGAACATGCCCGCTGCAATCAGGAAACTCACCCACCATGGCGAGCGCGCCAGTATCGCAAACAGTGAGTTCTTGTTCATGCGCAGTTGCACGGTGGTAATCCTTTCATAGCCAAATTAAAAAGTAGTGGGCGTTCCGCACGAAAAAAGGCACCTACTGGAAATGCCCGTCTGGCGCGGCTTTTCAGCCATCTATCGATGCATTGCCCAATAAAAAGGGCGGCCACGGCCGCCCCCTTTACCGCTTTGCGCAGTGGCCGAGCTTACAGCAGCGGCACCACCAGCAGCGCGACGATGTTGATGATCTTGATCAGCGGGTTTACCGCCGGGCCGGCGGTGTCCTTGTACGGGTCGCCCACGGTGTCGCCGGTAACGGCGGCCTTGTGCGCATCCGAACCCTTGCCGCCGAAGTGGCCGTCTTCGATGTATTT
This sequence comes from uncultured Pseudomonadota bacterium, assembly GCA_903895005.1. The sequence goes on from CAITSH010000291.1 coordinate 3,410, forward strand.
CTTAGCGTTATCCCATGCGCCACCGCCGGTGGTCATCGAGATGGCGACAAAAATACCGGTGACGATGGACCCCATCAGCACGCCGCCGAGGGCTACCGGGCCGAGGGCGAGGCCGACAACGATGGGCACGGCAACGGGCAGCAGCGACGGTACGATCATTTCCTTGATCGCCGCCTTGGTCAGCATATCGACCGCAACGCCGTACTCGGGCTTGGCCGTGCCTTCCATGATGCCGGGGATTTCCTTGAACTGGCGGCGCACTTCAACCACCACGGAACCGGCGGCGCGTCCGACCGCCTCCATTGCCATCGCGGCAAACATGTAAGGAATCAGGCCGCCGATCAGGAGGCCGATCACCACCATGTGGTTGGAGAGGTCAAAGGACACCACCTTGCCCGAAGCTTCGAGGGCGTGAGTGTAGTCGGCGAACAGCACCAGTGCGGCCAGAGCGGCCGAGCCGATAGCGTAGCCCTTGGTCACCGCCTTGGTGGTGTTGCCCACAGCGTCGAGCGGGTCGGTAATCGCGCGCACCGAGTCAGGCAGGTTGGACATTTCGGCAATGCCACCAGCGTTGTCGGTGATCGGGCCATAGGCGTCGAGTGCGACGATGATGCCGGCCATCGACAACATGGAGGTCGCGGCGATGGCGATGCCGTAGAGCCCCCCCAGCTTGTAGGCAAGCAGGATGGACACGCAAACCGAAATCACCGGCCAGGCGCAGGACTTCATCGAAATGCCGATACCGGCGATGATGTTGGTCGCATGGCCCGTGGTCGAGGCCTGCGCGACGTGGCGCACCGGCGCGAACTCGGTCGCGGTGTAGTACTCGGTGATAACCACCATCAGCGCGGTCAGCACCAGCCCGACCATGGCCGAACCCCACAGGTGCCAGACGGTGATCAGGCGCTTGCCGTCACCCATGTCGAAGGGCACGGTCTTGAGCACATCGCCCATGATCCAGTCGGTCAGGAAATAGAACACGACAGCCGAGAGCACGCCGGCGACGATGAGTCCCTTGTACAAGGCGTTCATGATTTTGGAGCCGGGCGTCGCCTTGACGAACATGCAGCCAATGACCGAGGCGATGATGGAGAAACCGCCAAGAACCAGCGGGTAGATCACCGCCGCCGAGGTTTCGGTTTTCACCATCAGCGCGCCGAGAATCATGGTGGCGATCAGCGTCACGGCATAGGTCTCGAACAGGTCGGCGGCCATACCGGCGCAGTCACCGACGTTGTCACCGACGTTGTCTGCGATAACCGCCGGGTTGCGCGGGTCATCTTCCGGGATGCCGGCTTCCACCTTGCCAACGAGGTCGGCGCCGACGTCGGCACCCTTGGTGAAAATGCCACCGCCAAGACGCGCGAAAATCGAGATCAGCGAACCTCCGAAGCCAAAGCCGACCAGCGGCTTAATGACGTCAGCAAGCGGCGCGCCGTGCGCACCGGAGGCAACCAGGATGGCGTAGTAGCCGGCAACGCCGAGGAGGCCAAGTCCCACCACCAGCATGCCCGTGATGGCACCGCCGCGGAAGGCGACCTGAAGGGCCTCGTTGAGGCCTGTGCGGGCGGCTTCAGCGGTGCGCACGTTGGCGCGCACAGATACGTTCATGCCGATGTAGCCTGTGGCGCCGGACAGGATGGCACCCAGCGCAAAACCCCAGGCGGTGGCCCAGCCAAGGCCCGGGACAAAGCCCACGAGCAGGAACAGGATCACGCCGACGATGGCGATGGTGGTGTACTGCCGGTTGAGGTAGGCCATAGCGCCGGCCTGGATCGCAGCGGCGATTTCGCGCATGCGGTCGTTGCCTGTGGGCTGGGCAAGGATCCACTTGGTGGACACTGCCCCGTAGAGTATGGCGAACACGGCGCACGCGAGCGCGAACCAGAGACCTGCGGACATAATTTCTCCCTAGACTTTGTGAATAACTTGAACGGCGGCCGATTCTGGAGGCTGCTGTCGGCGGACCGGCGGATGGCTTTGTTAGCGCAAAATTATAGCAGCCCGTGCGCCCTCCGGCATAGCCTCGATTTGTATCCGCCGCGAATGAACGTGCCGGTCGACGGCACGCCCCGGGAGGGGCTCAGACGTACATCGGCTTTCCCTCAGACAGGCGGATCCAGCCCTTTACGATGCGGTAAACGAGCCAGATTGCGGTAGCGCCCATTATGGCGAAACCCACCACGACCACCATCAGCGCAAATCCCACGGCACCCCACAGCAGGCAAAACCAGAAGGTGCGTATCTGCCAGCGAAAGTGTGACTCTATCCAGGTGCCGGCGATCTCGTCGCGCTTGACGTAGTTAACGACCACCGCGGCAATGAACGTCACCCCCATAAGGAATGACGCCGCCTGCAATGCATACACCAGCGTCGCCAGTTGCCGGGACGAATGCTCGTTCGCGAGCACCTTGCCCGCATCATCGGGACTCTCGTTCTCTTGCATGACCCCTCCTGTCAGGATGCCTTCCGTATTGACCACCGCCCGCGCGTTGCGTCCGAACCAAGCCCATAAGGCGAGCGCCCCGCCCACGCCCAGGCCACCGACCAGCGCCGCCGCGGCTCCGGCAAGGTCGAACAACACCCCGGGAAAGGGGTTGTGCCCCACCGACATGACACGCGGCGCAAACACACCGTCCACCACCACCTCGTAGCGCCCGGGTTCTGCGATGCGAAAGACCGCCACCGCGACCCGCTCGGCACCGTCGGTACTCGAGCGCAGCCCGGTGCTGGGGCGCACCGCAATACCGGCACCGCCGGTCGATTCGATGACGCTGATACGCGCCCCGTCCGGCAGAACCTCGGGAACGGCGTAATTGCGCCCCCCGAACACGGTGCGATACTCATGCCACAACACATAGCGTCCGGGCTTTGCGGTGGCAAACACGAATTTGCCGGGCGCGAGGAACTGCGGCGTATCGGTCAGGCCTTGAACGAATTTCATCACCAGCAGCGTGCATGCAGCGATGCCCGCAACCGCCAGCAGCGCGGCGACCGCGTACCAGAGTCGTCCCGGCGCCGTCTTGGTAACGCGCCCGGTGGCGTGGGTGCCGTCCAGACTAGCGATCGGGCACGCCGTAGCGGCGCAGCAAAGCAAGCAATCCGGTATCCGCGTTTTCGCGCGCGATGCTCATGGCCGACTGGCCGCCCATTGCAACCAGGCGCGGATTGGCGCCGGCCTCGAGGAGCAACCTTGCCATCACCGATTCGCGCCGCATGACCGCGACCATCAGTGGCGTGAAACCATTGCTGTCACGCCGGTCGACGAACTTGCCGAAAGCAATGGTTTCACGCACGCCAGCCTCGTCCCCCGACACGACCGCGGACATGATGTCGTTGTAGCGCGGAGTCGGCTGCGGCGTTGGTTCCGCCACCACAGCCGAGACCGGAGTCGCGGAGGTCACCGGTTTGGCGACGGGCGCACGCACGGTGCGCTTGCGCGGGGCAGGAAGCGGTTTGGGGTCGGCCTCAGGCGCCGTAGCGAGAAGCGACCGGGCGGCGGGTTCCGGCTTTTCAAGCGCCGCAGCCGGCGCCGTCTTGATGTCTTTTGGCTCCTTGGCATCTTTTGCGTCTTTAGCCTCCTTTGCCACCGGTGCGGCTGGCCGCAGGGGCGCGATGGGGGCAGAAACCGCTACGGCAGCAGGCGCGTTGGCAGGGGCCGCCGCGGCTGTGGCGAGTGCAGAGGGCGACGCTGCGGGGGCTGCCGGTGCTGCGCTGGTTGCGTCCGGGGGCGCGGGAGCCGCTTGGGGGGCGGCCGCAACCGCGGGCACGGGAGCCTTGGCAGGCGGCTTTGCCGCCGCTTTGGCTTGGATGGGCGTCGGAGTCGCGGGCGCGTCATCAAACATGTCGACGTTCATCCCCAACACGAACACCGCAACAACGATGGCGACGACGGGCAAAATCCAGATCACCAGGCCGGCGATAGCCCATTTGCGCTGCGCCCGGTTGAAGTGTTCGACGTCGTCCCAGCGCTTGTTGCGCCATGCCCACTCCCGGCCTTTGAGGCCGAGCATCACCCACACGACAAGGCCGATAAGCGGAATGAAAGTCGCTAGCGCAATCCAGGTCCGGTTGAACAATCCCCAGATCCAGCCCATCAAGAATGCGCCCCAACTCCAGCCGCGCACCTCGTCGGGAATTTCTGCAGCCTTGCCCTGGCCAGATGTGTTGTCCATGCCCACCCCCTTAGATCCCTAGATTAAGCGTCTGCGGGTCTTTGCCGCCTGCACTCCCCCGCTCGACCCTTTGCCGGGAAGACTGGATCATAGGCGCGTTCAGACTTCGAACGCACCCAAACGTCGCTTTACCGGACTGTTTTTCAGCACCGGATAATCAGGAAGGCCGTTGCGAAACGGCGGTGGAACCTCGCCTCGTATCAGCGGGGTGAGGTACTCGCGCGCTTTTTGCGTAATGCCAAAACCGCCCGCCCCGATGAACGAAGCCGGCAGTTTCTTTTCCTTGTTGGCGATGCGCGCAAGGGACGCCGGCTGCAGTTCCCAGCGGTAGGGCGACCGGCTGGTGCGGCAAATGGCCGGCATCACCGCGTTCATGCCGGAGAGGGCGTATCGAACCGCCGCCCTGCCGACCGCGTACGACTGTTCCAGATCGGTCTTTGACGCAATGTGCCGGGCGGATCGCTGCAGGTAGTCGGCAAGCGCCCAGTGATACTTCAAGCCGAGTTTCTGGCGCACGAGTTTCGCAACCAGTTCGCCCGCGCCACCCAGTTGCGCATGACCGAACGCATCCTTGATGCCGGACTCGGAGAAGAACTTGCCGTCGCGGGTGCGCAGCCCTTCGGA
>CAITSH010000292.1 GCA_903895005.1 uncultured Pseudomonadota bacterium
ACAACACTTCGGCCCATTTGTAGCTGTAGTAGCCGGCGCTGTAACCGCCGGAAAAAATGTGCGAAAAATTGTTCGGGAACCGGTTCCATGCCGGCGGCACCGAAACGGCGACCTTGCTGCGAATGTCATCGAGCAGGCCCTGCGCGGTCATACCGCCTTGCGGGTCGAAGTCGTGGTGCAGCTGCATGTCAAACAGGGAAAACTCTACCTGACGCACCATTTGCATGCCGCTCTGGAAGTTCTTTGCCGCGACCATTTTGTCGAACAACGCGCGCGGCAGTGTGGCACCGGTGTCCACGTGCGCTGTCATGTGCGACAAGACATCCCATTCCCAGCAGAAATTTTCCATGAACTGGCTGGGAAGTTCCACGGCATCCCACTCGACGCCACGTATGCCTGAAACACCCAGGTAATCGACGCGCGTGAGCATGTGGTGCAGTCCGTGGCCAAATTCATGGAACAGCGTGATCACATCATCATGGGTGAACGTCGCCGGCTTATCCCCGACCGGCGAGGGGAAGTTGCAATTGAGATAGGCAACCGGTGCTTGCACCGAATTCCCACGAAGGCGGCGGGTGATTGCCTCGTCCATCCAGGCGCCGCCGCGTTTGGTTTCTCGTGCGTAAAGGTCGACATAAAAGCGCCCGACGAGCGCGCCGCTTTTTTCGCTGATGCGGTAAAAGCGCACGCCCGGATCCCAGGCTTCAGCCTCGTCATCGGTGATCTGGACATCGTATATCGTCTCGACAACGCGAAACATGCCCTGCATGACCTTGGGTTCGGGGAAGTATTGCTTAACTTCCTGGTCGGAGAAGTCATAGCGGCGGACGCGCAGCTTTTCCGACACATAGGAGGCGTCCCAAGCCTGCATGTCGGTGATGCCCAGTTCCTTTGCGGCAAAGGCATTCAGTTCGTCCCAGTCTTTTTTTGCGAACGGTTTCGCCTTTGTGGCGAGGTCATTGAGGAAATCGATGACCTGCAGCGGCGAGTTGGCCATCTTCGTTACCAGCGACACCTCGGCGTGGCTGTCGTAGCCGAGCAGGTGCGCCGCCTCCGCGCGCAGTTTGAGTATTTGTGCAATCAGCGGCGTATTGTCCCAATCGGGTTTGCCGAATTCGCTGGCCCGCGTGACGTGCGCCCTGTACATCGTTTCGCGCAGCGCGCGGTTGTCCGCGTATTGCATGACCGGCATGTACGATGGGGCGTGCAGCGTGAATTTCCAGCCTGTAGTTCCGGCCTTTTGCGCGGATTCGGCGGCCGGCTCCAGGCTGTCCGGAGGGATGCCGGCGACCTCGGCCGCATCCGAGACAGTGATTGAGAAGGCGTTCGTTGCATCAAGCACGTTTTCGGAGAACTTGGTCGACAGTTTTGCCAGCTCCGCCATGATTTGGGCGTAGCGATGCTTGTTTTCGTCCGAGAGTTCGGCGCCTGACAGGCGGAAATCACGGATCTCGTTGTCGATGATTTTTTGTTGTTGCAGGCTGAGGGATGAGAACTCCCCGGAGGCGCGCAGTGCCTTGTATTTTTCAAACAAGGCCAGGTTCTGGCCCAACTCCGTCCAGTACTGGACGATGCCCGGCTGGTTGGCGTTATAGACTTCGCGAAGTTCCGGCGAATCGAGAACGCCGTGAAGGTGGCCCACCACGCCCCAGGCGCGGCCAAGCCGTTCATTGGCGTCGTCGAGTGGGGCGACAAAGTCATGCCATGTGGCGGGAACGGAACGGTCGGTCAGCTGTACGATCAGCGCGCGATTTTCGTCCAGTAAAGCGGTCACCGCCGGTGTGATGTGCTCTGCACGGATCGAGGCAAAACGCGGCAGGTCGCCAAAATCAAGTAATGGATTGCTCATGCCGGACTTTCAAAGAGTGCATCAGGTTCGTCATCGGGAGTTCCTGGGCGGAGCCACGGTATCGCAACCGCCCGCGTATTTATCCTGCCTGTCCCGGGTTGTGTTCGGCCGCTTCAAGCGTGTTGAAAAGCAGCATGGCCACGGTCATCGGGCCCATCCCTCCAGGGACCGGCGTAATCCAGCCGGCCTTGCCCAGCAAGCTGGAAAAATCGCAATCGCCCGCCAGCTTGCCCTCGGCCGTGCGGTTGATGCCCACGTCAATCACCGCGGCGCCTGCTTTGATCATGTCACCTGTCAGCAGGTTCAGCTTGCCAACTGCCGCAACGACGATATCGGCCTGGCGCGTGAAATGTGCCAGATCCGGCGTCATGGAGTGGCATATGGTGACGGTTGCGCCGGCCTGCAAGAGCAGGAGCGCTACCGGTTTGCCGACAATATTCGAGCGTCCAATTACGACGGCGTGGCGGCCGGAGACGGGGATCGCCTCAATTTCAAGCAGTTTCATGACGCCGTAGGGCGTGCAGGGCAGAAACGCAGGTTGGCCGACCAGCAGGGCCCCGGCGTTTTGAGGGTGAAATCCGTCAACGTCCTTGGCCGGCGCGATCGCTTGAAGCGCCTCGTCCTCGGACATGTGTGGCGGCAGGGGCAGTTGCAGCAAAATGCCGTGAATCAGCGGGTCGGCGTTTAACTTTGCAATATTCCCCAGCAGTTCGGACTGCGTTGCATCGATTGGCAGGTGTACCTGTTCTGAACGCATCCCCGCCTCGGCACAGGCGCGTATTTTGTTGCGGACATACACTGCAGAAGCAGCATTGTCGCCTACCTGCACCACGGCCAGACCAGGTACTACGCCGCGCGCCGCGAGCGCGGTGACGCGCGGAATCAGCTCAGCGCGAAGGGTGCGTGCGATAGCTGCGCCGTCGATGATGCGGGTTTGCATGGCTGAAAATGGGGCGGTCGGCTGGATTGAAAAGGGCGCAGATTGTAACAGTTGGGACGGTCCGGCTGAGCTGAAGGCGTCTCTGCCCGCACCGTGAACGGGCTTGAATGGGGTTGGAACTTGATTGTATGATGCAACTATCGCTTTATATTGCGAAAACAGGCTGTTCCCCCGTTTTTTCTCGCGATAAACCACAAGTTTGCCGCGTCTCTGACCGCGTATTAAGCTTCCCTCCGAAGAATGCTGATTCCGGTGTCACTCCCCGTATCCCGCTGTTGATGAGGAAATAATGTCCGCGAACCCCGAATTCCCCGCTGCAAACGACCCCGATACGCTTGAGACCAAGGAGTGGCTCGACGCGCTTGAGGCCGTGCTCGAGCGCGAGGGCGCAGACCGCGCGCACTACTTGCTGGAAAAGCTCATCGATAAAGCTCGACGCTCGGGTGCCTACCTTCCCTATAACGCCCAGACGGCTTATCTCAACACGATTCCGCCGCATATGGAGCAGCGCTCGCCCGGTGATCACGCGTTGGAAGAGCGCATCCGTTCCTACGCACGCTGGAACGCCATGATCATGGTCGCCAAAGCCAACAGCGTTGAGGGCGACCTTGGAGGCCATATCGCGAGCTTCGCTTCGGTCGGCACCCTGTTTGGCATAGGCTTTAATCATTTCTGGAACGCGCCGCACGAAGGCCATGGTGGCGACCTGATTTATTTCCAGGGGCATTCTGCGCCAGGCGTGTACTCACGCGCGTATCTGGAAGGGCGCCTGACCGAGGAGCAACTGACCAACTTCCGTCGGGACGTTGATGGCAAGGGCGTGACCTCTTACCCGCACCCCTGGCTGATGCCGGACTTCTGGCAGTTTCCGACGGTGTCGATGGGCCTCGGTCCGTTACAGGCGATTTACCAGGCACGCTATCTCAAATACCTGCATGCGCGCGGTTTCGCGGATACCGCCAACCGCAAGGTCTGGGCATTCCTGGGTGATGGCGAGACCGACGAACCCGAGTCATTGGGCGCTATTGGCATGGCGGCGCGCGAAAAACTCGACAACCTCATATTCGTCATCAACTGCAACCTGCAGCGACTTGACGGCCCGGTGCGCGGCAACGGCAAGATCATCCAGGAACTCGAGGGAGAGTTCCGCGGCGCGGGCTGGAATGTCATCAAGCTGATCTGGGGATCTTACTGGGATCCGCTGCTGGCGCGCGACAAGGACGGTGCGCTGCTCAAGATCATGGAAGAGACGGTCGACGGCGAATACCAGAACTTCAAGGCGAACGACGGCGCGTTTGTGCGCAAGAACTTCTTTGGCAAAAACCCCAAGACGCTGGAGATGGTGTCGCGCATGACCGACGAGGACATCTGGCGCCTGAATCGCGGCGGTCACGACCCGCACAAGATCTACGCGGCATACGCCGCAGCCACGCAGCACAAGGGTCAGCCGACCGTGATTCTCGCCAAGACCGTGAAGGGTTACGGGATGGGCAAGATCGGTGAGGGAAAGAATACGACGCACCAGCAAAAGAAAATGGACATCGAGTCCATCCGCCATTTCCGCGACCGTTTCAATATCCCGGTCTCTGACGATCAACTCGAGTCCCTGCCGTTCTACAAACCGGCGGCTGACTCTCCGGAAATGATCTACCTGCAGGAACGGCGCAAGGCGCTTGGCGGATACCTGCCGCAGCGGCGTCGCAAATCGGAAGCCGTGCCGCTGGTCCCGGAACTGGCTGCGTTCGACCAGGTGTTAAAGGCTACCGATCGCGAAATCAGCACAACCATGGCGTTTGTGCGCATTCTTACCGCGCTGGTTCGCGACAAGAACATCGGCAAGCACATTGTGCCGATTGTTCCCGACGAGGCGCGCACCTTCGGCATGGAGGGCATGTTCCGGCAGTTGGGGATTTTCTCCATCGAAGGGCAGAAGTACGAGCCGGTCGACAAGGACCAGGTGATGTATTACCGTGAGGACAAGGCCGGCCAGATTCTCGAAGAGGGGATCAACGAGGCGGGCGCTTTTTCGTCCTGGATCGCAGCGGCCACCTCGTACAGCACCACCAACGTGGTGACCATACCGTTCTATATTTTCTACTCGATGTTCGGCATGCAGCGCATCGGCGACCTTGCCTGGGCCGCGGGCGACCAGCGTGCGCGCGGGTTCCTCCTTGGGGGCACGGCGGGCCGCACCACGCTGAACGGCGAGGGATTGCAGCACGAGGACGGACACAGCCACGTGCTCTCCTCGGTAATTCCCAACTGCGTGTCTTACGACCCGACGTTTGGCTACGAACTGGCGGTCATCATTCACGACGGGCTGCGTCGCATGGTGACAAACCAGGAGGACGTGTTCTATTACATCACCGTGATGAACGAGAACTACACCCATCCCGCGCTGCCCGCGGGAACGGAGCAGGGCATCCTGAAGGGCATGTACCTGTTCAAGGAGGCCGGCAAGAAAAAGCACAAGGTTCAGTTGATGGGATCGGGCACGATCCTGCGCGAGGTGATTGCGGCGGGCGAGTTGCTCGAAAAAGATTGGGACGTTGCGTCCGATATCTGGAGCTGCCCGAGTTTTACTGAATTGCGTCGTGAGGGGCTCGACGTCGAGCGCTGGAATCTCCTCCATCCGACGGAAACCGCGAGGAAGAGTTATGTCGAACAGTGCCTTGAAAAGCACGATGGACCGGTCATCGCCTCAACCGATTACATGAAGGCGTTTGCCGACCAGATCCGGCCGTTTGTGCCAAAGGCGCGGGGCTTCCGCGTGCTGGGCACCGATGGATTCGGGCGCTCCGATACGCGCGGCATGTTGCGCCATCATTTCGAGGTGAACCGCCACTGGGTTGTGCTCGCGGCGCTCAAGGCGCTCGCTGATGAGGGTGCGATAAAGGCTTCCGTGGTTGCTGACGCCATAAAGAAATACGGCCTCGACCCGGCCAAGCCGAATCCTGTTTCAGTGTGACGGTTTGAGATTGTGAGAATGCGGGGGTTGCTGCGCAAGACCGCGCCCCTAATGTGACAACAAGCAAGGATACTCAATGGCTGGCATCAAGGAGGTACATGTTCCCGACATCGGCGACTTCAAGGAAGTCGACGTGGTCGAGGTTCTGGTTGGTGTGGGCGACGTCGTAAAGCCCGAGCAATCGCTGATTTCGGTGGAGTCGGACAAGGCCACCATGGAGATCCCTTCGCCTGCGGCCGGCGTGGTGAAGGAAATGAAAATCAAGGTTGGCGACAAGGTTTCCAAAGGCACGCTGTTGCTGTTGCTCGAGGAATCCGCTGCCGCCGCAACGATGGCGCCTGCAACACCCGCGGTTGCGGCGGCGGCGGTCGCGGTCGCGCCCGGTCCGATGACCCCCGTCATTACGCCCCCGCCCTCGGCGCCCGTGCCGTTCGAACCGGTCATCGAGTCGGCCACGTTCAAGCCGCACGCCAGTCCAAGCATCCGCAAATTCGCACGTGAGTTGGGCGTCGATCTGGCAAAAGTCGGTGGCAGCGGCCCCAAGGGGCGCATCACCCAGGAGGACGTGCAGAATTTCGTCAAAGGCATTCTAAAAGGCGCACCGGCTGCCGCAACGAGCGGCGCCTCATCAGGTGGCTATGGGTTCAACCTGCCGGAGTGGCCCAATGTCGACTTTGCAAAGTTCGGCCCGGTCGAGCCAAAGCCGCTGTCGCGTATCAAGAAGCTTTCGGGTGCCAATTTGCACCGCAACTGGGTTGGCATTCCGCACGTCACCCAGTTTGATGAAGCCGACATCACCGATCTGGAGGCCTTCCGCAAGGCGAATGCCGCCGAAACGGAAAAGCAGGGCTTCAAACTCACGATGCTGGCATTCCTAATCAAGGCCAGTGTTACCGCGTTACGTCAGTATCCGGACTTCAATGCATCGCTCGACAAGACGGGCGAGAACCTGATACTGAAAAAGTACTTTCACGTTGGCGTCGCGGTCGATACGCCCGACGGACTTGTCGTACCGGTCATCCGTGACGCGGATCGCAAGGGAGTATTCGACCTTGCACGCGAACTCTCGGATGTTTCAAAACTCGCGCGTGATAAAAAACTCAAGGCGGGTGACATGCAGGGCGGATGCTTTTCGATATCGAGCCTTGGCGGGATAGGCGGCAGTGCTTTCACGCCCATCATCAACGCGCCCGAGGTGGCGATCCTGGGTGTGTCGAAATCAGCGATGCGGCCGATCTGGAACGGCAAGGAATTCGTGCCCCGGCTCATGCTGCCCTTGTCGCTCTCGTACGATCATCGCGTCATCGACGGCGCCTCCGCCGCGCGGTTCACCTCGTACCTGGCCTCGGTGCTCTCCGACATCCGACGCTCGTTGCTTTAAGGAACCGTCCCGAATGGCGGTCTTTCGCAGCGTTGAGCCCGATTTGCATTTGTCCCGGCATTGTTTCGAGATCCGATGACGACGATTTGCATTGCCAGAAAAAACGGTTCGGTGGCCATGGCGGCCGACACGCTGACGACCTTCGGGGACACACGGGTGGCGGATGCATACAAACGTGTTCACGACAAAATCCTGCGTTACAACGGCTCTTACGTCGGGGTATGTGGCAGTTCGGCACATCATCTCGTGCTCGAAAACCTGTTCGCCAAGCACCGGGACTTGAAACTGGGCAGCCGTGCCGAGGTTTATGAATCGTTCCGGGTTTTGCATCCGATACTCAAGGAGCAGGCCTTCCTCAACCCCAAGGAAGACGATGATGACCCCTATGAGTCCTCCCAGATCACCGCCGTGATCGCCAACGCCAGCGGCATCTACGCGGTGTATTCGTATCGCGAGGTGTTTGATTTTGAGCGGTACTGGGCGGTCGGATCCGGTCGTAATTTTTCCCTCGGAGCCATGTTCAACGCCTGGGGTCGCGCCAAAAGCGCGGCGGAAGTCGTGCGGGCGGGCGTGATGGCTGGAATTGAATTTGACAAGAACTCCGGTGCGCCACTGCATGTGCACGCGATCAAACTGAAAGCAAAGTCATGAGCCTTCTCGAAGTAAAGATTCCGGATATCGGTGATTTCAAGGATGTCGACGTCGTTGAAGTCCTGGTCAAGCCCGGCGACGTGGTGGCGAAGGAGCAGTCGCTGCTGTCGCTGGAGTCGGACAAGGCGACGATCGAGATTCCATCGCCCCAAGCCGGCGTGGTCCGGGAGATGAAACTCAAGGTCGGCGACAAGGTTTCGCAGGGGACTCTGGTGCTGTTGCTTGAGGCCGCCGCAGGGGAAACACCCGCTGCCCCGGCCAAACCCGCGCTGGCGCCTGCAGCCGTTGCGCCGGTTTCTGCTCTGACGGTAGCCAAGCCCGCTGTATCGGCGCCCGCCGCCGTTGCGTATGCCGGTGCAGCGGATGTAAGTTGCGACACACTGGTGCTGGGATCAGGGCCCGGTGGCTATGCAGCCGCGTTCCGGGCCGCGGATCTGGGGATGAACACCGTGCTGGTTGAACGTTACGCCGCTCTGGGCGGGGTCTGCCTCAATGTCGGCTGCATCCCGAGCAAGTCATTGCTGCATACGGCGGCGATCATGGACGAAGCAAAAGCCATGGCATCGCACGGCATCACCTTCGCTGAACCCGTGGTTGACATGGACAAGCTGCGCGAGTTCAAGAACAAGGTTGTCAGCAAGTTATCGAGCGGTGTTGCCGGCATGGCAAAGATGCGCAAGGTCGCGGTGCTGATCGGTACCGGCAGTTTTGTCGGTCCCAACCACATGGCGGTCGAGACAAAGGAAGGGCGCAAGGTCGTGGCCTTCAAGAACGCGATCATCGCCGCGGGTTCCCAGTCGGCCAAGCTGCCCGGACTGCCGGAAGATCCGCGCATCGTTGATTCCACCGGCGCGCTTGAACTGCGCTCGCGGCCGAAAAAAATGCTGATCATAGGCGGGGGCATCATCGGCCTGGAAATGGGCACCGTTTATTCGACACTGGGCGCGCGCCTCGACGTCGTCGAAATGATGGATGGCCTTATGGCGGGCGCCGACCGCGACCTCGTAAAGGTCTGGCAGAAATTCAACGAAAGCCGTTTTGACAGGATCATGCTCAAAACCCGGACGGCGAAAGTCGAGGCCACCGAGCAGGGCATCAAGGTCTGGTTCGAAGGCGAGAACGCACCGCCCGAGCCGCAGCTGTACGACATGGTGCTGGTATCGGTCGGGCGTATTCCCAACGGCAAGAAAATCGGCGCCGAGGCGGCCGGCGTGGCGGTGGGTGAGCGTGGCTTTATCACTGTCAATTCGCAGATGCGCACCAACGTGCCGCACATTTACGCCATTGGCGACATTGCCGGCCAGCCGATGCTCGCGCACAAGGCGACGCACGAGGCCCATGTCGCCGCCGAGGCTGCGGCGGGGCACAAGTCGCACCTTGACGCGCGGGTAATCCCGTCGGTCGCCTACACCGATCCGGAAGTGGCCTGGGTCGGCATGACAGAAGACGAGGCAAAAAAGCAGGGGATCAAGGTGGGCGTGGGCAAATATCCCTGGTCTGCGCTGGGTCGCGCCATTGCCAACGGGCGGGACGAGGGCTACGTCAAGCTGCTGTTCGCCGAGGACAGCCATTGCATCGTGGGTGGTGCCATTGTCGGCAATGGCGGCGGCGACATGGTCAGCGAGATCGCACTGGCGATCGAGATGGGTGCGGATGCGACCGACATCGGTAAGACCATTCACCCCCATCCCACTCTGGGCGAATCAGTCGGACTGGCGGCAGAGTTTTACGAGGGGGTCTGCACCGATCTGCCCCCACCAAAAAAGAAGGGCTGAACCGGTGACTCAGGACGAATTAAAGCAGGCTGTCGCACGCGAGGCGTGAAAGTCCGTCGTAGTGTCAATCGTTGG
>CAITSH010000293.1 GCA_903895005.1 uncultured Pseudomonadota bacterium
GGCCGCGGCGATTACATCCCCAACGCCGGTGACTACTACACCCAGGATTTCGCCGGCGTGCCGCTGTTGATCGTGCGCGGCGACGATGGCAAGGTGCAGGCTTTCGTCAATTCCTGCCGCCACCGCGGTGCCAAGGTCGTCACAGGCAAGGGTTCATCCAAGGCCATCAAGTGCGGCTACCACGGCTGGATGTACAAGACCGACGGCGAGCTGATGGCGGCGCCGGGCATGGCCGCCTCGAAGAACTTTGACAAGGCCGACTATCCGCTGCTCAAGGTCAAGACCGGCATGTGGGGCGGTTTCATTTTCATCAACTTCGACCCCAAGTCCGAAAGCCTTGAGCATTACCTTGGCAACATCGACATGCCCTTCTCCAGCTATCACCTCGAGAACATGGTCTGCACCCAGCGCAAAGTCTATGAGGTTGCCTGCAACTGGAAGATCTACGTCGAGAACGCGATGGAGGCCTTTCATGTGCCGCATGTGCACCGCGCCAGCATCAACCGCCAGCGCGGCAGCGTGGCCAACGACCGTACTTTCGATTCGACCGCCGGCGACTGGGTGGTGATGCACAAGGAACACGAGGGCACGCGCGCGGTCATCCTTGGCGATGCGTCCTTTCCGCGCATTCCGACGCTGACCGGCAAGGCGGACAAGGGCACCTACTATCCGCTGATCTACCCGAGCACCATGCTCGGCTGCGCCATCGACTGCATGTGGTTTCTGGAAATCCACCCTGTTACCGCGACCACCATGCGCCTGATCGTCGGCGCGTGCTTCCCCAAAGAAACCACGCTGCGCCCGGACTTTGACGAGATCGTGCAGAACTACTACAAGCGCTGGGATATCACCACGGCCGAGGACATCGACATCAGCGTCAAGCAACAGGAGGGCGTGTCAACGCCCTTCAGCCTGCCCGGCCGGCTGTCCGAGCATGAACCGCTGGTGCACGCCATCGACAACTGGGTGCTCGACCATGTGCTTGGTGTCAAAAACCGCAAGCGCACCTTCCAGGGTTTCAGTCTCACCGATCTTGACGTGCTGCCAGAGAATATCGTCGCGTAAGCATTACTCCGTCGCGGTCGCCCTGGTGTGACGGGGACGCGACCGCCGCGCAAAACCGCCATTCCCGCGAAAACGGTGTGGCGGTTTTTTTATGCCGCCGGATTCCCTAGCGGGCGCGGCACCAGGCCTCGATGAGCTGCGAGTAAATTTCCACGCCCTGACCGATGCGCGATGCAAGGCAGTACTCGTCGGTCTGGTGCGCAAGCTGCGGCTCGCCCGGCCCGAGGATCACCGCCGGCGGATTGCCCAGCGCCGGGTTGAGTGCCGCGGCGTCGGTAAAGTACGTCGCGCTGCGCGCCACCGGGCGCTCGCCCAGAACCGGCTCGACAATGTCATAGATCTGCTGCATCCAAGGGTGCGAGGGTTCGGTGTAGACGCTGCCCACATCAAGCAGCGTGGACAATTCCACGCCCGGTCCGAGGTGCCTGCAAAGGCACTTGAGCAGCGCCGGGTGATCGACGTTGGGCACGGTGCGGATGTCTATGCCTATGGTGGCCTCGTCGGGCACCGAGTTTATGTTGAGTCCGCCGCGAATGGTGCCGACGTTGAGTGTGGGCGAACCCATCAGCGCGTGCGGCGACGATTCGAACGCAAATTTCTCCAGCGCACTCACCGCGCGCGCCGCCTTGTAAACGGCGTTGTCGCCGCGCTCGGGCATCGACCCATGGGCTGTCACGCCGCGTGTTTTTGCCTGCAGCCAAAACGCGCCTTTGTGTCCCACATAGGGGTAGTTGGCCGTGGGCTCGCCGACGATGAGCGCGCCGATGCGGCCCATAACGTCCGGCGTTTTCGCCAGGTGGTAGGCGCCGCCGCAACCGGTTTCCTCGTCTGCGGTGAGGATTAGCGTGAGGCCGCCGGAACGCTTCAAGTCGGCGATGTGCGGCAGGGCCGCGGTGATGAAAGCGCCGATGCCCGACTTCATGTCGCTCGAGCCGCGGCCGTACAACCGGTCTCCGTCAAGTTCGCCTGCGAAGGCATCCTTGCTCCAGGGTGCGTTCCCGAGGGGCACTGTGTCGAGGTGGCCGGTGAAGCCGAGCATGGGTTTGTCGCCCGAGCCAATGGTGGCGACGATGCTCGTGCGCTGCGGGGCAAAGGCGTGGTAGCTGACGCGAAAGCCTGCCGCTTCGAGTTCACTGCCGACAAATTTTGCGCACGACTCCTCGTTGCCTGGCGGATTGACGGTGTTAAAGCGCAGCAGTTGCTGCGTCAGTTTGACTGCGTCTTGCTTCACGGCGCTATTCCCTCATCGGACCCGCACGAAACCCATTTCGTGCCCCGGGCGGTGGGATGATAGCTGCAATCGGCGCGCACCCGCTACGGATGCGCGGCTACTGCTTTTCGGCGACGACGCGCCCCTCGGCGTTGACGTAGACGCGGTAACGCATGCCGTTGGCACAGGTGGCGACGTGGTCGGTAGCGCTTTTTTCCGTGGCGTCCACCACCTGGCCGCAAGGCCTGCCCAACAGCGCGATAACCGCGGTGAGATCCTTGCGCAATGCCGCTTCGTCGGCGGCGAAGGCCGGGATGAACGACAGTGCGCCCAGCAGCCAAAGCCAGTTGCGCGGACGGAGCGGAAAACGCGTTTTCATGAAGGTGTTCTCTTCGCGTTCAGGCTACGGTGCGAAATTGTTCGGCGCTGGCGAGAATCATCCAGATGGCTTCGCGCGAGCCTGCGACCGAGCGCGCCAACTCCGGGTCGCCGTCCTGCAGCAGCGCAAGCACCTTCATTACCAGCAGGTCGTAAGGCTGGCGCAGCGTGAGCGGCGCGGTTTTGTGACCATCGCGATAGGCGCTGCGAAATTGCTCGAGCACATCGTCCATCTGGTTCTTGAGGGCGAGCTTGCTGAATATGCCAATGGCCTTGGTGTCGCGCAGGCGGGTTTTGAGCGAAGCCACATCAAGCGAGGGCGGTACGGGTGCAGCCGTAGCGGCTTGCGGCGCAATGACTTTGGCCGCGGTCTTTGGCGCTGCAACCGACGGTGTGATGGGGGCGGCCGCTTTTGGCATGCCGGGCAATGCGTCAGTTCGCGTTGTTGTTGGAGCGGCCGCGGGAACGACCGCAGGCACCGTAGCGATTGGCGAGCTTGCGAATCCGAGTGGCGCAGCGGAAATGTCAGGCATGGCGGTTACCGGCGCGGCGGGCGATACCGGGGACAAGATGCTTACGGGTGCGTCGGGGGCTTCCGCGCCAAGCAGAGCGGTGTCGACCTCGAACGCGGGCAGGGTCACGGTGCGCGGTTGGGCCTTTGCCACCGCGGCGCATCCGCCGGCCGCGGTAATCACAACAATGCCGACGGCAACGACGCGAAGCACGGCGAGGCGGCGAAGATGCTGAAAGGGTGCGATTGGCATGGCAGCACCATACAAGCGTACACACGCGCCGTATGTGCTGCAGCGCACGTTACAACAGCGCACCCCATTTGATAATGCCGCCATGACCCCAGACCAGACATCGGCCCCCGCAGGGTCACCGGCGACCCGCATGGCTCTAGTGCAGGCGGTTCACACGGGCGCCGGCGATTTCGGCATCGGTGAAGCCAGGTGGCGGCAATTCGTGCAGCTTGCCGCGGTGGTGGCTGTGGTGTTCGCCTGTTATCTCGTGTTGCAGCCCTTCATGCCGGCGCTGCTGTTTGCCGCCGTGGTGTGCTCGGCCACCTGGCCGCTGTATGTGCGTCTACGCTCGGCGTTGGGCGACCGGCCCGCCTTGGCGGCGCTGGTGATGAGCATGCTGCTGATCGTGCTGGTGATCGGCCCCACCGTGTTGCTTGCGCTGAGCCTTGCTGACAACGTTAGCGCCGCGGCCGAGTCGGTCAAGGCGCTGCTCAGGGGCGGGCCCATCGCGCCGCCGGCGTGGCTGCGGCGCCTGCCACTAACCGGGGATCTGCTGGCCGATTACTGGATTCGCATCGGTGCAAGCGGCGACAGCCTGCTTACGCAAGCCCAAGGGTTGCTCGAACCGCTACGTAATTTTTTGCTTGGCGCGGGCCGCACCGCCGGCGAAGGGCTGCTGCAAATGGCGTTGGCGAGCTTTATCGGTTTCTTTTTTTATCGCGATGGCGAGATCCTGCTGCGCGCGCTGCGCCAGGCGCTCAGGCGCGTGGCCGGTGCGCTGGGCGAGCCGCTGCTCGACACCATCGCAAGCTCGCTCAAGGGCGTGGTGCACGGCATTTTTGGCACGGCCCTCGCGCAGGCGCTGGTCGCGCTGGCGGGCTTTCTGATCGCCGGCGTGCCGGCGCCCTTCATTTTGGCGGTGGCGACATTTTTTCTATCCATCCTGCCCATCGGCCCGCCGCTGGTGTGGGGCGGCGCGACGGTGTGGCTGTTTTATGAGGGGCAGTCCGGCTGGGGGGTGTTCATGGGTCTATGGGGCCTGCTCGCCATCAGCAGCATCGACAACCTCGTCAAGCCTTACCTCATCAGCCGCAGCAGCAAGCTGCCGCTGCTGTTGACGGTGCTTGGCGTGCTGGGCGGCGTGATCGCCTTCGGGTTCATCGGCCTTTTTATCGGCCCGCCGGTGCTCGCGATAGGATTGGCGGTGTTGCGGCTGTGGATTGCGCAGCGCCCGGGCGAGGATCCTGCAGCCCGGAACCGCCTGACTGCGGCGGTGCTGCGGCGGCAAGACCTGGCCTGACGTCCGCGGGGTGCCGGGAGTGACCGGCTTGAAAGCCTTAACTGGCAGGGGTTTCCAGCCGATTGTGTCCGCGATAGGGTGATCGGGTCAGTAATTGAAAATCATCGAAACCCGAAGGCTACGGGGTTCGACCGGGTGGAAATGGATGTCGTCCACCCCGGCGGAGCCGTCGCGGCACGTCGATCCGGCCGGATCACTGCGCAATCGCGAGCAATAGTAGTAGTCGATGTCGTTGGCGCGGCGGTTGAACAGATTGTAGAGGTCGAAGTTGAGGCGCATTTTGTTGTCGATTTTGTAGCCGCCGCGAAGCGAGGTGACGATGGTCGACTGTGAGCGCTGTGTGTTGTCCTCGATCAGCGGCCGCGGGCCGAAGTAACGCAAGTGCCCGCTCACCGACCAGCGGCCCAGATCATTGGCGGTTATGCCGAGCGATGCAACCTGGTCTATCGAGCCAGGAATGCGGTTGCCGGCCGCGTTGTTGTCGCTGAATTCCGCTTTGGATGCGGAAAGATCGGCGTCGACGATAAGCCACGGTTTGGGCGTGTAGCGATTCGACCATTCGGCGCCCTGGCGCCGGCTGGGGCGCCCGGCACGGGTCGTCCCGGCATCGCCGAGGAACAGCAATTCGGAGTCAAGCGTCATGCGCCAGAGCGACAGCGAGCTTTGCAGATTCGGGACAATCTCGGTACGCAAGCCGATTTCACTGCCGCGGGTTTTTACCAGCGGCGCGACTTTTTGTGCGGCAGCGCCGCTGCGCGGATCGACCGTGATGGTCGTGCCTCGCGCATCGTTGCTGTGAAAGCCGTGGCCGGCGTTGACGAAATATTCGGTTTTTGCCCATGGGCCGAAAATGAAATTCAGCTTGGGCGATGCCATATTGGCGCTTCCCGTACCGGAGTTGGCCGCAAGGCTGCTTTGCACGTTGGCGCGGTAAAAATCGCTGCGAATGCCCGCCACGGTCTTGAGCCAATCGGTCCATTGCAGGCTGTTTTCGTAAAATACACCGACCCCGGTTTGTTGCACCCTGTCTTCACGCGTCGTGCTGGTCTTCTGCTGCGCGGTCGCGCCGTAGAGGGCCACACGGCCGATGTTATCGCGTCGCAATTGCAGCCCGAACTTGCTCACGCTGGAAAGGCCGCCCAGCTTGTGGTTGATCACCCACTTCGGTTCGACGCCGAAAATGTTGCGTTCATCCGATTGCTGAAACTGGTCGCCTGCGGTGGCGCTTTCCTTGAAAAAGGTGAAATTTGAAAACAGGCTCAGGCGATACTTGATTGCATAGGCGTCAAAGTGAAAGGTCCCCCCGTCAATCGCCTTGTGGCGGTCAAAGGACAGGCTGTAACGCGAAGTCTCGCCGCCGTCGGTCGGGTCAATAGTTCCGTTACGACCTATGAGCCCCGCATCGACGGCGCGTTGCGGGATCTGGTCGGTGGAATTCCACTTGCCGGTGTAGGCCATGCCACTCACGGTAATGCCGTCGGCATTGGTTCCGTGGCTGTAGCGCAGCACCGCATTGAGTTTTTTGTAGTCCGACGGGTTCTGCCACGGGCCGTCGTTGTGATAGAGCTCAAGTGCGTAGAGCCAGCGCTTGTCGTCGGTGTCGGACTTGGGCGCGCCCGACGATGTTCCCGCAGGAGTGCCTGCAATCAGCGCGCGCTTGTAGCCGAAACTGCCGATGCTCGCTTCGGCGATATTTTTCGGCATGCTGGTGTAGTACTCGATGTTGGCGGCGCCGGCCGAAGCAAAATCACCCACTTCGGCGAAATAGGGGCCTTTCATGTAGTCAATGCGCGAAACCAGTTCGGGAATCAGGAAATTGAGATCCGAATAACCCTGGCCGTGGGCGTGCGTGGGCATGTTCACAGGCATGCCTGCGACCGAGGTGCGAAAGTCGGTCCCGTGGTCGAGATTGAAACCGCGCAGGAAGTATTGGTTGGCTTTGCCTTCGCCGCTGTGCTGCGTGATGATCACGCCGGGCACGTACTCGAGCACTTCGCCGGGTCGCAGCATCGGCCGCGCCTCAATCAATTTGGGCGTGATATAGCCCTGGCTTGCGGCATCCGAGGTGCCCACGCCGTTGTTGTAGTGGCCGATGATGTGGATTTCATCTTCACTTTCCGCTGTGGTTACGATGCCCTCTGGGCTTGCCGGGGTTTGCGCGGCGACGGGTGCGGAAAAAAGCAGCGCTATGGCCGTGCCAATTGTGATTGTGGATGCGGTAATTCGGGTGTTCATGATTGCGATCAGACCGGGACGTTGCACGTTATACGTGTATACAGCCGCTGCGGATGTTTTAGTCCGCCAGGGTGTGAATTATGCGGAGGGGACGTAGCGCGCGCGCGGCCGCAACAGATAGCCGGCGAGGCGTTGCTCCATGACATGGGCGATCCAGCCGGCCGTGCGGCCGAGCGCCCATAACGCGCCGGCACTGCGCGCGGGCAGGTTGAGCGCGGCGCAAAGTGCCACCAGCCCGACTTCGATGCTCGGGCGCAAATGCAGCGCGCCCTCTGCCTCTTCGATGTACTGGTAAATCAACTGGGCGCGCTCGCTGCGCTTGGCAAAGTCTTGCGCCATGCGCAGCAGAAAACGCGCGCGCGGGTCGCCTTTGGGATACACCGGTAAATTGAAGCCGGGGACGCGCGCGCCGGACTGTTCGAGGGCCGCCAGTTGCTGGCGCATGTCTGCGCGGTTGCGCGCGTTGCGCAGCAGGTCCTCGGCGCGGTCGCAGCCGCCGCCCAGGGACGCCCCCGAGTGCGTGCCGATTGCGGCGAGGATGCAGGCACGCAGTTCGGCACCGGTGGATGCCGCGACGCGCGCCGCGAAGGTCGATGAAGACAGTTCGTGGTCTGCGCACAAGACCAGCGCGGCGTTGAGGGCGGCTACCTTGTCCGGCCCGGCCTTGGGGTTGAGCAGGTGTATGGCGGTGGCCGCCACCGGGGCCGATTTGGGTGGCATGTGAAAACCCGGCGTTTTGCCCAGGTAGCCGAGGCAGCCGGTCAGGGTCTGGATCAGCTGGCGGGCCGCCGGGATGGTCGTGCCACGGCGGATTTCGCTGCCGGCGCCTTCGGCGGCGCCCAGCATGGAGGTCGCCAGTGCATCGATGCGCAGCAGCGGCAGCGGATCCGGTTGCAAAGCGGCGCCGTCCATGGCCTTGCCAAACCCGGCAGGCAGCGGCTCGCAATCCCAGACCAGCGGGTCGTGGTGCAGCACGCCGGTCCAGAGCAACTCTGCGGCGGCTTCAAACGAACAACCCTGGCGTGCCAGATCGAGCGCGAGCCGGCCGCGGTAGCGCGGGCCTTCCGGGGTGATTTCGGTGACCGCGGTGGTGATGACCGGGTGCCCCCAGCGCAAGGCCGTTGCCGCCGGCATGCCCTGTCCCTGGCGGGCTTCGGCTTGGGCGCGGACCTTGTCGATGTCCTCGCGGTAATACAGCTTTTGCTTGCGGTTGGGCTGGTTCACCGAGCGGATCAGGCCGCGGCTTACGTAGGTGTAGAGCGTCTGCGGCTTGATTGCCAGCAAGTCGATCGCCTCGGCTGCGGTGACGTAGTCCGAAGTCGGCGGGGAGGGGGGGGTGACGGGATGGGTCATCGGTACGGGTGAAAGCGGCGCGAGCGGCATTATATCGATTTGGAAATCGAGATTGATTGACATTCCGCGTGGGCGTAGCATCCTGACTCGTTTCAGGTGGAGGAGAACACAATGGGCGACAAACCAGCCTTTCCCGGCTACCAATGGCCTGAAGGGGGGCTTTCCCGCGTGCCCTATTGGGCTTATTCGGACCCCGAGCTTTACAAGCGGGAACAAGAGCGCATTTTTTGCGGCAAGAGCTGGGCCTACGTCGCGCTTGAGGCCGAAATCCCCAATTCGGGCGACTACAAGCGCACCTTTATCGGCGACAAGCCGGTGGTCGTGACGCGCGATGAGGACGGTTCCGTTAACGTGTTCGAGAACCGTTGCGCCCATCGTGGCGTGCAGTTCTGCCAGAAGCATCTTGGCAACACGCCCGAGTTCATGTGTCCCTACCACCAGTGGACCTACAACCTGAAGGGCGATCTTATCGGCGTGCCTTTCCGGCGCGGCGTGAAAAAGCAGGGCGGCATGCCCGACGATTTCGACCCGAAAGACCACGGCCTGCGCAAACTCAAGGTATCCGTACGCAACGGCGCGATATTCGCGTCGTTCGCCGATGATGTCGAGCCGTTCGAGGCCTTCCTGGGCACCTCGATGCTCGCGCTATACGACCGTATTTTCGACGGCCGCAAACTCGAGGTGCTGGGCTATTCGCGCCAGCTCATCCCGGCCAATTGGAAACTGATGTTCGAGAACATCAAGGACCCGTACCACGCCAGCCTGCTGCATGTTTTTCTCGTTAGCTTCGGCCTGTTTCGCGCCGATTCGCCCTCCAAGGTGCAGATGGATCCCACCGGCCGCCACGGCGCGCTGATTTCCTGGAAGGGCGACCAGGCCAAGACCGATGCGCTGTCGGACATGAAGTCCTTCAAGGAGGATTTCAAGTTGAACGATACGACCATGCTGCAGCCGCACCGGGAGTTCCCGGAGTACACCGTGGTGATGACCACGCTGTGGCCCAACCTGATCATCCAGCAGCAGTCCAACACCCTGGCGATGCGCCAGCTGGTAACCCGCGGACCGGGTGAATTCGAGCTGGCCTGGACATTTTTTGGCTACGCCGACGACGATGCCGAGATGAAAACGCGCCGGTTGCGCCAGGCCAACCTGATGGGACCGGCCGGGTTTGTGTCGGCCGACGACAGCGAGGTGATGAAGTATTCGCAGCAGGGTATTGCGCCCTCGCCCGCCGCCGAAGGCATCATGGAGATGGGCGGGCGTGACTGGCACGACGAACCGCACATGGTGACCGAGTGCGCGATCCGGTCGTTTTACGATTACTACCGTAAAGTCATGGAGCTGTAATGGCCGCCGCCGAACGTTACCTGAACATGAGCGCGAGCGAGTTGCGCCTTGAACTCGAAGAGCTCTACGCCGAGTACGCCGGATGCCTGGACGAGGACCGGTTTGAGGACTGGCCGGGCTTTTTTACCGACGACTGCATCTACAAGATCATCCCGCGTGAGAATTTCGAGCGAGGACTGCCGCTTGCCACCTGGAGGTCCGAAGGTCGTGCCGGCCTGCTTGATCGCGTGGTGGGCATTCGCAAGACCATGATGTACGCGCCCCGCTACATGCGCCGCATGCTGTCGGGCATCCGCATCATGGGTTGGAAGGACGGTGAGTTGTCGGTGCGCGCCAATTACCTCGCGCTTGAGACGCTCAACGACGACACGACCAAGGTGTTCAACGCCGGGCAATACCAAGACAAGCTCGTGGTCTCGGACGAGCGCCTTCGCTTTCGCGAAAAGTTGTGCATATTCGACACGCTGCTGGTGCCCAACAGCCTGATTTATCCCCTTTGATGTTCAACCTGATTGCAATTTGATTGCCGCCCCGAACCCATGACACAAAACTGGACAAAAGTAGCCCAAGTGAGTGATGTACCCGAAGACGGAACCCTGCTGGTTGACGTCGGTGCCGAACCGGTCTGCCTGTATAACCTTGCCGGCAAGATCTATGCGACGCACGACAACTGCAGCCACGGACAGGCCAGCCTCGCCGACGGTTTTGTCGATGGCGAATACATCGAGTGCCCGCTGCACCAGGGCACTTTCCATATCCCGACCGGCAAGGCTGCGGGCGTGCCGTGCAAGGTGGACATCAAGAGTTATCCGGTAAAGATCGAGGGTGGTGCCGTATTCGTGGCGTCCGCCGAATGAGCGATCCCATCTGGATCACCGAAGCCGAGGTCGTCGGCTTGATGGACCTGGGCGAGGCCATCGCGGCCCTCGAGTCGGCCATGCGTGCCGAGGCCAAGGGCGACGCGCAGAACATGACCAAGACGCTGATGCAGTATGGCAAGAGCAACCTGCATGCGATTGGCGCGCGTCTGGACGGGCTGGTGGGTACCAAGACCTGGGCGCACACCGAGGGTGGAACCTGCCCTTTGCTGCTGCTCTGGGACGCGCAAAACGGTTCCCTCGTCGCCGTAATCGAGGCCTTTGCCATGGGCAATATGCGCACCGGTGGGATTTCCGGTGTCGCAGCCGACTGGCTGGCCGATCCTGCGGCTAAAGTCATGGGCCTTGTCGGCACGGGAAAGCAGGCCTTGTCGCAGGTGGGCACCATGCTGGCGGTGCGCCCCCTGGAGCGCCTGCAAGTCTTCAGTCCGACCGCGGAAAAGCGCGCGGCCTTCGCCGCAAAGGCGCGCGAGGAGTTCGGCATTGAGGTCGCCGAAGTGGATTCTGTCGAGGCCGCCTGCAAGGGCGCACAGATCGTCACGCTGGTGACGCGTGCGACCAAACCGGTGCTGACCGCGGCAATGCTTGAGAAAGGTACCCACCTTAACGCGGTGGGCGCGATCGGGCCCGATCGCGAGGAATTCACGCAGGATGTGTTCGCCCGCGTCTCCGCTGTTGCCGTCGACAACCTTCCCGGCGTTCAGCAACTTTCGCGCGAATTCATGACGCAATACGACAAGGCCGGCTGGGACAATGTGCCTACGCTGGCCAAGTTGATCGCGTCGGGACGGCGTCGCACGCCGCAGGACGACATCACCTTGTTTAAGGCCATGGGTATGGGCATCTCGGACCTTGCCCTTGGCGTCGAACTCGTCAGGCGCGCGCGCGCGCAGGGTGTCGGGCGCAGCCTGCCCCAACCGAAAAAAGCCAAAGTCCGTCTTGCGCCCCGCAAGGCGCAGGCGGCGAATTGAATTGAACCAAATCACCACACCTCGCACATAGCATCAACGGTCAACACAAGGAGCCTGTCATGAGCAACGATTACCGCATGGACTTTGCCAACCTTAAGGGCAAATTTATTGACTTCACCGGCAAGCCGCGCGCCACCGAAAACGACTTGTGGGCACCCATAGTCATTACCAAGGAAGAAATCGACGCCGAGGTGCAGCGCCTTGCCGACTCGGCGGTGCCGGGCAACGGCCGCCGCGAATCGTTGATCGTGCATCCGAGCGCGAAGGACTACGCGCCGGGCATGGCGCCGGGCATTCAGGTGCGCCTGTCGGTGTTGAAGCCGGGTGAAAAAAGCGCGCCCTTTCGCCACAACGCGACAGAGGTCAACTTTTGCATAGGCGGTGCCGGCCATACCATGGTCGGCGGCAAGCGCATCGACTTCCAGCAATACGACGTGTGGAACCATCCGTCCTACAACACCTATTTCCACGTCAACGACACCAAGGAATTACAGGTGCGCCTGACTTACTCCAACGCCTCGTTGCTGCAGCACATGCAGGTGTATGTCGCCGACGAGGAACCCCTGGTGCAGGTCGCATCGGCGGAGAAAAAGACTGAACCTGCCGATCCGCGCCGGAAAAGCCCTTATGGCATGTTCCCCATAGGCAGCGACGGCGGCATGCTGATGCCCTATGAAGTGCTGATCAACCCGCAGGTGGTTAACGACAACCCGCTGTACTTTCCGTGGCAGCAGGTCAAAAAGGAACTCGACAAGCTCGAGGCCCTGGGCAAGGACTACGTCGGCCGCCGCCTATATATGTATTACAACCCGGTCACCGGGCGCTGCAATGGCATCACGCCGAATTTTTTCGCCACCATGACCATACGCCCGCCGAAGATTGTCGACCGCCCGCACCGTCATGTCTCGGCGGCGATTAATTACTATTTTTCCGGCCAGGGCTATAGCGTTGTCGCGGGTAACCGCTATGAGTGGAAGGCCGGCGATCTGATGTTGTCGGCGCCGGGCTGGGCGGTGCACAACCATGCTTCCTACGACGACTATGTTTACGAGCTGACGATACAAGACCAGCCGCTGAATATTTTCATGGAGTCGTTGCTCTGGCAGGAAGACCTCAAGCACCCGGCCGCCGTGCTGGGCACCGAAAGCGGCTTCGAGACCAACCGGCAAAAAGCCGCCTAGCGGCATTCCGGACAAAACCTTTTTCTGAGAAACGACAACGCCCTGAAAGCCGCGTCCAGCGTGGCTTTCAGGGCGTTGGTGTTTAGCGCGGTGGCGCTTAGTCGAGTTTGACGCCGATCGCCTTGACCACCTTGGTGTAACGGTCGACTTCGTTGCGAATCATTGCGGCGAATTGTTCCGGCGTGTTGCTGAGTGCTTCGGCACCGTTTTTGTCCATCAGGCTCTTGAAGTCCGCCGTCGCGGCGATAGCGCTGATTTCGCGGTTGAGGCGATCGATGATGGGCTGCGGCGTTCCGGCCGGCGCGAGCACGCCCAACCACAGCGCCGCTTCAAACCCCGGATAACCCAGTTCGGCCACGGTAGGCACATCGGGCAGGGCCGGGGAGCGGCGTGCGGTGCCGACGGCGAGTGCGCGCAGCTTGCCGGCCTTGGCGTTTTGCAGCAGCGCCGGCATCGAGCCGAACACTGACTGTACCTCGTTGGCGAGGATGGCGATGTCGGCCGGGCCGTTGCCCTTGTACGGGATATGGACGAGATTGATCCTGGCTGCGTCCTTAAGCATTTCCATTGCGAGGTGGGTGGTCGAGCCGTTGCCGGCCGAGGCGTAATTGAGCTTACCCGGCTGGTTTTTGGCCAGCGTGACCAGTTCGCCCAGCGAGTTGGCCGGCACTTGCGGATTGACCACCAGCAGGTAGGGGGTGACGGCGACCAGTGACACCGGCGTAAAATTTTTGACCGGATCGTAGGCAAGTTTGGAGTAGGCGCCTGCCGCCACGGCGTGGGTGCTGGTGGTGCCTATGGTCAGCGTGTAGCCGTCTGGCGCGGCCTTGGCCGCGAGATCCGCGCCTATCGTGCCGCCGGCGCCGCCGCGGTTGTCGACGACCACCTGCTGCCCCAAGCGCTCGCTCAGCTTGAGCGCGACGATGCGCCCGATGATG
Source organism: uncultured Pseudomonadota bacterium (assembly GCA_903895005.1). The sequence goes on from CAITSH010000293.1 coordinate 13,600, forward strand.
TCGGTCGAACCGCCCGGCGGAAAGCCGATAATCAGCCGGATCGGTTTGTTTGGGTACTCCGATTGCGCCATGGATGGCAGTGCACAAAGCAGCAGGGCAAGGCCGGCGACGACTCCCTTCAGGGCGCGCAGCGGATGATGGCGTAGGGATGAGTTCATTGGTGGATCCTTCTGTTGGCCGGGTCTGTGCCCGGATGTTTGTATATCTGGAGCGCCAAGCTTAACGGGGAATGATTTCGCCTGCCTGCGGACTGGGTTCCGGGCCGCTGCCAAAGTGACGCCGGTAGTGGATAATGCCGGCGCGCCATGTCTCCTTCGTTCAGACTGCCAGAAAAAGACGCCAAAACCGATGAAACTTTGCCGATACGACAACGACCGCCTGGGCTTAATCCAGGGTGATGAGGTGCTTGATGTGAGCGCGGCGCTGGACCTGCTGCCCGCGCTGCGCTGGCCGCTGCCCCAGGGCGACCTGCTGATTGCCAATCTCGACAAGATCTTGCCGCGGGTGCGCGAACTGGCGGCTACGGCGACGCGAAAACCGGTTGCCCAGGTGAAATTCAAGTCCCCCGTTGCCAACCCGACCAAGATCGTCAATGCGCCGATCAATTACCACGCCCATATTGATGAGGCGGAAAAAGACCAGGGCATCGCCCACGGCCGCGAAATCAAAAACAAGAACATCTGGGACTGGGGCTTGTTCCTCAAGGCCAACAGCGCGCTGATCGGTTTTGGCGAGGAAATCGCCTTGCGCTGGCCCGATCGTCGTAATGACCACGAGATCGAACTGGCGGTGATCATTGGCAAGACCTGCAACAAGGTAAAAAAGGAAAACGCCCTCGATTACGTGGCCGGCTATGCCATGGGCCTGGACATGACAATTCGCGGGCCGGAACTCCCCAGCTTCCGAAAGTCAGTGGATACTTATGCTGTGTGCGGCCCCTGGCTTGTTACAAAGGATGAGGTTGCCGACCCGAACAAGCTGAACTTGTCGATCAAGGTGAATGGTGAAACGCGCCAGGCGTCCAATACGGACAAGTTGGTCTACGACGTGCATAAACTCATCGAATACGCGTCGAGCTTTTACACCCTCCATCCGGGCGACATCATTTTCACCGGGACGCCGGAAGGCGTGGGGCCGGTCAAACCGGGCGACCTGTTGTCCTGCGAAATTGAATCGGTCGGCAAGGCAGACATTCGTGTTGCCGCCGACTACGCGGGCTGAACAGGCCTTGCCCGCAGCGCGGGACTTTGGTGCTCTGCCGCATGATTTTTTGACTGGCAATCATCGAACACTTATAATCTTGCGGTTTGCGCGCGGGTGAAAATGGCTTTCCTGATAGACAACAAGCCAATCCGCACGGTTTTGCGATGGCAGTTGTACGCAAGCCTCGCCCTTGCGGTACTGGGTGGAATCTGGTTTGGCCATCATGGGGCGGTATCGGCGCTCCTCGGAGGGCTCGTGAATGTCACCGCCGGGTACGCTTACGGCAGGTTCGCATCGCGGCGTAACAAAGGACAGACCCCCGGGGATGTCCTCCGCTCATTGTTCAGGGCGGAGGCGAGCAAGTTCATCCTGATATTCGGGCAGCTTGGGTTGGTCATGATGCTCTACAAGGACGTCATGCCGCTGGTGTTGATCGGGTCCTTCACGGTCACGGTATTGATGTTTGGCATGGCGATTATTGTTCGCGACAGCGACAACTAGACACTGAAAATCAGACACTAAGAAATTCAAGATGGCTTCCGGCACACTTACCCCCACCGAGTACATCAATCACCACCTCACGTTCGCCACGCGCCAGATTGGCGAAGGCGGCTTCTGGACCGTCCACATCGACTCACTGGTGGTCTCGGCACTGCTGGGCATCATCGGCATGGGCCTGATCTGGTGGGTGGTTCGCGGTGCGACGTCCGGTGTGCCGACCAAGCGCCAGGCCTTTGTGGAACTGATGTTTGTGTTTGTCGATGAACAGGTCAAAGGCATGTTCCACGGCAAGCGCGATTTTGTCGCGCCGACTGCGCTGACGGTGTTTGTCTGGGTGCTTTTGATGAATGCGATGGACTTCCTGCCCGTCGACATCATGGCCTGGGTCCTGACCCATGTCTTTCACCAGGAAGAATTCCGGCTTGTGCCCACGTCCGACATCAACACCACCTTCGCGCTCGCCTTGGGAGTGTGGTTCCTGATGATTTACTTCTCCATCGCGGTCAAGGGACTGGGCGGGTGGATACACGAATTGTTCTGCGCCCCGTTCGGTTCCAATCCGCTGCTCTGGCCGTTCAATTTCCTGTTCAACGTGGTCGAATACGTGTCCAAGCCGCTGTCGCACTCGTTGCGGCTTTACGGCAACATGTACGCGGGCGAAATCATTTTTCTGTTGCTGTGGCTTTGGGCTGCGACCAGCCTGAGCGGGGCGTTTTTTGGCGCCATCCTGGGTATCGGCTGGTCGATCTTCCACATCCTGATCGTTGCATTGCAGGCCTACATATTCATGATGCTTACCGTTGTTTATATCTCGATGGCGCATGAGACGCACTGAAATGCCCGCCTTGGCTGACCGCGATGGCGCAGCAAGGCGATTGAACCGCAATTAACCGTTTTACAATTTTCATTTCGTTCAAGAGAGGACATTACGATGGATAAGATTCAAGCACTGGCCATGATTCAGGCTTACACGGGTATCGGTATCGGCCTGATCGTCGGACTCGGCGCCATGGGCGCCTGTATCGGTGTGGCGTTGATGTGCAGCCGCTTCCTTGAGGGAGCAGCCCGCCAGCCGGAACTGATGCCGCAACTGCAGGCCAAGGTGTTCCTGCTGCTGGGCCTGATCGACGCCTCGTTCATCATCGGAGTTGGCGTGGCGATGTTGTTCGCGTTCGGTAACCCGCTGCTCGCCGTCATCCCTAAGTAATCTGACCGCTCAGCCGGACCGCTTCAGGCGGACCGGTGCCGCCAGGGAATTCGAATATGAACATCAACTTCACACTGATCGCGCAGGCAATATCTTTTGCGGTCTTCATCTTGTTTACGGTCAAGTTTGTGTGGCCGCCCTTGATGAAGGCCATCGAGGAGCGCCAGAAACTGATCGCCGACGGACTCGCCGCTGGTGAGCAGGGCAAGCTGCAACTGGAATCCTCGGGCAAGCTGGCAAGCGAAGAACTGGGCAAGGCGCGCTCGCGCGCCGCCGAGATCATCGCCCAGGCCGAAAAGCGCGCCGCGCAAATTCTCGAAGAAGCGAAGAGCTCTGCCAACGTCGAGGGCGATCGGCTGATCGCCGGCGCCAAGGCCGAGATCGAGCAGGAGGTGTCGAGCGCCAAGGAAGCCCTGCGCAAGCAGGTGTCCGCCCTGGTGGTCAGCGGCGCGGAGAAAATCCTGCAGCGCGAAGTCAACGCCGCCGCCCACGCCGACCTGCTCAACCAGCTGCAACGGGAGCTGTAAGCCGCCATGGCCGAAATCGCCACACTCGCGCGGCCTTACGCCGAAGCCGTCTTCCGTCTTGCCGACACCGGTGGCACGCTCGCCGCGTGGTCGGCCACGCTTGGAACCCTCGCGAACGCTGCCGGGAACGCGGACATGCAGGCGTGCCTTTCAAACTACGACCTCAACGAGGCGCAGCTGCAGTCGCTTTTCATGTCCCTAAGCCCGGTCGGACTTTCAGCTGAGGCGAAAAATTTCGTCCAACTACTGATTGAGAACGACCGCCTGACCCTGCTGCCCGAGATTTTTGCGCAATTTGAAACGCTGAAAAACGAGCGCGAGGGCGTGGTTGATGCGCAGATAGTCTCCGCCTACGACCTCGATGCGACGCAACTCTCGGGACTGGTGGCAGGGCTGGAAAAGCGCTTCAAACGCAAAATCAACCCCGCGGTGAGTGTCGACAAGGACCTCATCGGTGGCGTGCGCGTTGTGGTTGGCGACGAGGTCATCGACGGCTCGGTCCGCGGCAAGTTGGCCGCAATGGGCACCGGCCTGCTCAACAGCTGACGCTGCCGAAACGAATCACGAATTCTGAAGGAACCTACCATGCAACAGTTGAACCCATCTGAAATCAGCGACCTGATCCGCAGCAAGATCCAGAACCTCGCGCTGTCGGCGGACATTCGCACCCAAGGCACCGTGGTTTCGGTGACCGACGGCATCTGCCGCATCCATGGCCTTTCGGACGTGATGCAGGGCGAGATGCTCGAGTTCCCGCAAAACACCTTCGGACTCGCGCTCAACCTCGAGCGTGACTCGGTCGGCGCCGTTATCCTGGGTGCCTACGAGCACATTTCAGAGGGTGACACGGTCAAGTGCACGGGCCGAATCCTCGATGTGCCGGTCGGCCCGGAGCTTATCGGTCGCGTGGTCAACTCGCTCGGCCAGCCGATCGACGGCAAGGGCCCGGTCAATGCCAAGATGACCGACGTCATCGAGAAGGTCGCCCCGGGCGTGATCGACCGCCAATCGGTGTCGGAGCCGGTGCAGACCGGCCTCAAGTCGATCGACTCGATGGTGCCGGTCGGCCGCGGCCAGCGCGAACTGATCATCGGCGACCGCCAGACGGGCAAGACCGCCGTTGCGATCGACGCGATCATCAACCAGAAGGGCAAAGACCTCATCTGCATCTACGTCGCGATCGGCCAGAAAGCCTCTTCGGTCGTGAACGTGGTGAAAAAATTGGAAGAGCACGGCGCAATGGCGTACACCATCGTCGTTGCAGCAACCGCGTCCGAGTCCGCGGCGATGCAGTTCATCGCTCCCTACTCCGGTTGCACCATGGGTGAATACTTCCGCGACCGCGGCCAGGACGCCCTGATCATTTACGACGACCTCACCAAGCAAGCCTGGGCTTACCGCCAGGTTTCGCTGCTGCTGCGCCGCCCGCCGGGCCGCGAAGCGTATCCGGGTGACGTGTTCTATCTGCACAGCCGTTTGCTCGAGCGCGCCGCGCGTGTCAATCCCGAGTATGTCGAGAAATTCACCAAGGGCGCCGTCAAGGGCAAAACCGGATCGCTGACCGCGCTCCCGGTGATCGAAACGCAGGCCGGTGACGTTACCGCCTTCGTGCCGACCAACGTGATCTCGATCACCGACGGCCAGATCTTCCTTGAAACCGACTTGTTCAACGCCGGTATCCGTCCGGCCATCAACGCCGGTATCTCGGTGTCGCGAGTCGGTGGCGCCGCACAGACCAAGATCATCAAGAAGCTCGGTGGCGGCGTCCGCCTGTCCCTCGCGCAATACCGCGAACTCGCGGCGTTCGCGCAGTTTGCGTCCGACCTCGACGAAACCACGCGCAAGCAGCTCGAGCGCGGACGCCTGGTGACCGAACTGATGAAGCAGCCGCAATACGAGCCGCTTCAAGTCTGGGAAATGGCATTGACCCTGTTCGCCGTCAACAATTCCTACTTCGACGCCATCGATGTGAAGAAGGCGCTGGCCGCGGAGCGCGCGATGCGCGCCTTCCTGAAGGACAAGTACGCCGCCCTCGTCAAGAACATCGAGGACACCAAAGACATGTCCAAGGAAGACGAAGCCACGATGCACGAAGCCATCAAGGACTTCAAGAAAAACGGCACGTACTAAACCCTCTCCGTCCCCGGTAATCGCCGGGGACGGGTGAACAGCTAAACGACAAGGCGCAGAAATGGCCGGTTCAAAAGAAATACGCACCAAGATCAAGAGCGTGCAAAACACGCGCAAGATCACCAAGGCGATGGAAATGGTCGCGGCCTCGAAAATGAGGAAGGCCCAGGACCGCATGCGCGCGGCGCGCCCTTACGCTGAAAAAATCCGCAACGTCGCGGCGCACATCAGCCATGCCAATCCCGAGTACCGTCATCCTTTCCTCGTTGAGCGCGATTCGGTGAAGAAGGTGGGAATCATCATCATCACCACCGACAAGGGATTGTGTGGCGGTCTTAACACCAACGTGCTGCGCATGACCCTCAACAAGATGAAAGAGTGGGAGTCGCAGGGCGAGCAGTTCGAGGTCTGCGCCATTGGCAATAAAGGTTTCGGTTTCATGCAGCGGCTCGGAGCCAATGTTGTGTCGCACGTGATCCAGATGGGCGATAAACCGAACATGGAAAAAATGATCGGCGCTGTAAAGACCATGCTCGACGGCTACACCAACGACCGCTTCGACCGCCTGATGGTGTTCTACACCAAGTTCATCAACACCATGAAGCAGGAACCGGTGATGGAGCAATTACTGCCCCTTTCCGGTGAGAAAATCGGCGTGCCCGAGGGTTCCTGGGATTACATCTACGAGCCAGATGCGAAATCCGTGCTCGACCAAGTGCTGACTCGCTACGTTGAGTCGATGATTTTCCAGGGTGTGGCCGAAAATATGGCGTCTGAGCAGTCGGCGCGCATGGTCGCAATGAAGGCGGCCAGCGACAACGCCGGAAGCGTAATTGATGAACTGACGTTGATTTACAACAAGACACGCCAGGCCGCCATTACCAAAGAATTGTCTGAGATCGTCGCCGGTGCGGCGGCGGTTTAACCGTTACAACCGAATTCGAATCGTAAGCCTAGTTAGGATATGACCATGAACCAAGGAACCATTGTTCAGTGCATCGGCGCCGTTATCGACGTCGAGTTCCCGCGCGACCAGATGCCCAAGATCTATGACGCTCTCAAGATGGACGAGATCGGGCTGACGCTCGAAGTCGAGCAGCAGCTCGGCGACGGCATCGTGCGCACCATCGCTCTCGGATCGTCCGACGGCCTGCGCCGCGGCATGAAGGTGGTCAACACCGGCAACCCGATCAACGTGCCGATCGGCCCCAAGACCCTCGGTCGAATCATGGACGTGCTGGGCCGCCCGATCGACGAAGCCGGCCCCATTGGTGCCGAGAAGACCGCTTCGATCCACCGCATGGCGCCAAAGTACGAAGACCTCTCGCCCTCGCAAGAACTGCTTGAAACGGGTATCAAGGTTATCGACCTGATCTGTCCCTTCGCCAAGGGCGGAAAAGTCGGCCTGTTCGGCGGCGCCGGCGTGGGCAAGACCGTGAACATGATGGAATTGATCCGCAACATCGCCATCGAACACTCGGGCTATTCTGTGTTCGCAGGCGTGGGTGAACGTACCCGTGAGGGCAACGACTTTTACCACGAGATGAAGGACTCCAACGTTCTCGACAAGGTGGCTCTCGTGTACGGCCAGATGAATGAGCCGCCGGGTAACCGCCTGCGCGTGGCGCTGACCGGCCTGACCATGGCCGAGGCATTCCGTGACGAAGGTCGTGACGTGCTGTTCTTCGTCGACAACATCTATCGCTTCACGCTGGCCGGTACCGAAGTATCCGCGCTGCTCGGACGTATGCCGTCGGCGGTGGGTTACCAGCCGACGCTGGCCGAGGAAATGGGCCGTCTTCAGGAGCGTATTACCTCGACCAAGACCGGTTCCATCACATCAATCCAGGCGGTATACGTGCCCGCGGATGACTTGACTGACCCCTCTCCTGCGACCACCTTCGGACACCTTGATTCCACAGTGGTGCTTTCGCGCGACATCGCTTCGCTGGGTATCTACCCCGCCGTGGATCCGCTCGACTCCACCAGCCGCCAGATGGATCCGCATGTCGTCGGCGAGGACCACTACAACACCGCCCGTGCCGTGCAGCAGACGCTGCAGCGCTACAAGGAATTGCGCGACATCATCGCGATCCTGGGCATGGACGAGCTCTCACCGGAAGACAAGACCGCCGTTGCCCGCGCCCGGAAGATCCAGCGTTTCCTGTCGCAACCGTTCAACGTGGCCGAGGTGTTCACCGGTTCGCCCGGCAAGTACGTGCCGCTGAAAGAGAC
>CAITSH010000294.1 GCA_903895005.1 uncultured Pseudomonadota bacterium
AATTTCAGCCGGGTCACCGGTGATGATGCTCAGCATCTGGGGCGGCAGGCCGGCCTGGTACAGGATGTCGGCAAAGAAGATCGCCGAGAACGGCACCTTCTCAGAAGGTTTGAGCACCATGCGGTTGTTAGTGGCAATGCTGGGTACCACTTTGTGCGCCACCTGGTTCATCGGGTGGTTGAAAGGGGTGATTGCGCTTATCACGCCAAGAAGCGGATCGCGCTGCGTAAACACCCGTCGCTTCTTGCCATGAGGCGTGATGTCGCACGAAAAAATCTGCCCGTCATCCTTCAGCGCTTCGCTGGCCCCGAAGTTGAACACGTCATAGACGCGCCTCGCCTCATAGAGCGAATCCTTTTTCGACAGACCCGCCTCCGAGGTGATCAGGTCCGAAATTTCGTCCACGCGTGATCGCGAGATATCCGCGGCCTTGCGCAGAATCTGCGCCCTCTCATGGCGGGACAGGGTCGGTTTGTAGGCTTTGGCCACGGAAAAGGCGCGCCTGACATCATCTAAGGTCGCCTTGGGCACCGTCCCCACCAGTTCGCCGGTGTAGGGATTGGCCACTTCAATGACGCGATCGCGATACACCTTCTCTCCGGCGATACGCATCGCTTCACGCCGGAAGTTCGCCGCCTCCCTGGCTTTTAGCACCGAGCTCATGCGACCTCCAGATGATTGAGCGCGACATCAAGGATGTCAAAATTGCGCATTCGCGCCTTGCCCGGAATGCCCTGGGTGCGGCGGCTGAACAGCAACGGCACGGTCTGCTCGGACACGCCTCCATGCGAACGCAAAGGCGCGTCTAGTCCCGACAAATCGTGTTTGGCGGCGCTGGTCCCCAACACCACATGCTTAGTCGAGACAATGATGATGTCGCCCTCGCGCTCCGGCGGCAGCTCAAAGCGCCTGCAACCCTCTTCACGCGATACGGCCAGCTCAATGCCGCGCAGCGCCGACAGTCGCGCAAGCAAGGCGGGGACATCGACCTGAGGTGGCAGGTAAGCCGTTGCGAAGGAACCCAGCGCCCCGTGATGCACCACATACGGGTCAGTAATGGGCAGTATCACGCGTGCCGCTCCCTGCCCCAGCCAGCCGTCGAGCACATCCTGCAGGTAAATCACGTCGGGCTTGCCGTCGGCGCCGTATTTGTCGTTCATGCCGTGGTCTGCCGTCAGCGCGATGGTGCAGCCCATCGCATCGAGTTGCGCCAGGTACGGATCCATCATTTTGTAGAACGCGTTCGCCGCCGGGGCACCCGGCGCGGCTTTGTGCTGTACGTAGTCGGTGGTCGACAGATACATAAGGTCCGGCCTGTGCCTTTCCATCAACTTGACGCCGGCCGCGAACACGAATTCGGACAAGTCGGCGCTGTAAACCGAGGGAACCGGCTTGCCCACCATCTCAACGACCTTGTCGATGCCATTTTGGGCCAGCGTGCATTGGTCGGCCTTTTCAGATGAAAAACAGATTCCCTTCATGCCGTGCCCGAGCAGGCTGCGCAGTTTGTCCTTGGCCGTCACCACAGCCACTTTTGCGCCAGCCCCAGAAAACGCGGCAAGCACGGTACCGGTGCGAAGGTATTTGGGGTCGTTCATCATCACTTCACTGTCGGTATCCCGATCGTAAAAATAATTGCCGCAAATGCCGTGAACAGACGGAGGAACCCCGGTGACGATGGAAAGATTATTAGGGTTGGTGAAACTCGGCACGACGCAATCGCCCTTGAACGCCGCGCCCGCGGAAATCATGCGACCGAGAAAAGGTGCCACACCAGCGGCGACGGCCTTGGTGATGTAGTCGTACTCGCAGCCGTCGACACAGACCACCACGAGCGGGCGGTCCATCCAGCGATAACTCCGGTTATTTACCGTAAGGGGGTGGCGTGCGGTCATGCGGCTTTCCTTGTTCTGGTTTGTTTTGCCGGCTCTGCAGCACCAACGCCCTTGGCGCGATGCATGCGGTCTCGGCTGGCGGTCACGTGGTCGTGCAGGGCGCGCCCGGCACGGTCAGCATCCCCCGAGGCGATCGCGTCGAAAATCTTGAGGTGTTCCTTGGTCGAAACAGGCAACGCGTCTCCGCCGTTGGAGAGCGTCTCGCGTCGGTACAAATTGAGCTCGTTGACGATGCGGCGGTAGGTCGCCAGCAGGGTTTTATTGCCGGTGAATCTCACCAGTGCATCGTGGAACTGCAGATTGAGCGGATAGTAGGCTTCAACATCCTGCTTTGAGCTGGCTTTTTCCATGCGTTCAATGATGCCGCGCAATTCTTTCAATTGTTCGGCACTGATTGACGCGGCCAGGCGGCGCCCGACGAGTTCATCCAGGGCGGCGCGCACCTCATAGATCTCGTCGGCCTCCTCGATCGACACCTCCCGCACAAATACGCCACGGTTTTTTTCCATCCGCACGAGTCCGGATTCGGACAATGCCCTGAAAGCCTCGCGCACCGGTCCACGACTGACGCCAAGCCGCTCCGCCAACACCGTTTCGCTGAGCTTGTGCCCGGCAGACAGTTCGCCCGAGACAATCAAACGTTCAACTTCGTGTTGCACCAAGGTTGTCAAAGACTGGCTTTGCAGCAGGTCGATCGCTGATTTTTGCTGCGAGGCAGCAGACCCCGTCGCTCCGGCGCTTTCACGGTACGCATCACTATTCATGTTTGACATTAAACTGCGGCAGCTTGTAGATTGTCAACAATCTACAAACCAGAGCGTCATGAATTTCCGCCCGGAACGGACACTGCTTCAGCGCCCGGATGACTACACCAGCGCAAAATCCGTGATATCGCAGGCAAACGATGTCATGTCATATTGCTGTAACCATTGACACCAATACTTGAAACAATAAGAACATCCAACCATGCTCCCAGACACCCTGCCCGCCGGAATTGAAGTAACGACCCTGAGCAAATCCTTTGGTGCCGGCCATCCGGCATTAAAGCAAGCCAGCCTCGTCGTAAAGCCCGGCGAAATGGTCGCGCTGATCGGCGCATCCGGATCGGGAAAATCCACGCTGCTGCGCCACCTTTCCGGCTTTCTTGCCGCCGATCCCGGCCCATGCTGCGTGCGCGTCGGCGAGCACGCAGTCCAGACCGACGGCAAGGTCGCACGCGAAATTCGCGCCATGCGCGCCGACATCGGCTTTATCTTCCAACAATTCAACCTGGTCGGACGTCTGAGCGTGCTAACCAACGTCTTGACGGGACTGCTTCCGCGCGTGCCTCTGTGGCGCAGCATCACCGGCCGTTTTACCCGCGCCGAAAAACTCGAGGCGTACGAGGCCCTCAAGGCCGTCGGCATCGAACAAATCGCATGGCAGCGCGCCAGCACCCTGTCTGGCGGCCAGCAGCAACGCGTGGCCATCGCCCGCTGCCTGGTGCAGCACGCAAAGGTGATACTTGCCGATGAGCCCATCGCGTCGCTAGACCCCGAGAGCGCGCGCAACGTCATGGAAATTCTTGCCAAGATCAACCGCGAGCACGGCATTACCGTGCTGGTTTCCCTGCACCAGGTACAGTTCGCCCGCCGCTACTGCCCACGCACCATCGCGCTGCGCCTGGGCGAGGTCATTTACGACGGTCCCTCTGACACCCTCACGCCGGCGATGTTGCAATCGCTCTACGGTGCGGCGGTGGAGGAACTCCTCGACGGGACCGAGGCGGTAAGTAACGCAGCGGGAAACTTCGCCCCCGCAGAAGCACAGGCCTAGTTCCGAAAAGCATGAACCACTGAATCAACCGGACGCAAAAAAGTAAACCATCCGTTCCACGTTTCCAAGGAGATAACCGATATGAAACGCACACTAAAAGCCCTGCTGGCATTTACCTCTGCGGTATTGTTTGCCGGCAATGTCAGCGCCCAGCAACCGGAGTTGAATTTCGGAATTATCGCCACGGACTCCTCGGCCGCACTCAGGCAGATGTGGCAGCCTTTCCTTGACGACATGTCCAAGGCGACCGGCGCGAAGGTCAACGGTTTTTTTGCGACGGATTACACAGGCATCATCGAAGGCATGCGTTTCGGCAAGCTGCAGATTGCCTGGCACGGCAATAAATCGGCGATCGAGGCCGTCGACCGTGCGGGCGGAGAGGTGTTCGCACAATTCATCGACCTCGAAGGCCGTCCCGGTTACTACTCCTACATCATCACCCACCGTGACAGCCCGCTCAAATCCATAGACGACATGCTCGCCAACGGCAAGACCCTTTCGTTCGGCATCGGCGACCCGCAATCAACCTCCGGCACGCTGGTTCCGACGTATTACGTCTTCAGCCAGCGCAAGCTCGACCCGAAGAATGTTTTCAGGGTCACGCGCAGCGCCAACCACGGCACCAATTTGCTTGCCGTGCTGAACAAACAGGTCGA